>NZ_LIQZ01000278.1:0-30236 GCF_001418655.1 Streptomyces phaeochromogenes | reverse complement strand
CGTGGCCACCTCGTCCCGGTCGAAGGAGTCGATGGTGCGGGTGAAGTCACGGGTGGAGAGCAACAGCTTGTAGATGATGGCGAGTTCGAAGACGAGAAGCAGGGCGCCGGAGACCAGGGTCGCCTCGATGACCGCGTCGAGGAGCGGGCCGACGATGAAGACGCCCATCTGGAATTCGATACCACTCACCAGGTGCGTACGAATCCGGTGGCGCAGGAGGAAGGACCGCATCCGGAGATAGACCGGGAATCGGTGGCGGAACTCCTGCTGGAGGTCGATGACCTGGCCCTGGGGCATCTCCTGGGGCTTCTGGGAAGAGTCGGCGGTTTCTTCGGAGCCCGCTTCGGAGCGCGGTTCGGAACCCGGTACGGAGTGCGCTTCGGAGCCCGGCTCGGAGTCCGGTTCGAAGCCTGCTTCGGAACCCGCTTCGGTACCCGCTTCGGTACCCACTGCGGACACGGTCGACGTCTTGCGGATGTCGTGTTCGATGTCCGCCGAGGGATTGTTGCGCAACAGGTCTTCCATGAAGGCGACCTCGGCGGAGTTCTCCGCGCGGCGGGCCTCCCGCACCCGCGCCTTGATCTGCTTGCGCATGTTGTAGCGGATCTTGAAAATCTCCAGGGAGTTGATGTACCGCAGCGTGTCGAGGCCGACGACCGCGAGCGCCAGCCAGATATAGACCGTGTCACCGGTGCGGTCGTACTGCCCGGCCATCAGCGCGACCCCGCACAGCGCCACCCGGATACGGTCGAAGATGAAGTCCAGCCAGGCCCCGAAGACGGAGCCCTGGCCGGTCAGCCGGGCCACCTTCCCGTCCATGCAGTCGAGGATGAAACTCAGGTGGTAGACGAGGGCGCCGGCGATCAGCCACCGCCAGTCGCCGAAGGCGAAGCAGGCCGCCGAGACCAGGCCGAGCACGAACGCCCCCCAGGTGATCTGGTTCGGCGTGATCCTCGTACGCATCGCCGTGAGCCTCACCAGCGGCGTGGCCACCGGGTCGACGAGCAGCACGGTCCACCACGCGTCACGCTTCTTCTCGGTGATGCGTCGCACCTCGGCGAGGGGCGGTATGTCTCGGCGCATAGATCAACTTCCCAGCGTTCGTAGTGAGTTCACCTCACGCTAAGAAGGTGTTCAGACAAGGAACAAGAAGTGACCTGTGCAACCTTCGACAGGGGGTAACCGTCGTACCCAGTAACCCGGTCGATGCCCCGATCGGGCGGATGCGGCGTTATCCGAGCGTTATCGAATGACCGTCCCGTTATCCAAAGGGCGCCATGGCTTCACCGTTGGCGTACAACCGTGACCCGTGGGAATTCGGAGTTCGCGGACGGTCACCCCGGCTCGCGGACGGTCACGCGATTTCGCGGACGGTCACCGCATCACGCCCCTTCCGGTCTCGGTAAAGCTTCGGTCATGCGCCCGTCGTGCTCTTGGGGATTTCCGCCTCGATCAGATCCACCGCGCGTGCGGTGCCGCCCTCGGTCGCCATTCCCGCCTGGATCTCCTTGAGCCGCCGCGCGACGTCCGGGTCTCCGGTGAGCGTGAGTACGGCCTCGCGCAGGGTCTCGGCCGTCGCCTCCTCCATCGGCAGGTGCCGGGCGACACCGAGCCCCTGAAGCATGTCCGCGTTGCCGAACTGGTCGACGGCCTGGGGCACGCAGACCATCGGCGTGGCCGTGGCCAGTCCTTCCTGGCTGCCGCCGGCGCCCGCGTGCGTGACGAAGGCGTCGGCCTGCTTGAGGATCGCCAACTGCGGTACCCAGTCCCGCACTTCGACGTTCCCCGGCACCTCGCCGAGCTCCGCGGGGTCGACATGCTTGCCGACCTGCAGCACCATGTGCCAGCCCGGCAGATCGCCGAACGCCTTCACGCACTCGCGGTAGAACGCGGGCTGCTTGGTGAAGGAGGAACCCAGGGACACGAGGAGGACGCGCTCGGCACCGTCGGGCCGCCGCCACTCCCCCTGGGCGGCACGGTCGCCCTGGCAGGCGCCGACGAAGGTGTACACCGACTCGTCGACCCGGTCGGCGTTCGGCTGGAGGGCCTTCGGGATCAGGACGATGGAGCGGGAGGGGTGGCCGCCGAACGTGTCGGGGTCCTGGGCGACCCCGTTCTCGTCCAGCCACGCCTGGAAGCGCGCGTAGTACGCCCTGCCCCGCTCGGTCTTCTTCGGCTCGGCCCACATGGGCTCGGCGACCTCCTCCTCGTACCCCTCCCAGGCGACGAGGTTCGGCGAGAGCGAGACGGCCGGGACGCCCCAGCGGTGCGCGAGGACACGGGCCGGGTACGAGGCGATGTCGTGCAGTACGAGGTCCGGTTCGTCGCCCTCGTACGCCTCGATGAGCTGCGGAAGCGCCTGGATCGCGTCGGCCAGGAAGGGTTCCACGTTGTCCAGGAGCGTGGTTCCCCATGCCGAGGGGTCGTCGTCGGGGGACGGCAGGGTCGTGTTCCAGAGCTTCGGCTCGGCGCCCGTCTCCGCGACCTTCTCGGCGAAGGCGGGCGGAATCGCGTACGTGACCCGGTGTCCGCGGGCGACGAGCTCCCGGATCACCTCAAGGCTCGGGTTCACGTGCCCGTGGGCGGCGATGGAGAACATGGCGATGTGGGCGGGGTGCGGGGTGGGCATGAGCCGACCATAAGCAAGACGAGACGTCTCGTACAACTCAATTGCGGCCTCCCGTCGTACGCGGCTCATCGCGCCGCCAGCACGTCGTGGAGCCCCAGCCACCGCTCGGGCGGCACCTCCCCGACGAGCGCTCGCGGGTCGAGACGCGCGGCCCGGAACGCGGCATCCACCCGGCGCCTCGGATGGGCCCTGCGCAGCGAGGCGTGCAGCGA
This sequence comes from Streptomyces phaeochromogenes, assembly GCF_001418655.1. GTDB lineage: Bacteria > Actinomycetota > Actinomycetes > Streptomycetales > Streptomycetaceae > Streptomyces > Streptomyces phaeochromogenes. Next base: position 27,395 of record NZ_LIQZ01000278.1, on the reverse strand, counting down.
ACCACCGACCCCCGAGAAGCCCAGCTCGACCAGGTGCCCCCAGTCGTCGTACGCGGTCCGGTCGAGCAGCGGGGTACGGCGTCGTTCGATGCGTACGATTCCGGCGTCGACCCGGGGCACCGGCCGGAATCTCGTCCGGGTGACCCGCCCGAGGAACCGCCACTCGTAGCGCGGCCAGGTGCGGACGGTGAGCAGAGTCCAACTCCCGTAGTCCCCGGTGCGTTTGCGGGCGTATTCGAGCTGGGTCAGGAGCGTGGCGTCCATCAGGCCGGGCGCGCGCAGACACCAGTCGACGACGTCCGCGGTACGCGAGAAGGGCACGTTCCCGGCGACGGAGAAGGGGCCGCCCGGTGGCCGCGCGGCAAGGAAGTCACCGCCGATCACCCGCACTTGAGGCGTCCCGGAGAAGCGGGCGCGCAGGGCGGGCACGAGCCGTCGGTCGATCTCGTAGGCGAGCAGTTCCCGGCAGCGGGGGGCGAGCACCTCGGTCAACGCGCCTTTGCCCGCGCCCACTTCGAGCAGCAGGGGCGGATGGTGCGGCCCCGGTACGGCGAGCCGGGCGAAGCGGTCTGCGGTGGCGCGGTCGGTGAGGAAGTTCTGCGAGAGCGCGCGCGAAACGTGGGTGGGGCGGGCCATGGCCTGCGGTCCTTGTCTTCCGTGAGGACGAAAACGGGCAGACGAAGGCCCCGACCGGAAGGCAAGAAGAAGGACGCGCACAAGCGGGCACGCGTCAGCCGCGCACCTGCTTAAAGGCGTACGTAAGAGGGGGCACCCCTGCGGCAAAAGCCGTCAGCGAGCGCAGAACCCCGGGCCGGTCAGGGCACTGGGGGCACGACGCATCCGAATCGCATACGCGCAGCCCCGGCCAAGACCGGAAGAAAAAATCGCATTGATACCCACACCCGGCACGCTAGCCATCCGGACCAGCCCCGGCCAACCGATTTTCCCCCGCACATTCCTCCAGGGACCCACCTCTAGCCTCTAGGGGCGCGAGGAACCGCGCACCTCCCAGATCCGCCCCCGCACATCCATCCAGAGGCCCACCCCCAAGGGGCGCGGGGAACGGCGCAATCTTTTTCATCCCCCCAGGCCCAGCGGCAGCGAACCGTCACCTCTGGTACCGCGCAAGCACCAGATTCCCGTCCCCCACCAACCGCTCACGCAACTCACCAAGCCCAATGGCCCCGCTGTAGTACTCCTGGAACGCAGGCGTAGCCACCTTGTCCTTCCACTCCGGATACCCCCGCACGGACTGCGCCGGCGCCGACCGCAAATACCGCGCAAGCCCCGCCCCGACCGCCCACCCGTCCTCCTCGACCCGCAGCGCCGGATCCCGGAGCGCCCCCGTACCGGTCGGCAGCATCCAGTCGCCGAGCGCGAGCCGCACCATGTTCCGCGGCTGGAGCAGGAAGTCGATGAACGCGGCGGCCTCTTCCTTGTGCGGACTGTCCTCCGCGACGGACAGCGTCTGGGGGCTCACCCCCTGGGTGAGCCCATCCGCACCGGCCGGCGCGGGCAGCACCTGCCATTCGAAGCCCTTCGGTGCCTGCTGCACGATCTGCTGCCGGTAGGAGAACCCGAGCGGAACCATCGCGTACTTGCCGCCGAAGAAGCCGGGCAGCGTGTCTGACCCGCCGCTGCCGAGCGTCGAACTCGACGCGCTGCCATCGGTGTTGACCTGGTCGTGAATGGTCCGGGGCACCACCTGGTCACCCGCCTCGAACCGGATCCGGACCTTGCCGTCCGGGCCCCGGTGGAACAACTGCCCACCGGTCGACAGCGACAGGTTGAGCGTGGCCGACACGGGCTCCTTCAGCGGCCAGGCCACACCGTATTTCCCGTCCCCATCACCCAGTTCATCGGTGATCGCCCTGAACTCGTCCCAACTCCAGGGCCTTTCGGGCGTGGGAATCCGTACGCCCGACTCCCGCAGCCACTTGGCGTTGGCGATCAGGACGCGCGGCTCCTGGAGGAACGGCACGCCGTAGATCCCGTCCCCGAAGGTCACGGTCTCCCAACTCCGTTGCGGAATATCGGACTTGAGCCGCTCCGGCAGCAGCTCACGCAGATCCGCGAGGTACCCGCCGTACGCGAAGTCCGCGAGGTCGTCCGAGGCGTCATGGATGATGTCCGGCGCCTCACCGCCCTCGAATGAGGTGAGCAGCTGGTCGTGGACGCTGTCCCAACTCCCCTGTACGTACTCGACCTTGACGTCGGGATGGGTGGCGTTCCACTCCTTCACCAGTTCCTTGTTGACGTCGACGGACTCCTCCTGCCAGGCGAGGGACTGGAAGCGGAGGGTGATCCTGCCGTCCTCCGAACCGCCGTCACCGCCGGTGCAGGCCGCACTGCCCATGAGCAGCAGCGCCACCACCATCGCGAGAAGCCGTTTCGTGCGCATCAGCTCTTCACCGCCCCGGCGAGCATCCCGCCCGTGATCCGTTTCTGGATGACCGCGAAGACGACCAGAGAGGGCAGGGTCGCCAGGAACGCGGCGGCTGCGAGGGGCCCGAGGTCCGCCACGCCCTCCGCGCCGATGAAGTGCGTGAGGACGACCGGAAGGGTCTGTTTCTCCGGGGTCTTGAGGAGCACCAGCGCGAAGAAGAACTCGTTCCACGCGCTGATGAAGGCGAACAGCGCCGTGGCGACGATCCCCGGCGCCAGCAGCGGCGCGGTGATCGAGACCAGCGTCCGCAGCCTGCCTGCTCCGTCCACCGCCGCGGCCTCCTCCAGTTCGGTCGGCACGGCCCGTACGTACCCCACGAGCATCCACAGCGCGAACGGCAGCGCCCACACGACGTACACCATGATCAGACCCGGTACGGAGTTGATCAGCCGCAGGTTCTTCAGGACCAGGAACAGCGGGATGATCACCAGCACGAACGGGAACGCCTGGCTGACCACGACCCAGCCGGTCGCGGCCCTCGCGAGCCGGGTGCGGTGCCGGGCCATGACGTACGCCATCGGGGTCGCGATCAGTACGGCGATCACCGCCGCGCCGACCGCCGCGGTCAGGGAGTTCAACGCGGCGTCCAGCAGCGGCTGTTCGTCGAAGGCCTGCCGGAAGTTGGCGAGGGTCGGGTCCTTCGGGATCCAGGTCGGATGCAGACTCCCCAGTTCGCGCGGGGGTTTGAAGGCGGTGGAGATCAGCCAGAGAAAGGGGAAGGCGAGAAATACGAGATAGGCGAGGAGCGCGAGGTACTGGCCCGCGCGAGCCGATTTCCGAGTCCTCACGCGTCCTCGCCTCCCCTCAGCCGGCCGACCAGATGGAGCGCGAGAATCACCGAGATCACCGCGACCATCACACACCCCATCGCCGCCGCGTACCCGAACTGCCCGTAGCGGAAGGCCTCTTCGTAGGCGAACAGCATCGGCAGCCGGGTGCGCCCGCCGGGACCGCCGTTGGTCAGGACGTACACCAGGGCGAATGAATTGAAGTTCCAGATGAAGTTGAGCGCGGTGATGGCGAGCGCGACCGGTTTGAGGGCGGGCCAGGTCACCGTGCGGAAGCGGCGCCAGGCGCCCGCGCCGTCCATCGCGGCGGCCTCGTGCAGTTCGCGCGGTGTGTTCTGCAGTCCGGCGAGCAGGGCGACCGTCGTCTGGGGCATGCCCGCCCAGACGCCGACCACGATCACCGCGGGCAGGGCGGTGGCCAGGCCGCTCAGCCAGTCGCGGCCATCGCCCAGGCCCAGGTCGCGGATCGTCTCGTTGAGGATGCCCGCGTCCGGGTTGTAGACGAGCCGCCACATGATGCCGACGACCACCTCGGGCATCGCCCACGGAATGATCGCGAGCGACCGCGCCAGCCAGCGGAAGCGGAGGTTCTCGCTGAGCAGCAGGGCGAGGCCGAGGGCGAGGAGGAACTGCGGGACCGTGACCCCCACCGCCCACAGCAGACCGATCCGGAACGAGTCCCAGAACAGGGTGTCGTGCAGCAGGTCCTGGAAGTTGAGGGTCCCGATCCACTGTGTGGGCTCGGTGCGGCCCGACTGGGAGTCGGTGAACGCCAGCGCGATGCCGTAGAGGAGTGGTCCGACGCTGAGCACCAGGATCGGGATCAGCGCGGGCAGCACCAGGAACCAGGCGCCGTGGTCGACGAGACGGACCCCTGCACCGCGGCCTCCGTCTCCGCCCGGCGCGCCCCTCGCCGCCCGCTTCACTGACCGCTTCCTCACGGTCGCCGATGTCACGGAATCAGCTCCTCTGGGCGGCTCGTACGGATCTGGCCGTCCCGGCGGCCCCCGTCATCGTGCTGACGTACTGACACGCCGTCAAGACAGCGCACACACCCTCCCGAGGGCTCTCACCAGTGTGAATGCGACACTGGGCGGCGTATGGCGTGATCTCGACCGCCGACGCGACGAGAACCGCAGGACAACCGGACGGGAACCAAGGGCTCCACGGGAGGCGAGTGATGGACGAGGCACAGGCGCGGGGCGTGCTCGCCGAGGCGGGGTTCGGCCGGGGCGCGGAGCTGCTCGCGCTGGGTGAGAACGCCGTGTTCGCCGATGGTGACCTGGTGGTCAAGGTGGGCCGCGACGCCGAGCTGCTCGACCGGGCTCGGCGGGAGCTGGCCATCGCCGTCTGGCTCGCCGAGGCGGGCGTCCCCGCGGTGCGGGCCGCCGAGTCCGAGGCGCGGTCCGTGGCCGGTCACCCGGTGACGGTGTGGCACCGGCTGCCCGCTCCCGTACGTCCCGCCGAACCCCGCGATCTCGCCGAACTGCTGCGCCTGGTGCACGCCCTGCCCTCCCCCGCCTTCACGCTGCCGCGCCGCGAGCTGCTGGGCGGCGTCGAGCGGTGGCTGCGGCTCGCGGGCGACGCGATCGATCCGGCGGACGCCGCGTTCCTGCGGGACCGGCGCGACGGCTTCGCCACGGCCGCCGCCGCACTCACCCCGCATCTGCCGCCGGGCCCGATCCACGGCGACGCGCTGCCCCGCAACGTCCACATCGGCCCCGACGGGCCGGTCCTGGTCGACCTTGAGACCTTCTCCACCGACCTGCGCGAACACGACCTCGTGGTCATGGCGCTGTCCCGCGACCGGTACGGGCTGCCCGCCGAGGCGTACGACGCGTTCACCCGGACGTACGGCTGGGACGTACGCGAGTGGGACGGCTGCGGGGTGCTGCGCGGGGCCCGCGAGACGGCCAGCTGCGCCTGGGTCTCCCAGCACGCACCGAGCAATCCGAAGGCACTGGCGGAGTTCGAGCGCCGGGTGGCGTCATTGCGGGACGGCGACGAGACGGTTCGCTGGTATCCCTTCTGAGGCCGCTCTCCTGGGCTGCCGCCTCCCTTCAAGAGCTGGCCTGACGGGCGAGTGAGCCGAAGGGGCGCGCCGGTGTCGAGAGCCCAGGGGTCCCCCGGACGGAGTCTGGGGGAGCGCGGAGGCCCGACGAAGGAGGGTCGAGCACGGTCGTGCTCTCGACACCGGCTGTAGCGCCCCGGAGGCGAACCGAGCCGCAAAAAAAAGAGAGGTCAGCTCCGGTCGCGGATCGTCCCGGCCGCCCGGTGCAGTTCGGCGAGTACCGTCCGTACGGCCTTGCGGGCCGTGCGTTCGGGGCGGTGGAGCGCGTCGATGTGCCGTCGGGCCTGGACCCCGCTGAGCGGCTTGAGCACCAGCGCGGGGTGCGGGCGCATCGTCCAGCGGGGCATCAGGGCGAGGCCCCCGCCGGCGGCGACGGCCTCGGCGGCCACCGCGAACTCGTTGATGCGGTGGGCGAGACGGAGTCGGCGCCCCGCGGCGGTGGCGATGGCGTCGACGGTCGCCACGATCGGGAAGCCGTCGTGTGCCGTGATCCAGGGCTGGTCGGCCACATCGCGCGGGGTGAGCCGCCGTTTGACGGCCAGCGGGTGGTCGGCGGGCATCGCCACGTCGAGCGGTTCGCGCAGGAGGGTGGTGGCCGTGACCGTGCGCGGCCAGCCCGGGGTGTGTTCGAGGCGGTGGGCGAGCACGAGGTCGTACTCCCTGGTCAGCGGCGGGAAGTCGTCCTGCGTGACATCCGCGTCGGCGAGGGCCGGCTGTGGCCCGCCGGGCGCGGCGAGCGCCTGGAGCAGCAGCGGGAAGAACGCCGAGGCCGCGCTGTGGAAGGCCGCCACCGACACCTCGCCGTCCGGCCGGTCGACGAACTCCGCGACGGTGTGCCGGGCCCGCTCCAGCGCCGTCTCCACCTCGATCGCCGCCCCGGCCAGCGCCTGCCCGGCGTCGGTGAGCGCCAGCCGCCGCCCCTGGCGCTCGGTGAGCGGGACGGGGATCGCGCGCTGGAGCAGCCGCAGTTGCTGGGAGATCGCCGAGGGCGTCACGAGCAGCGCCTCGGCGACCGCGGTGACACTGCCGAGTTCGCCCAGCTCACGCAGGATCCTCAGCTGCCGTTCGTCCATGTCCTCGTCCCAGCGATCGCGTCGGCCCCGATGTAGGGATGCTAAAGGATCGTTTAAGAAGTTGGCTCTGGGCTTCAGGGACGTGGACGGTGCAGGGTGAGCGCGTGCCCGATGCCCGACGTACCGATGCGGTACTCCTCCTCGTAGCCCTCGTCTGGGGTTCCAGCTATCTGTCCGCCCAGACCGCCACCGCCGTACTGCCCGTCCTGGTCGTGCTGTTCGCGCGGTACGCCCTGTCCGCGCTCGCCTGTCTCGGTCTGGTCGCCGCCGACCGGAAGTCCCGCGGATGGACCCGCGACGAGCTCCGGATCGGCGTGCCTCTGGGGATCACCCAGGCAGCCGTCCTGGTGGTGGAGACATACGGTGTCGCCCACACGAGTGCCGCGAACGCGGGGCTGATCATCAGCCTGACCATCGTGATCACTCCCCTCCTCGACCGCTCGGGCCACCGCGGCGGCCTCCCGCTCCCCTTCTACGCAGCCGCCGGTGTGTGCCTGCTGGCCGTCGGCCTGCTCATGTCGGGCAACGGCTTCCACGCGCCCCGCCTCGGCGACCTGCTGATGCTCGCCGCGGCGCTGATCCGGGCGGTGCATGTGGCACTCGTCGGCCGGCTCACCGTGAACCGTGCGATCCGCCCGCTGCGGCTGACCACCGTGCAGACCCTGGTCGGCTCGGCGCTGTTCCTGCTGCCCGCGTCCGGCGAACTGTCCACGCTCGCCCACATCGGCGTCGCGGGCTGGGCCCAGCTGCTCTATCTCGCCCTGTTCTGCAGCGTGTTCGCGTTCCTCGCGCAGACCTGGGCCGTCCAGCGCACCTCGGCGAGCCGCGCCAGCCTCCTCCTCGGCACCGAACCGATCTGGGCCGCCGCGGTCGGCATCGCCCTCGCAGGCGACCACTTCACCCCGGTGACCGCCCTCGGCGCGACCCTGTTGGTCACCGGAACGTACTGGGGCCAGGCGATCGAACGCGCCCACCGAGCCACGGCCCCCTCAGGGGCGCGGGGAACTGCGCGGCCAGCCACAGCGGACCCGCACCTCGAGGACAACCTCATACAGCAGGCTCTCCCGGCGGAGCGCCAACGCGCTGAGGAGGCTCAACGACCGGCGTGAACGAGCGGTTCAGACCCGCTCGTCCGCGTCCGCCAGGTCCCGCAGCGGCCACACCCCGTCCACCACCGCCGTCTCGTCCCCCTTGCGGCGCAGGAAGGCCTGGAAGTCGGCCGCCCATTCCGCGTACCACTCGATCTGGCGGCGGTGCAGTTCCGCCGGGCCGAGCGCCGCGACCTTGGGGTGGCGGGCGGCTATCGCGCCGGCGAGGCGGGCCGCCGCCAGGGCGTCCGCCGAGGCGTCGTGGGCGGAGTCGAGCGCGATCCCGTACTCCGCGCAGACCGCTTCGAGATTCCGCTTGCCGCGGCGGTAGCGGTCCACCGAGCGGTCGATCGTGTACGGGTCGATGACCGGCGCGGGATCGACTCCGCCGAGCCGGTCGCGCAGTGACGGCAGTCCGTACCGCCGCAGTTCGGCGGAGAGCAGGGTCAGGTCGAAGGCCGCGTTGTACGCCACGACCGGGACGCCCGACTGCCAGTACGAGACGAGGACCGAGGCGATCGCGTCGGCCACCTGGTCGGCGGGCCTGCCGTCGGCCGTCGCCCTTTCGTTGCTGATCCCGTGCACCGCCACCGCGTCCGCCGGGATCTCGACTCCCGGGTCGGCGAGCCATTCTCGGTGCCCGACCGGCTCCGTCCCCCTGACCTCGATCACGGCCCCGGTGACGATGCGCGCCTCGCGCGGATCCGTCCCGGTCGTCTCCAGGTCGAAGCCGACCAGCAATTCCCCGTGCCAACCCATGCCGGCCCCCTTCTTCGTGGTGCGATCCCCCAATGACCTCCACGATCCCATGGGCCACTGACAATCCGACGACCGCATTCCGCTTGACGCTCATCAGGCCCCGTCACCAGGCCTGCCACCGGACCGGCCGCGAAGCCGGGCACAGGCCCGTCACGGGAGCTGTCAGGACACAGGCCGTGAATCGGCCCAAGCCACCTCGAACTCCTCGCGATACGTCCCGAAAAGCCCTTCTTCGCCGACCTCGTCCGGCTTCAACACCCGCCCTCCGCCGCGCAGCACGAGCACCGGAGCCTCCATCCCGCGCGTCCGCCGCAGATACGACTGCACGACCGCTATGCCGTCCGAGCCGTCCCCGTCGACGAGGTACGCCGTGAAGCGGGGCGTCTCGTCGTAGACCTGGATCTCGAAGGCGCCGGGATCGCGCAGCCGGGCCCGGACCCGGCGCATGTGCAGGATGTTCATCTCGACGGAGCGACTCAACTCGCCCCGCTTGATGCCGAGTTCACGCTCGCGGCGCTTGACCGCGCTGGAGGCCGGGTTCAGGAACAGCAGCCGCACCCGGCAGCCGGACTCGGCCAGCCTGACGAGCCGCCGTCCGGAGAAGTTCTGCACGAGGAGGTTGAGGCCGATGCCGATGGCGTCGAGGCGGCGCGCCCCGCCGAAGATGTCCTCGGCGGGGAACTGCCGCATCAGCCGCACCCGGTCCGAGTGCACGCCCACCACGTCCGCGTACCGGTCGCCGACCAGGTTCTCGACCGCGTCGACGGGAAGCCGGCGCGCGGACGGTACGTCGCTGCCCGCGCCGAGTATCTCCAGGAGCTTCGCGGAGGCGCGCTCGGCCTGGGCGAGGACGGCCTCGGACAGCGCCCTGTTGCGCGAGACGACGTTGCGGGTGACTTCCAGTTCGTCCAGGGCGAGTTCGACGTCCCTGCGCTCGTCGAAGTACGGCTCGAAGCACGGCCAGTGCTGCACCATCAGCTCGCGCAGCTGGGGCAACGTGAGGAAGCTCAGGACGTTGTCGTCGGCGGGGTCGAGCAAGTAGCCCTTGCGGCGGCTGACTTCGCGTACGGCGACGGCGCGCTGCACCCATTCCTGCCCGGCGGGTCCGGCGGCGGCGACCACCCAGTCGTCCTCGCCGTGGACGGGTTCGTAGATCGGGCGCAGAACAGCGGCCACGACCGCGCGCAGCCGCTGTTCGACGAGGTTCAGCCAGATGTAGGCCCGGCCGGCCCGCTGGGCGCGCGTACGCACCTCGCGCCAGGCGTCGGCGCCCCAGTCCAGCTCCGCTCCGATTTCCATCGGTCGCGCCAGGGACACCGCGCCCGGTGGGGCATCCGTGGAGCTCCCCTCGTGACCGCCGTCACCAGGGGGCAACTCCAGCCCTCCGGACCCCACCCGCGCACCGCCTTCCGCTCCCCCGAGCACTCCCCCAGCCAACGATCAAGGAAGGGTACTCCGGGAGCGGCCGACGGTGCAGCCGGATGGACAGGTCGTTTCTCAACTACCGTTGTCCGGCTTGCCGTTCTGATCGGCCAGCTCCGGCGGAGTGAGCGGATTCATAGCGGTGACATCGCGCGGGGCGATGGAGAAGCCCTGCCAGTGGACCGGCATGGGCTGCTGGTCCTCGTCCCGGGCGACGTGGTGGAAGCCGATGTTCACCCAGGCCACGGGGTGCGTGAGGTTCTGTCCGTTGACCCACTTGTCGACGGACTTACCGGCTCCCGTACCGCAGTTGCGCAGGTTGTTGCTGGCGAACTGCTCGCACTTCTTGTACTGGGTGAAATAGACGTCGCGCTTGGTGAAGCTGCGGCCCGGGTACTTGGAGGTGGCGCCCGGGACGATTTCGTACGAACGGGCGTGGTCGTCCTTGTTCTTGCCGGTCGTGCTGACCACGCGCCACCAGCGCATGTTCTTGGCGTCGCCCGCGAGTTCCTTGGTGATCGCCTTGCGGGTGGTCTTGTTGCGCGGCGCCTCGCCGTTGGCGGCGGGCGGGCTGACCACGGAGTCGTACTGCTCGACCTTGTTCTTGGAGTTGCCGTCGAGGCCGAAGTTGAGCCGCCAGAAGACGTTGTGGCTGTGGCTGGTGGCGTACGCCTTGGCGCCCTTGCCGATCGGCCAGCCGCGGCCGTCACCGGCGTCGTAGTCACCGGGCGAGAGGCTGCCGGTGGCGCCGACGTTCATGTTGATCGCGCCGTCGTCCGAGAAGCGCCACTCGGTGATGTACTCGTACCAGCCGACCTGGTTGACGGTGTAGACGAGCAGGTCCTTGCCCTGCTGCTGGAAGACCTTGCTCGCCGAGTCGCCCTGCATGCGGTAGGCGTGGCCGCGCGAACGGGTCGTGGTGCACAGGCCCTTGACGTTCGGGTGCTCCGGGTCCCAGGCGTCGGGGACCTTGACCGTCTTGATGGTGCCGCCGGGGCACTCGCCGGGGGCCATGTCCATCAGGCCCTGGCCGAATCCGGCGCCGGTGAGGTCGTCGTACTCGACCGAGCCGTCGTCGTAGGGGACGTGGATCTGGGCGAGCTTCGCGCTCGTCAGGACACGTATGGGGGCCGCTTCGCCCTTGGGCTGGTACGAGATGTTCTCCAGGACGAGCCCGGCCTCGCTCTCGTAGTGCCAGCACATCGACCACTTGGTGCCGGTGGTGAGCGTCTGCTCGATCTTGTACTCCGCGCTGCAGTCGGCGGCTGCCGCGGGGGCGGCCTTGGGCTGGGCGACGGCCGGCCCCGCGGCCGTGGTGGCGCCGACGGTCAGGGCGGCCACCGAGAGGCCCACCGCCGTTCGCCTGCGGGCGCGGTTGATGGTGTTCACGCGCATGAAGAAGTGACTCCCTTGCACAAGCAGGAAAGTTGGAAAAGTGGACGGACTTCGCCGGACCGGACCGAACCCGGGCCGGTGAACGCGAGAGGCTGAACGGAAGGGAAGGTCAGCCGACCTTGGCGATCTTCCGGGCGCTCAGATCGACCACCAGGTCACGGCTGTCGATCCAGGGGCCGTTCTTGGCCTTCACGAAGAGCCGCAGGCAGCGGTGCTTGCCGCAGTCGGCGAGGGCCGCGGGCGTGCCGGCGTTCGCCCGGTAGACCATGCTGTTGAGCAACAGCTGGTCGGGAGAGGTCAGCTCCTTGCCGGTGGAGTCCTTGAAGTCGGCCTTCAGACCGGCGCCGAGCCGGTCGGTGATCAGGAGCTGTGCGGCCTCGACGGTCTCGGCACGGCTGAGCGGCGGCTGGACGCCGTGCTGGGTGTCGGTCCCCTCGACCTTGCCGGTGTCGAGGTTCACGGTCTTGGTGACGAGCGAGTCGTCCTTGTAGTCGTAGAACGACACCTCGGCGCGGCGCGGCGCGTTCGGGTCGTCCAGTTCGCTCTCGTCGGGCTCGGCGAGGTCGACGGTGATCCGCTGGGGACCCTTGTCGCCCTCGACGTTCTCGCTGGACCGGAAGAGCTGCCGGTCGAGGGCGAGCTTCTCGACACGCTCGGTCTCGTCGTCGGTGAGCGGGTCGCGCCCCTTGCCCTTGTCGCCCTCGGCCGGGGCCTCTTCGACGACGCCGGGCTGTACGGCCCCCTGAGCCTGGTCCTTACCCTGTCCGGCCTGCTGGGAGGTCTGGCCGGCCCCGTTGCCGCCACCGGAGTCGTCGGCGCCCGCCGAGCCCGGCAGGGTGATCCCGACCATGACGGCGGTACCGGCGACCGCGATGGCCGCACCCGCCACCACCTTGCCCAGATGGCGGTGCACTATCGTGCGCACATTTCCCCCTACTCCCCCTGCATCTCTAGGAGTCGATCGAGTCCCACTGGTTCGGCATACCGCGTATGCACTGGTCGTCCGGTAAGAGGGACGTAAGTCATAGGTGGTTCCATCACTTTCGGGGAGACTCGGGCGGGAGTCGCCCCCGGCGACGCCGCACAACTGGAAGAGTTGCATCCATGCAGGTCTGGCCTGGACAGGCGTACCCACTCGGTGCCACGTACGACGGCGCCGGCACCAACTTCGCGGTCTTCTCGGAGGCCGCCGACCGGATCGAGCTGTGTCTGCTGCACGACGACGGCTCGGAGACGGCGATAGAGCTGCGCGAGACCGACGCGTTCGTACGGCACGCGTACCTGCCCGGCATCATGCCGGGCCAGCGGTACGGCTTCCGTGTGCACGGTCCGTACGCGCCCGAGAGGGGTCAGCGCTGCAACTCCGCGAAGCTGCTGCTCGACCCCTACGCGAAGGCCATAAGCGGCGGCATCGAGTGGGGCGAGGAGGTGTACGGCTACCACTTCGGGGCGCCGGGCAAGCGCAACGACCTGGACTCGGCGCCCCACACGATGAGTTCCGTGGTGGTCAACCCGTACTTCGACTGGGGCGACGACCGGCGCCCGCGCACCGAGTACCACCACACGCTCCTGTACGAGGCCCATGTGAAGGGCCTGACGATGCGGCACCCGGGGCTGCCCGACGAGCTGCGCGGCACGTACGCGGCGCTCGCCCACCCGGCCATCATCGAACACCTGACCGAACTGGGCGTCACGGCACTGGAACTGATGCCCGTTCACCAGTTCGTGAACGACCACCGTCTGGTCGACATGGGCCTCAACAACTACTGGGGCTACAACACCATCGGCTTCTTCGCCCCGCACAACGCGTACGCCTCCTGGGGCGACCGCGGACAGCAGGTCCTGGAGTTCAAGTCGGCCGTCCGGGCGCTGCACGAGGCCGGTATCGAGGTCATCCTCGACGTGGTCTACAACCACACCGCCGAGGGCAACCACCTGGGGCCGACGCTGTCCTTCAAGGGCCTCGACAACGCCTCGTACTACCGGCTCACCGACGATCCCCGCTACTACATGGACACCACGGGGACGGGCAACTCGCTGCTCATGCGCTCCCCGCACGTGCTCCAGCTGATCATGGACTCGCTGCGCTACTGGGTCACCGAGATGCACGTCGACGGGTTCCGCTTCGACCTGGCGGCGACCCTGGCCCGGCAGTTCCACGAGGTGGACCGGCTGTCGTCGTTCTTCGACCTGGTGCAGCAGGACCCGGTGGTCTCCCAGGTGAAGCTGATCGCCGAGCCCTGGGACGTCGGCGAGGGCGGCTACCAGGTGGGCAACTTCCCGCCCCTGTGGACCGAGTGGAACGGAAAGTACCGCGACACCGTACGGGACATGTGGCGCGGCGAGCCACAGACGCTCGCGGAGTTCGCGTCCCGGCTCACGGGCTCCTCGGACCTCTACCAGGACGACGGGCGGCGCCCGCTGGCGTCCATCAACTTCGTCACCTGCCACGACGGCTTCACGCTGCACGACCTGGTGTCGTACAACGAGAAGCGCAACGACGCGAACGGCGAGGACAACCGCGACGGCGAGAGCCACAACCGGTCGTGGAACTGCGGGGCCGAGGGCGACACCGACGACCCGGAGGTCCTGGAGCTGCGGGCGCGTCAGATGCGGAACTTCACCGCGACGCTGATGCTCTCCCAGGGCGTGCCGATGCTCAGCCACGGCGACGAGTTCGGGCGCACGCAGAGCGGCAACAACAACGCCTACTGCCAGGACAACGAGCTGTCCTGGGTGCCGTGGCCCGAGAACACCGAGGGCGAGGGCGACGCCGAGCTGCTGGAGTTCACGCGCGCGATGGTGTGGCTGCGCCGCGACCATCCGGTGTTCCGGCGGCGCCGGTTCTTCCACGGCCGGCCCGTGGAGGGCACCCACGACGAGCTGTCGGACATCGCCTGGTTCACCCCCGAGGGCGAGGAGATGACCCAGCGCGACTGGGACTCCACGCAGGCGCGGGCCCTGTCGGTGTTCCTCAACGGCAACGCGATCTCGGAACCGGGACCACGCGGAGAGCGCATCAGCGACGACTCCTTCCTGCTGATGTTCAACGCCTCTCCAAAGACCCTGGAGTTCGTGGTACCGGTCAACCACGGCCGCCAGTGGCAGGTAGTCGTCGACACGGCAAGGCCATCCGGCCTGGAACGAGGCACAGGCGCGAAGGTCCAGGCGGGCGACCGCCTGTCATTGGTGGACAGAAGCATGATGGTGCTACAACGACCGGCCTAGCCGGATCGACTGGCGGCGGTGGTAGCTCGNNGCACGAGCTACCACCGCCGCCGCCTTTAGGGGCGCGGGGAACTGCGCACCCCAGCCAAAGCGGACCCGCACCTTCAATCGGCGCCCCCCGCGGAGCGCAAGCGTGTCGATGGCACAAACCGCCCCCAGGCGGGTACGTAGGTTCCCATGACACCTGAGCGTCCCGACCCGGCCGCCCCCGCCGCGCCGACCGCCACATACCGGCTCCAGCTGCAACCGGAGTTCCCCTTCGGGGCGGCCGAGGCGGCCGTCCCGTATCTGGCCTCGCTAGGCGTCTCGCATCTGCATCTGTCGCCGGTCCTGGAGTCGGTTCCGGGTTCGGGGCACGGCTACGACGTCGTGGACCACGCGCGCGTGCGCGACGAACTGGGCGGCGAGACGGGGCTGCGGTCTCTGTCGCGCACCGCGCGGGAGCACGGTCTGGGGCTCGTGGTGGACATCGTGCCGAACCACATGGCGATGGCCCCGCGCCACAACCACGCCCTGTGGGAGGTGCTGCGCGAGGGCCCCGACTCGCCGTACGCGCGCTGGTTCGACATCGACTGGCGGGCCCACGAGGGGCGGATGCTGCTGCCCGTGCTGGGGCAGCCGCTCGGCGCGGAGACAGGGGCCCTGGAGGTCGACGGGGACGTCCTGCGCTACTACGACCACGTGTTCCCGCTGCGGGCCGGCACGGAGAAGCTGCCGCTGCCCCGGCTGCTGGACGCGCAGTGGTACCGGCTGGGCTGGTGGCGGCTGGCCCGCACCGAGCTCAACTACCGGCGGTTCTTCAGCATCTCGGAGCTCATCGGGGTGCGCGTCGAGGACCCGGAGGTGTTCGCGGCCACGCACGGGAAGATCCTCCAGCTGCTGGAGGAGGGTGTGGTCGACGGTCTGCGGATCGACCACCCGGACGGCCTCGCCGACCCCGACGCGTACCTCCGCCGTCTGAACGAGGCGACGGGCGGGCGCTGGACGGTCGTCGAGAAGATCCTCGCGGACGGCGAACCGCTGCCCGCCGCCTGGCCGGTCGCGGGCACCACCGGATACGACGCGCTGCGGCACGTGGACGGCCTTTTCACGGACCCGGCGGGCGCGGGGGAACTCCTCGGCCAGTACCGGCGTTTCGCGGCCCCCCAGGCCGACCGTGGGGGCGTCTGGGAGGCGACCGTGCGACGGGCCGCGTACAAGGTGGTCCATCACGAGCTGGCCGCCGAGGTCGACCGGCTGACGCGCGAGGCGGACCGCCTGTGCCGCGCCTCGCCCGACCCCGCGCTGCGCGATCGCGCCCCCTGGGCCCTGCGCACCGCGCTGCGCGAACTCCTCGTCCGCATGGAGGTCTACCGGCCCTACACCTCCGGGGACGCCGCGACGGTCGTCACCGAGGAGGCCGCGGACGAGGCCCGCCTGGCCTTCAAGGTGCCCGAGGAGGCCCAGGCGGTCGATCTCGTACGGGATCTGGTGCTCGGCCGGACCGGCGAAGGACCCGAGTACGAGGCGTTCCGGGCGCGGTTCGCGCAGACCACGTCGGCGCTGCGGGCCAAGTCCGTGGAGGACACCGCGTTCTACCGGTACGTTCCGCTGCTGTCGGCGACCGAGGTGGGCGGCGAACCGGGGTCCCCGGCCGTGTCCCCGGAGGACTTCCACGCGTACTGCGCGCGCGTGCAGCGCGACTGGCCCGCCACCGGCACCGTCCTGTCCACGCACGACACGAAGCGCAGCGCCGACGTACGGGCGGCGATCTCGGTGCTCACGCAGATGCCGGAGCGCTGGGCCGACCTGCTGGCCGAGGTGACCGGGTGGACGGCGGCCGAAGGGATCGGCGCACCGGATCCGCAGGTGGCCTGGGCCGCGTGGCAGACCGCGGTCGGGCTCGGTCCCGCGGCCGGGGAGCGGCTCCAGGGCGCGCTGCTGAAGCACGTCCGCGAGGCGGGCCTCGGCACCTCGTGGACCGAGCAGGATCCCGCGTACGAGGCCGCCGTGGCGGAGTTCCTCAAGGCGGGGCCGTGCGGGACGCCCGGGCAGCTGGTGGCCGCGTTCAGGAGCTCCGTCGAGCCGCATGTGCGCGCGAACGTCCTGGGGGCCGCGCTGGTCCATCTGACGATGCCGGGTGTGCCGGACCTCTACCAGGGCACGGAGGTCGAGTACCGGGCGCTGGTGGATCCGGACAACCGGCGGCCCGCGGACTTCCCGCCGGCCGAACCGGACGGTCTGTCCGCCGAGAAGGCCGGACTCACCGGGGCCGCGCTGCGGCTGCGCGGGCGGCGGCCCGCCGTCTTCGGCGACTCGGCGACCTACGCGCCGCTTCCCGCGTCGGGACCGGGCGCCGCGCACTGTGTGGCGTTCGTGCGCTCCGGGGAGGTGGTCACGGCCGTCACCCGGCTGTCGCTGCGCCTGGAGGAGGCGGGCGGCTGGCGCGACACGGTGCTGGCGCTGCCCGCGGGACGGTGGGCGGACCTGCTCGCTCCGGGGCGGGAGTTCACGGGGCACGCGCGCGTGGAGGAGCTTTTCGGACCGTTGCCCGTAGTGCTGCTGGAGCGGATCGACGACTCCGGCGCCGGCTCCGGGGTGGGCGGCTGACCGGCGGCGCCCGGCGGAGGACACGGGCCGCGCCCGCCGTCCGGGGGCGAAATGCCCCCCGGCTACCGGTAAATGCTGCTGGGCGCTCCCCGGTGGCGCCCCTTCACGTCCTTGACAGTTCCTCCGGTCCGTGGAGTACTGCGGATGGCGACGCCGGAGCGGACCTAGTCGGGGGTGAGTCTCCTGCCGGAGCTGCGCTACCCCAGTGTGACCGAAATCGTTTCCTCGGCCCGGGCGTTGGCGGCCCACCGGCCGGGTCTGTGTTCGCTCAGACAGGTCGGTTCCTCGCGCGCCGGCCGGCCGCTGCAGCTGCTCTCCGTGGGCCACGCCGCGCGCTCGGTTCTGGTCGTCGCCGGCGCCCACGCCAACGAGCCCACGGGCGGCTCCACCCTGCTGTCGCTGGCCGAACGGGTGCTGCGCGACCGGGAGTTGCGGGCCGACACCTCCTGGCACTTCCTGCTCTGCGCGGACCCGGACGGCGCCAGTCTCCATGTGACGCCGGCGCCGCGCACCCTGCTCGACTACCACCTCGGCTTCTTCCGTCCGGCGGGGCCCGAGCAGCCCGAGTGGTCGCCGTCCGTGCTGCCGCCCGACCGGCTGCCGCCCGAGACGCGGGCCCTGACCCGGGTCATCGACGAACTGCGCCCCTACCTCCAGGTGACCCTCCACGGAACGGATCTCGGCGGCAGCTGGGTGCAGTTGACCAAGGACATCCCGGGGCTCGCCGAACCGTTCGCCAAGTCCGCGGCGGAGCTGAACATCCCGGTGGAGACGGGCGCCTCGGACGCCGCCGGCTGGCCCGCCTCCGGGCCGGGTGTGCATGTGATGCCCGCCCCGGGCTCCGACCTGGCGTACCCGAGCATGCCGGACGACGCCCGGCACAGCACCTGGTACCACGCCCACCGGTACGGCGGTCTGACCGCGGTCGTCGAGGTGCCGATGTGGGCGAGCGACCTGGTCGACGACCCCGCGCCGCATCCCGCCCCGGCGGCGGCCATGCGACGTCTGGCGCGTCGCCTCCTCCAGGACGCGATCCAGGTCGAGAGCGTCCTCGCCGAGGTGCTGCCGCGCCTGCCCGGGCCGGACGGACCGCTGCTGCGCGCCGCCAAGTGGGCGCTGGAGCTGGTGCCGGGGCTGGCGGGCGACTGGGCACGGACGCCACCGGCGGACTCGACGATGGCGTACGTGGGCAGCGTGGACGCGTTCGGCCGACGGCTGCCGCTGCGGGCCGCGGCGATGCTCCTGCGCGTCCTCCAGGAGGCCGACGACCGCGCCGCGCCCCCTCTGGAGCGCCTGGTCGCGTCCTGGAGCGAGGCGTTCGCCGAGCGCTTCCGGGCGCGCTGGGTGCCACTGGAGCACCAGGTCGAACACCAGAGCCGCACGGTGATGGCGGCAGCACGGCACGCCAGAGACCGGGCGGCTTGAGGCACGCGCGCGCTTGAGGCACGCGCGCGTGGGGGTCGCTTTCCTCGGGACGCGCGCGCGTGGATCGCTTCCGGCGGCAAGGGTGGGAGCCGCCTTCCGCGGCACGCACGTGCATCGCTTCCGGCGTCGCGCGTGGGCCTTGTCGTGCGGCACACGCGCGCGTGCGGGGCTCTCCCTGCTGCACGCGCGCGTAGGGCTCTTCTTGCGGCACGCGCGTGCCTGACGATCGGCTTGCGCGCGTGCCTGGCGGAGGTCGGTTGCGCGCGTGCCCGACGGAGGTCGGCTCGCTCGCGTGCCCGGCGGTTCGCTGTGATCGGTGCTCAGTCCGACAAGGCGAAAACCGACCCCGTCCGCGCCGCCATCACGCAGGAGTTGGAGTGCGTCTCCTTGTACGTGACCGCACGGCCTGCCCACTCGCCGCGCGCGGAGGTGGTCACCGGGGCGTAGATCATCGGGCAGTAGACCTCCTTGGGCGGGATGCGGCCGATGTCGCCGCCCGCGGCGCGGAGTTCCGCGCAGGCCCGTACCGCGTGCGCGTGGCCCTGGGGCGGGTCGCACAGCAGCAGGGTGCCGCGGGTGTCACTGGAGCGGGCGTCGCCGCGGGTGACGGTGACGTAGAGCCAGTTGCCAGCGATCGACTCCGGGGGCGCCGCCGCCCGGGCCGGCCCCGAACCCGCCACGAGGAGGGCGCAGGCGGTCAGCAGACAGGCCCGTACGGCCGCCGTCGCTTTGTGAGTGTTCGTCATTGCCTGTGCATCGGCACACCGGGCCCCGAGGCCCACCCCGACTCACTCGAACGGCACTTCGGCCCTCCTCGGGGGCGTACCGAGCGGACTCGCGTCCGGAGGCGCGCCGGGTTCCCGGTGCCGCGCCAGGTCGAACGCGGCGAGTACCACGCGCGCGTGGTACTCGACCTGCCGCGCCACCGGGATCCAGCGGGCCCCGTGGCCGTCGTGGTAGTCCGCGCACCACTCGTCGATGAGCCGGTCCAGGTCGGCCGTCGCGCCGGACGGGTCCTGCCCGGCGGCGGTCACCAGCTGGCGCAGCAGCCCCGCCGTGCGCAGCGCTATCCGCCGCCCGGAGATGCGCAGCGCGGTCAGCCGGGCCATGTCGAGCGGCGGCAGCGGGCGCGCGTCGGTGTCCGGACCGGTGTCGGGGTCCCAGGAGTCGGCGAGGCCGGGGCAGACCAGTAAATAGTCGTCGACCGGTGCGAGGAGACGGTCCGCGTCCGGAGCCGTGCCCAGGGAGGGGCGGATACGGGCCAGCAGGGCCTTCAGAAGGGCCGTGTCGCGCCGCAGCGTGCGGCTGACGGCCCGCAGGGCCCCGTCGGTGTCCGCGGGCGCCGAGGAGTCCCCCACGGCCGCCACGCCCCACATGGGCGCCTCGACGACGGCGGTCACCGTGCCGTACGGGTGCGGGTGGAACCAGGTGGACTCGACCGCCGCCTCCGTGATGGCCGCGGCCAGGTCGCCGCGCCGCGGGGGCGGGATCCGGTAGACCGCGGGCCCGAGCCTGGGCCAGTACAGCGTGTCGTACGGGCCGAGTTCGAGCGGGATGCCCAGGCGCCCCGCGATGTGCGCGAGGCGCGGCGCGAGTCCGGGCAGGTCGCGGGTCAGCTCGACGAAGCCGCCGCCCACGTCGACGCCGTGCAGGGAGCACTGGAAGAAGGGCCGCAGTTCGTCCTGGAGGGCGAGCAGGGCGCGCGTCTCCGGCAGGGCGGCCGACGCCGCGCCGTCGGGCAGCCACTCGGGCTGTTCGAGGAAGCCGGGGCGGAAGAAGTGCCGGAAGTAGTGGCCGAGGGTGTACGGGCCCGACAACCAGCCCTCGTTGCGGCGGGCGCCGTCGGGGTCGAGGCACAACAGCAGGTTCCAGGTCACGTCGGCGCCGTCGCACAACCGGGGGTCGGCGAGGGCCCGTTCGGCCAGTCGCAGCGCGGTGGCGCCGCCGACCGGCTCGTTGGCGTGGGGTCCCGCGACGATCAGGGCCTGGCGGCTGCCGTGTCCGACGGACAGCAGCAACAGGGGCAGTCCGGCCCGTGACGTGCCCACTTGGCGCAGCCGGGCGTCCCGTGGGCGGCGGTCGACGAGCGCGGCGGCCCGCACCCCAAGCTCGTCGACGGACAGATAGCGGAGGAGTGGCGGCAGCGTCTTGACCTCCGCTGTGAAGAGCCATCGGTTCACTTGGTGTGCATGGCGTACGCACAGTGAGTCACGACTACGGAGGTACGTCAACACCACGGCACGCCCGAAACGTTCACATCAGCAGGAGCCGCCGACGGAGGCTTCAGCTCCGCGCCCCTTCAGGGGCGCGGGGAACTGCGCGCCCAGCCACAGCGGACCCGCGCCCCAAGACGACGCACCCCGCGGAGCGAACCGCTCAGTCCGCGGCGAGCCGGAACGCCATCCGCCCGAAACTGACCTGGTCCCCGACCTGGACGACGGCGGCTCCGATCACCCGCCGACCGTTCACGGACGTGCCGTTCGTCGAGCCCAGGTCACGCAGCACCCACATACCGCCCTGGCGGGTGAGCTCGGCGTGCACACGGGACACCGTCTCGTGGCTGAGCCGCAGACCGCTGGCGGGGTCGCGCCCGATGCGCAGCGGATACCGGTGCTCCGGCCGGGGCAGCAGCAGTTTGGGCAGCCGCTCGGCCTGCCACGCCCTGCGCAGCCGCACGGTGAAACCGGAGACCGCCTCGACCGTGCCGAACAGCATCCGCGACCAACGGTTCTCCGTCTGCAGGTCGGCGGTGAGCGCGGCGAGTTCGTCCAAGGTGCGGGCGGCGAAGGCGAGTTCCATCCGCAGTACGAACGTGTCGTGCGAGAGCCTTCCCAGGGCGACGCCCTCCCGCAGCACCCTCAGCGCCCGGTCCCGCTCGGCGTCCGACAACCGCGCGGGAGCGGGATAGGTGTGGAACTCGGAGGACGACGTCACGGAGCCGATTGTCTGGCAGCACGGCCGGAGTGTCCAGAAAACACAGCACTTCAGAGGAGCACCTACGTCGGATCCGGTCCTTTCAAGTCGTTCGATCCGGAGGATTCGACGGTGAATTGATCTCGTTTGACGCACCATGGGACCGGCGACGTCACGGTGAGCAGACGAGGGAGAACCGTCCGTGCAGTTCGAGGTGTGGGCACCACAGGCCGACCGCATGACGCTCCACTGCGCGGACACCACGCGCGCGCTGGAGCCCGATCCGGAGCGCGTGGGGTGGTGGACGGGAGAGGCCGAGGCGCAGGACGGGACGCGGTACGGGTTCGCGGTGGACGACGGCCCCGTGCTGCCCGATCCGCGCTCGCGCCGGCAGCCGGACGGGCCCGACGGGCTCAGCGCGGTCGTCGACCACGAGCAGTACGCGTGGCGTACGGAGTGGGCGGGGCGCGGACTGCCTGGCGCCGTGCTGTACGAGCTGCACGTGGGCACGTACACCCGCGAGGGGACCCTGGACGCGGCGGCCGAGCGGCTCGGGCATCTGGTGGAACTGGGCGTGACGCACGTCGAGTTGATGCCGCTGTGCCCGTTCCCGGGGCGGCACGGCTGGGGATACGAGGGCGTGTCGCTGTGGGCCGTGCACGAGCCGTACGGCGGCCCCGAGGCGCTGAAGCGCTTCGTCGACCGGGCGCACGAGCGGGGCCTCGGTGTCGTCCTGGACGTCGTGCACAACCACCTGGGGCCGTCCGGCAACTACCTGCCCGCCTTCGGGCCGTACTTCACGGAGACGCACCACACGCCCTGGGGCGCCGCCGTGAACCTGGACGCGCCCGGTTCGGACGAGGTGCGTGCGTTCCTGCTCGGCAGCGCGCTGGCGTGGCTGCGCGACTACCGGTTCGACGGGCTGCGGCTGGACGCCGTGCACGCGCTGCGCGACACGCGCGCGTGTCACTTCCTGGAGGAGCTGTCGGCCGCCGTGGACACGTTCGCCGAGGAGCAGGGCCGGCCGCTGTTCCTCATCGCCGAGTCGGACCTGGCGGACCCGCGGATCATCACTCCCCGCAAGGAGAACGGGCTCGGGCTGCACGCGCAGTGGAACGACGACTTCCACCACGCGCTGCACACCGCGCTGACCGGTGAGGCGCAGGGCTACTACGCGGACTTCGGCCGGTCCCCGCTCGCCTCGGTCGCCAAGACGCTGACCACGGGCTTCTTCCACGACGGTACGTACTCCAGCTTCCGCGGTCGCCGGCACGGCCGCCCGCTGGACCTCACGAAGGTCTCCGCGCACCGCCTCCTGGGGTACGCGCAGACCCACGACCAGATCGGCAACCGCGCCCAGGGCGACCGGCTCTCGGCCTCGCTCTCCCCCGGCCTGCTGGCCTGCGCTGCCGTGCTGACCCTGACCGGGCCGTTCACGCCGATGCTGTTCATGGGCGAGGAGTGGGCGGCGGGCACGCCCTGGCAGTTCTTCACGGACCACACCGATCCCGAGCTCGCAGAGGCCGTACGCCGGGGCAGGCGGCGGGAGTTCGCGGCGCACGGGTGGGCCGAGGAGGACGTTCCCGACCCGCAGGACCCCGCCACCCGTGACCGCTCCTGCCTGGACTGGTCCGAGCCGGAGAACGGGCTCCACGCGCGCGTGCTCGACTGGTACCGCGAACTCATCGCCCTGCGGCACACCCAGCCGGACCTCTCCGACCCCGACCTCGCGGACGTCAAGGTCGCCTTCGACGAGCGCACCCGCTGGCTCGCCTTCCGCCGCGGTGACGTCCGGGTGGCCGTGAACCTCGGCAAGGACCCGGCGGCGATCCCCCTCGGCACCCGGCCGGCCCGCGTACTGGCGGCGTGGGAGCCGGTGGAGGTGCCGGGCGCGGACGGGGTACTGAGCCTGCCGGGCGAGTCGTGCGTGGTGCTTCTGCAGGGGTGACGTAAAGGCTTGCGCAAGCGTTTACGCGCGCCGCCCCGGCCCCAGCTTTCGAACTCCCCCTAGAGCGTCTCGTCCGTCTCGTCCCTCAGCTCCGTGACCCGTTCCAGGAGGATCGCCTCCCAGGAGCGTCGCAGTTGGGAGCGGAGGAGCGGCAAGGGGCTGTTGTCGTGGTTCCGGAGGCGGTGGGCGAGGCGGGTGAGGGTGTCGCAACGGGCGAGCCACAGACCGCGCAGACAGGGGCGGGCGCCGTAACCGGCGAGGGTGGCGGCGCGGACGGCGGCGGGGGCGCCGACGGCGAGGGCGAGGCCCGCGATGTCCTCGGCCGGGTCGCCGACCACCGCGTCGGTCCAGTCGAGGACACCGCGTACGCGCCCGTCCGCGCTGACCACGAGGTGTTCGCCCTTGAGGTCGTGGTGGACGAGGAAGGCGGCGCCGGGCTGCGCGGCGAGTTGGCCGGCCGCGGGCGCGGTCAGCTGCTGGAGCCGGGCGGGGTCGAACTCGTCGGCCGCGGCGAGCTGTTCGGCGGCACGCTCGGCGGCGGTCCGGAGCGCTTCGAGGGACCGGGGCGCGGCCCGGGGCACACCGAACGCCTCGGCCTGGCGCACCGGCACCTCGCGCAGTCCCGTGAGCACTCCCGCCAGGTCCGCCTCGCCCACGGCGGAGACGTCCTGCCGCTCGCCGGAGCCGCCCGGGATGAGCGTGTCGAGCGTGTACGTCAGACCGCTCGCCCACTCGCCGTGCGCGATGCTCACCGGCACGGAGACGCCGATGTGCGGGCGCACCAGATCGCGCAGCCGCAGTTCGCGCCGCTGGCGCAGGGAGGCCTCGCGGTCCGGGGCGAGCCGCAGTACATGGCGTGCGCCCACGAACCAGGTGGAGTGCTGGCCGCCCTCGGCGACGGGCCGGATCTCGGGCCCGCCGCCGTCCGGGAGGAGGGAGCGGACGAGGTGTCGCACGGTGTCCGCGGTGGGTGTCGCTGCCTGGGTCATGGTCGCGCCGTCTGCCGTTCGGGGTCCGGGTCTCCTGGGGGTGGTCAGTGCACGACGGCCATCTCACGGGAGGTGTTGTTGAGGCGGCGTCCGCCGTCCTCGGTGACCGTCACGATGTCCTCTATGCGTACGCCGAAACGGCCCGGCAGATAGATTCCGGGCTCTACGGAGAAGCACATCCCGGGCACGAGCGGCCGTTCCTCGCCCTCGATCATGTAGGGCGGTTCGTGGGTGGTGACGCCGATGCCGTGCCCCGTGCGATGGATGAACCGGTCGCCGTACCCGGCCTCGGTGATGTGCGCGCGGGCGACCCGGTCGACGTCCTGGCAGGCGATGCCCGGCCGTACGGCCCGGAACGCCGCCTCCTGTGCCTCGCGGACGACGTCGTGGACCCGCCGCTCCTCGGCGCTCGGCTCGCCGACGTGCACGGTGCGGGAGGTGTCGGAGCCGTAGCCGTGCTTCAGTCCTCCGAAGTCGAGGACGACCATGTCGCCGTTCTCGATGACGCGTTCGCCCGCCTCGTGGTGCGGGTTGGCGCCGTTCGGTCCCGACCCGACGACCGTGAAGTCCACCTGCGAGTGCCCGAACCGCCGCAGCAGGTCGGCGAGATCACCGGCGACCTCCGACTCACGGCGACCGGCGAAGGAGACCTTGAGGATCTCCTCGTACGTCGCGTCCGCGGCCTCTCCCGCTGCGGCCAACCGCTCCAGTTCCGCCGCGTCCTTGACGGCCCGGAGCATCGGCAGCCCCTCGGTGAGGGAGACGTACGAGGTGCCGGGCAATGCCTTCTGGAGGCCCAGCAGGTGCAGCGCCCAGGCGTTGTCGCTGACGCCGAAGCGGCCCGCGGCGTCGAGGAGCGGGGCCGTCGTCGCGTACGGGTCCTTGCCATCGGTCCAGTCGCGCAGGGTCAGCGCGGGCGCGCCCGCCGCCTTCTCGGCGTCCGGGGCCTCCAGGGTGGGCACGACGAGTACGGGGTCCTGTCCTGCGGCGAGCACCAGCAGGGTGAGCCGCTCGGTGGCCGCGGGCGGCGCGTAGCCGGTGAGCCAGACGAGGTCGGGGCCCGGCGCGACCAGCACCCCGGCGAGCCCCGCGTCGGCGGCGGCCCGCGCGGCGCGCTCCATCCGTGCCTGGTAGTCGTCGGCGGTGAAGGGCGCGGGCGTGCCGGTCATCCGGGCCTCCGTGGTTCAAAAGGGGCTACGGGCAGCATCCTGCCCGGACAGCGAGGGCGGCGCGAGCCGGTCACCACTACTTTCCGAACGGCGCCTTCCTTAGGAAGAGCGTCATTTTCCCGGGACATCAGCTCTCCAGGGCGAGCCGGGCGCCGAGGAGCAGCAGTACTCCCCCGGAGACCTGCTCCAGCCTGCGCCGCACGCCGGCCCGGGACAGCACGGTCTTCATACGGCCGACGAACCAGACGTACAGGCCGTAGTAGCCGATCTCGTAGACCGCCCAGAGCGCGGCGAGCCCGACCATGGTGGGCAGGTGCGGGGCGCCCTCCGGCACGAACTGCGGGAGGAAGGACATCGCGAAGATCGCTGCCTTGGGGTTGGCGAGGTTGATCACCAGCCCGGTCCGGTAGGAGGCCCAGCCGCTCTTCCCGCCGCCCTGCCCCAGGCCGTCGTCCGCCGCACCCTTGGTGCGCCGCGCCTGCCACAGCATCTGTACGCCGAAGACGACGAGCACGACGGCGCCCATGACGCGCATCACGTCGTACGCCATTTCGGAGGCGGCGAGCAGTGCGGTGAGGCCGCACGCGGCGACGACTCCCCAGACGAAGACGCCGGTCTCGTTGCCCAGCACCGTCAGGAATCCGGAACGCCTGCTCTGCAGGGACTGCCTGATGATCAGCACCGTGCTCGGTCCGGGCGAGGCGGCGATCAGGGTGCAGGCGCCGAGGAAGGCGAGAAGGGTGCTCAGCATGAGGCCCATCGTGGCCCGACGGAGGGGGCGCGGCCAAGACATTTAACGATCCCCGATTGCCCAACCATTAGTTCTAATGTTTGGATGCTCTCAAGCCATTAAGTGGCCACCTAGGGGAGGCGGAGACCACCATGCTCGTGCTCGCGCACATCAGCGACCTTCATCTCGACGGGACCGAGCGGGCGACGGAGCGCGCCGAGCGGGTGCGGGACCGGCTGTGGGAGCTGCCGGGCCCGGTGGACGCCCTGCTGGTCACCGGGGACATCGCGGACCACGGGGCGGAGGCCGAGTACGAGGAGGCCGCGCGCATCCTGGGGCTGCGCGACCGCGGCGCCCCCTTCCCCGTACTGACGTGTCCGGGCAACCACGACAGCCGCGCCCCCTACCGCAAGGCGCTGCTCGGCGAACCGGCGGGCGACGGGCCGGTCAACAGCGTGCGGGTCTTCGACGGGGCTGCCGTCCTGATGTGCGACTCCAGCGTGCCGGGCAGCGACGAGGGAGAGCTGGACGAGGAGACGTACGCCTGGATCGAGGAGACGCTCGACGAACTCGACGGCACGTTGCCAGCGCTGCTCGCCTTCCACCATCCGCCGGTGGCGCTGCATCATCCGCTGCCGGACGCGTACCAGTTGCGCCGGCCGTCGGCGCTGGCCGCGCTGCTGGAGCGCCGGAGCGAGGTCGCCGGGATCATCACCGGGCACGCCCACACGCCCGCGGCCACGACATTCGGCGGGCTGCCACTGGTCGTCGGGCCCGGAGTGACGTGGACGCTGCGGCTGCCGTGGGAGGGCGAGGGGGCGGCGGACCGGGAGGCGCCTCCCGGTTTCGCCTTTCATGTACTCGACGACGAGGGCCGGTTGACGAGCCACTTCAGAGTGGCGGGGTGACGCCGGTCCGGCGTGACCGTGCGACGGCGGGTCCCGTCAGGTGACGACGCCGGGGGTCACCGACAGCTGCTGGTAGCCGCCGCTCGCGTGCCGCAGCGTGAGCGTGACCGCCGTGCCGGGGCGCGCGGCGGCGACGGCCCGCGCGAGGTCGGCGGCCGAGTCGACACGGGTCCTGCCGAAGGCGAGCAGCACGTCGCCTCGTACGAGACCCGCGGTGTAGCCGGGTCCCGGGACGTGCACGCCGACGAGGAGCGCGCCCGGGCGGCCGTTGGGGGCGTCGACGGCCTCCACGCCGAGGGTCTGCCGCCGTCCTTCGGGCGTGTCACTCCGCGGATCCCGGGACGGATTCTTCGGCGAGGCGGAACTCCCCGCGCCCGGGGCCGACTTGGAGCCGCCCGGCCCCTGCGTCGATCCCTGGCCCGGGCCCTCCGCCGCCCCCTGCGCCGGGCCGGAC
>NZ_LIQZ01000277.1 GCF_001418655.1 Streptomyces phaeochromogenes | reverse complement strand
GTCGGCGGAGGCCGCGGCCTCGCGCAGCCGGGCGGCGGCGGCCGGGACGTTGCCCTCCACGTCGATGTCCTCGTTGTAGAAGGGGATCTCGGCGAGGCCCTCGAACAGGTTGATCTCCGCGCCCTCGGGGGCGAGCTTGACGGAGGCCTCGGCGAGCTGGCGGTTGTGGGAGCCGGCGCGGAGGCTGCCGACGAGCGCGAGGATGCGAACAGACATGGGGAACTCCAAGGGGGGTGAAACATTGCCGTTACGATCCGGACCGGGGTCCGTTTAAAGTTGTAGCAGCTAAACGGACCACGGTCCAGTTTTCTTCCCGGGGCGATACGCTGTGTTCATGTCCGCCTCCCTGCCGCCCCTGCCGAAGCCTCAGGAATCGACCGGCGAGCCCGTCCTGCTGGAGCTCGGCTCCGCCGAGGACGAGCCCTGCCTGCGCGCCGACGCGGCGCGGAACCGGGCCCGGCTGCTGGAGGCGGCCACCCGGCTGATCGAGGAGCACGGCGCGGCCGGCGTCACGATGGAGGCGGTGGCCGTGGCGGCCTCGGTGGGCAAAGGGACGGTCTTCCGCCGCTTCGGCGACCGCACCGGCCTGCTGACGGCCCTGCTCGACCACTCCGCGAAACAGCTCCAGGCGGCCTTCCTCAGCGGGCCGCCGCCGCTGGGCCCCGGGGCGCCGCCCGTCGACCGGCTGCGGGCGTTCGGTCTGGCCGTCCTGCGTCAGGCGGTCGACCACCTGGAGCTCCAGCTGGCGGCCCAGCCGGAAGCGGCCCGCCGCTACTCCATCCCGCCTACGCGTTTTCTGTCCGGCCACGTCACCCTGCTGCTGCGGCAGGCGGTGCCCGACGCCGACTGCGCACTCCTCGCCCAGGCCCTGATGGGCTATCTCGACCCCGCCCTGATCCACCACCTGACCAAGGAGTGCGGGATGCCGATGGAGCGCCTGGAGGCGGGATGGATCGACCTGGTCGCGCGCGTGACGCGTACGGAACTGCCCCAGTAGGCCCGGGAATTGGGCCGCGTACGCTCTGAGGCCGCCGCGCCGGACGTCCGGCACGCGGGGCGCCCCCGGCCCCGAGGCCCTCCCCGGCTTCTGCAAAGATGCCGTACGTCATGGTGCAGATACCGAAAACATCCGCCCCTACGTCGCCCGCGCCGCACTCCGTGCCCACGAGTGCCGATGTGGCCCGCCTGGCGGGGGTCTCGCGCGCGACCGTCTCCTACGTCCTGAACAACACCAGCGCCGTACGGATCAGCGAGCCCACCCGTCGCCGTGTCCACCAGGCGGCCAAGGAGCTCGGGTACGTCCCGCACGCCGCGGCCCGCAGTCTGCGCGCCGGGCACAGCCGCATGGTCCTGATGCCCGCGCCCGACGTGCCCGTGGGCCCGCTCTACAGCCAGTTCTTCAACGAACTCCAGTGGGCCCTGAGCCGCCTCGACTACACCGTCGTGCAGTACGGCAGTGTTGGCCTCCAGGGCGACGAGGCGGCCCGCGCCTGGGCCGAACTGCGCCCGGTCGCCGTGCTCGTGCCCGGCAGCGGACTCGGTGCGGAGGGCGTGGCCGTCCTCAAGCGCTCCGGCGCCCGGGCCGTCGTCACCCTCGGCCCCGACCGGGTCGAGGGCGCGCACGCCCTGATCATGGACCACCACGAGGTCGGCCGGAGCGCGGGCGCCCATCTGCGGGCCCGCGGCTACCGCCGCGTCGGAGTCGTGGTGCCCGAGGACCCCGGCCTGGAGATCTTCTCCAAGCCCCGCTTCGAAGGCGTACGGCAGGCTCTCAGCGGCACGGACGCGTCCGTGACCGAGGTGTCGCTCGCCTACGACGAGGAGGCCGCGTCCCAACTCGCCGCGCGCTGGCGCTCATTGGGCCTGGACGCCGTGTTCGCGTACAACGACGAGTACGCGATGCTGCTGATGCGCGCCCTTCAGGATGAAGGCATCCGCATCCCGGGGGACACTGCTGTCATCGGCGCCGACGATCTGATGCTCGGCCGGCTGCTTCGTCCGAGGCTGAGCACCGTCCACATCGACCTGCCGTCCGGACGGGAGCTCGCCGAGCTGGTCGACCGCGCGGTGCGGGAGCCCGGCGCCCCGCCGGAGGCGCACGAGGTGCTGGGAGCGACGGTCGTGCACCGCGAATCGAGCTGAACACCTGGGAGGCGCGTCATGCGGACCACGGTCGGCATCATCGGCGGAGGCCCGGCCGGGCTCCTGCTGGCCCGGCTGCTGCACCGGACGGGGATCGACTGCGTCGTCCTGGAGAGCAGGACCCGCGCGTACGTCGAGCAGCGGCAGCGCGCCGGGATGCTGGAGCAGGGCACGGTGGACGCCCTGCGCGAGTGCGGCGCCGCCGACCGGCTGGAGGTCGAGGGGCTGGTCCACAACGGCATCGAGCTGCGCTTCGGCCGCGAGCGGCACCGCATCGACTTTCCCGTGCTCACCGGTGGCCGCACGGTCACGATCTACGCCCAGACGGAGATCGTGAAGGACCTCGTGGAACTCCAACTCGCCGACGGACCACCGCTGTTGTTCGAGGCCGAGGTCCTCGCCGTCGAGAACGCCGCCGAGGAGCCGGGCGGCGGCGCGCCTCTCGTGCGCTTTGTGCACGACGGTCGCGAACAGACCCTCACCTGCGACTACGTGGTCGGCTGCGACGGCTTCCACGGCATCGCCCGCGACGCCTTCCCGGCCGCCGTCAGCCGCACGTACGAGCACGAGTACCCCTACTCCTGGCTCGGGATCCTGGCCGATGTGGCGCCCTCCTGCGAGGAGTTGATCTACGCGCGCGGCCCGGGAGGCTTCGCGCTGCACAGCATGCGCTCGACGTCGGTGTCACGACTGTATCTGCAGGTCCCGAACGGCACGGACGCCGACGACTGGCCCGACGAACGCATCTGGGACGAGCTCGACGCACGCTTCGCGATCGACGGCGACTGGCGGCTGGAGCGCGGCCCGATCACCTCCAAGTCAGTGACCGGGATGCGGAGTTACGTCCACGA
The DNA here is from genome assembly GCF_001418655.1 of Streptomyces phaeochromogenes. GTDB lineage: Bacteria > Actinomycetota > Actinomycetes > Streptomycetales > Streptomycetaceae > Streptomyces > Streptomyces phaeochromogenes. The sequence goes on along the minus strand of NZ_LIQZ01000277.1, from coordinate 4,837 downwards.
GCCGATGCGCCACGGACGGCTCTTCCTCGCCGGGGACGCCGCACACATCGTGCCGCCGACAGGCGCCAAGGGACTGAACCTGGCCGTGTCCGACGTCCGGGTCCTGGCCCGCGCCTTCGCCGAGCTCCACCGCTCGGGTTCGACCCAACTCCTCGACACCTACTCGGAGTTGTGCCTCGAACGGGTCTGGCAGGCGACCCGTTTCTCGTACGACATGACTAGGATGTTGCACGCTCAACCAGATGGGGATGCCTTCGAGGACCGGCTGCAGCATGCGCGACTGCGGCGGATCGCGGCATCCCGCCCCGCGGCTGCCGAACTGGCCGCTAACTACACGGGACTTCCGCTCGCGGCCACCGTTCGCGCTGTGGGTCCCACCGGTGTCCACTGAACGATCGGAGAGCCGTCATGCCGCTGCTCGACCCGGAGAACTGGCAGTCCCACAACCTGGCGGGCGGTGAGTACGCCGTCACGGAACCCGCGACCGGCGACCCGCTCGGCACCGTCACGCTCGCCTCTGCCGAGGACGTCACGGCAGCCGCCGGAGCCGCCCGTGCGGCCCAGGCGGAATGGGCCCGCGCCCCGCACTTCGTCCGCGCCGCCGTCCTGCGCAAGGCCGGCGACCTGTTCACCGCGCACGCCGACGAACTGCGCGACTGGATCGTGCGCGAGTCCGGCTCCATACCCGGCAAGGCCGACTTCGAACTGCATGTCGCGGCCCAGGAGTGCTACGAGGCGGCGGCGCTCGCGTCGCGTCCGGCAGGGCAGGTCCTGCCGTCCGAGGCCGCCCGGCTGTCGTACACCCGGCGTATCCCGGTCGGCGTCGTGGGAGTCATCTCGCCCTTCAACGCCCCGCTGATCCTCTCGATCCGCTCGGTGGCCCCGGCGCTCGCGCTCGGCAACGGCGTCGTACTGAAGCCGGACCCGCGCACCGCGGTCTGCGGCGGCCTCGCGCTCGCCGCGGTCTTCGCCGAGGCGGGCCTTCCGGAAGGGCTGCTGCACGTACTGCCCGGAGGGCCGGAGGCCGGGCAGGCGCTGGTCGCCGACCCGCAGGTGCCGGTGATTTCCTTCACGGGCTCAACCGCCGCCGGACGCGCGGTGGGTGAGGCCGCGGGGCGCCATCTCAAGCGCGTACACCTGGAGTTGGGCGGCAACTCCGCGCTGATCGTGCTGGAGGACGCCGACATCGACGCGGTGATCTCCACGGCGGCCTGGGGTTCCTTCTTCCACCAGGGCCAGATCTGCATGACCACCGGCCGCCACCTCGTCCACGCCTCGCTCTACGAGGAGTACATCGAGCGGCTCGCCGCGAAGGCCGACTCGCTGGCAGTCGGAGACCCGCACCGGGAGCACGTACACCTCGGGCCGATCATCGACGACGCCCAGCTCGCCAAGATCCACGGCCTGGTGGAGTCCAGCACCGCACGCGGCGCCAAGCTGGCGGCGGGCGGCACCCATGACCGGCTGTTCTACCGTCCGACGGTCCTCGCCGGGGTCGACGACTCGACCCCCGCGTACGCCGAGGAGGTCTTCGGCCCGGTCGCGCCGGTGCGCTCCTTCAGCACCGTCGACGAGGCCGCCGCCCTCGCCTCGGACGGGCCGTACGGTCTCTCGCTGGGCATCGTCACCCGGGACACCGCGCGTGGCCTCGACCTCGCCGAGCGCGTACCCACCGGGATCGTCCACATCAACGACCAGACCGTCAACGACGAGGCCGTCGCACCCTTCGGAGGCATCGCCGCTTCCGGCACCGGCGCCAGGTTCGGCGGCGAGGCCAACCTGGAGGCCTTCACCGACCTCCGCTGGACGACGGTGCGAGGAGATGTGGCGGGCTACCCCTTCTAGGGGCGCCGACGAGGTACTGGGCCGGCCGGCGGCACCGGCGGATCGCTGAGCCTTGGCGGCACTGGCGGCACCGGCGGATCGCCGGGCCCCAGCGGCGCCGGGTGGATCACTGGGCCTGCTGGCCCTGCTCCGCGATGGACTTGCGGACCTCGTCCATGTCCAGCTTGCGGGCCTGACCGATGACGTCCTCAAGGGCGGCCTCGGGCAGCGCCCCGGGCTGGGCGAAGACGGCGACCTGGTCACGGACGATCATCAGCGTCGGAATCGACTGGATGTTGAAGGCCGCGGCCAGCTCGGGCTGCGCCTCGGTGTCCACCTTGCCGAATACCAGGTCGGGGTTGGCCTCGGCAGCCTTCTCGTAGACCGGGGCGAACTGGCGGCACGGGCCGCACCAGGACGCCCAGAAGTCGATCAGGACGAATTCGTTGTCCGTGACCAGCTGGTCGAAGTTGTCCTTGGTGAGCTCCACAGTGCTGCTCATGGCGTTGAATCCCTCTTCCTGGGGTCGGGGCCTTGCCGCTGTGCACAACGGCGTCGATCAGTGGCGTATTCCGCGCACGTACCCGTGTGGCCACGGCCCACACCAAGGACCAGACTGGCCCCATGACGGAATCGGAATCCATCGCGTACGACGTCGTGGTGCTCGGGGCCGGGCCCGTGGGGGAGAACGTCGCCGACCGCGCCCGCGCGGCAGGCCTCTCCACCGCGATCGTGGAGAGCGAGCTGATCGGCGGCGAGTGCTCCTACTGGGCGTGCATGCCCAGCAAGGCCCTGTTGCGCCCGGTCCTCGCCCGTGCGGACGCACGCCGTGTGCCGGGCCTCAGCCAGGCCGTGCAGGGCCCCCTCGACGTCGGCGCGGTCCTCGCCCATCGCGACTACTTCACCTCGAACTGGAAGGACGACGGCCAGGTCCAGTGGCTCGACGGCATCGGCGCCGACATCTACCGAGGACACGGACGGCTCGCCGGGCCACGCAAGGTCACGGTGGAGGGCCCCGACGGGGAACGGCATGTCCTGACCGCCCGGCACGCCGTGGCCGTCAGCACCGGCACCCGTGCCGTCGTGCCCGACCTGCCGGGAATCGCCGAGGTCAAGCCCTGGACCAGCCGCGAAGCCACCAGCGCGCACGCCGTGCCGGGCCGCCTCGTGGTGGTCGGCGGCGGGGTCGTCGGCGTGGAGATGGCCACCGCCTGGCAGGCCTTCGGCTCGAAGGTCACGGTCCTCGTCCGCGGCAAGGGCCTGCTGCCCCGTATGGAGCCCTTCGCCGGGGAAATGGTCGCCGAGGCGCTGACGGAGGCGGGCGCGGACGTGCGTACGGGCACGTCGGTCGAGGCGGTGACCCGGGAAGGCACGACGGTCGTGGTCACCACCTCCGCGGGCGACCGCATCGAGGCCGACGAGATCCTCTTCGCCACCGGCCGCGCCCCGCGCACCGACGACCTCGGACTGGAGACGGTCGGCCTGGAGCCCGGTTCCTGGCTGTCGGTCGACGACAGCTGCCGGGTGACGGGCAGCGACTGGCTCTACGCGGTCGGCGACGTCAACCATCGCGCCCTCCTCACCCATCAGGGCAAGTACCAGGCCCGTATCGCCGGCGCCGCCATCGCGGCCCGAGCGGCCGGTGTCCCGCTGCTGGAGACCGACCCCTGGGGCGCCCACGCGGCGACCGCCGACCACGCGGCCGTTCCGCAGGTCGTCTTCACCGACCCGGAGGCCGCCTCCGTCGGCCTCTCCCTCGCCGAGGCCGAACAGGCAGGTCACCGGGTCCGCGCGGTCGACGTCGACCTCTCCTCGGTCGCCGGCGCCGGCCTCTACGGAGAGGGCTACCGAGGCCGCGCCCGCATGATCGTCGACCTCGACACCGAGACCCTCCGCGGCGTCACCTTCGTCGGCCCCGGCGTCGGCGAAATGCTCCACTCCGCCACGATCGCGGTCGCCGGCGAGGTTCCGGTGAGCCGGCTGTGGCACGCGGTGCCGGCGTATCCGACGCTGAGCGAGGTGTGGCTGCGGCTGCTGGAGGCGTATCGGGACGCGTGAGCGCTCCGCCGTTGCGCTCCGCCGGGGCGCGGGGGCTCAGCTCTCCTCTGGCAGGTCGAAGCCGAGGTCCGCTGCCGCCTGGCCCGGTGTCGGGTGGGACCAGCGTTCCAGCATCGCCTGGTTGGAGGAGAGCGAGCGCAGTTCGGCGCGGTCCAGGTAGAGGGTGCCGTTCAGGTGGTCCGTCTCGTGCTGGACGATGCGGGCGGGCCAGCCCGTGAAGACCTCGTCCACAGGGCGGCCGTTCTCGTCCTGGGCCAGCAGCCGTACCTCGGCGGGCCGGGCCACCACAGCCTGCCAGCCCGGCACGCTCAGACAGCCCTCGAAGAACGCGGCGCGGGCCGGCCCCAGCGGCTCGTACGCCGGATTGACCAGCACGCGGAAGGGCAGGGGCACCCGGCCGCGCGCCTCGCGGATCTCGTCCGGCACCGGCGCCGGGTCCTCGACGACCGCGAGGCGCAGCGGTACGCCGACCTGGGGCGCGGCCAGCCCGACGCCCGGCGCCGCGTGCATCGTGTCGCGCAGGGCCGCGACGAAGCGGGCGAGGAGCGTCGGGTCCAACTGGCCGTCGAAGGGCTCGGCCGCGCGGCGCAGCACCGGGTCACCGGCGGCGACGATCGGCAACGGGCCCGTACGGGAGAGCAGTTCCTCCACCTGATCGCTGATGGACGAGGGCACGGGGTCACTGGTGGAAGCCATCGCGCCAGGATGCCAAAGCGGGACGCCGGGGTGCGAGGCGGCTCTCTGGAAGGGAGTGAAGGTGCCGAACACCGGCGGGGTGCGAGGGAGTTGCGCCATCCTGGATCCCGGCTCCTCCCCTGGCTCCCTCCCCGGCCCCCTGATCCCCTCCCGGGATTCCTATCCCGCGGCCCCCAGCAACGCCGTCACGCTCTCCCCGGCGCGCGCGACCCTCGACCCTACGGTCCCGATCGGGCAGCCCACCGCCGACGCGGCGCCC
>NZ_LIQZ01000276.1 GCF_001418655.1 Streptomyces phaeochromogenes | reverse complement strand
CCCGCGCCCCTCGTCCCCGAGCCTCCGGGTCGCCCATGGCTGTCGTCGCTCCGTCCCCGCCCCGCACCACCCTGCCCACCGGCCGGCCGCGCAGATCCCTGCGCCGAACCGTGCTGAGAGTGCTCGCCGGACTCGGTCTCGGCTATCTCGCTCTCTGGGCGACCGGTGCGCTGGGCATCCTGGCGCTGTCGTACTGGACCCGGGAACAGACACCTCCGCCGGAGGGGACGCACGCGGTCCAGGGCATCCACCACTTCCAGCCCGTGGACGCCGAAGGGGCGCTGTGGCGGGGCGCCGCCCCCTCGCCCGCGGGCTATCGCGAGCTGGCCCGGCTCGGCTTCACCACGGTCGTCGACCTGCGGGCCGAGGACCTGAGCGCCTCCCAGCTGGCCGGGCCGGGCAGGGCGGGCCTCGATGCCGTACGGCTGCCGATCCGGGACGGACAGACCCCGACGCCGCACCAGGTACGACGCTTCCTGAGCGTCGTGGGCGCGGCTCCGGGGCCGGTGTTCGTGCACTGTGGGGCGGGTGTGGGCCGTACGGGGACGATGGCCGCGGCGTATCTCGTGCAGGCCGGGCAGGAGTCCCCGTCGGCGGCGGTCCGGCGCAACCTCGCGGTCGGACCGCCTTCGATCGAGCAGATCTATTACGCGCTGAGCCTCGGCCAGGACCGTGCCGAACAGCCGCCCTTCCCGATCGTGGCGGTGAGCCGGCTGGTGGACGCGCCTCGGCGCATGTGGTCCTGGTGGTGAATCGACTGGGTCACTGGATCAACTGAATGCCAAGGTAGGAAGCACGTGGGACAAGTAGGTGCGGATCAAGGATCGGCCGGTCGGCGGCCTCAGGAGAGCAGGAAGTCGGCCTCCCCCGCCTTGGCTCCCTGGATGAACGCGGTCATCTCGCCGGGGGTGTAGATGAGGGCGGGACCGTCCGGATCCGCCGACTGACGGACCGCGATCCGGCCGTCGGAGAGCTTCATCGCCTCCAGGCAGTTGCCGCCGTTGCCACCGCTCCACGGCTTGTGCCAGCCCTCGCTGCCCAGTTCCCTGGCGGGCATTCCGTTGTAGATCCGCGCGTTGCGTATCCGGGTCTTGATGCGATCCATTCACAGCTCCTTGCGGAGATCCAGCAGGATCTCCTTCGTGCGATGTGCCGTGGCGGCTTGCGCCGCCATGCGGTCCATGACCTCGAGGTGGGTTGCCACCTCGGTACGTCCGTCCAGGTAGACGGCGCCGGTCAGGTACTCGCTGTAGACCATGTCCGGAAGTTCGGGCATGGCAAAGCGGAACAGCACGAAGGGCCCGTACGTGCCCGCGTGCGGCCCCGAGGAGAAGGGGGCGATCTGCAGCGTCACGTTCGGCAGCTTCGTGGCCTCGAGCAGCCTGTCGATCTGGGCGCGCATGACCTCGGGGCCGCCGACGGGGCGGCGCACGGCGGTCTCGTCCATCACGGCCCAGAACCGGGGCGCGCCCTCGCGCGTCAGCAGCTCCTGGCGTTGCATGCGCAGCGCCACATGGCGCTCGATGTCCTCGGGTCTGGTCTGGCCGATGGCGCCGGATTCCATGACGCCACGCGCGTACTCCTCGGTCTGCAGCACTCCGGGAACGAAGTGGGGTTCGTACGAGCGGATGAGGACGGCGGCGCCCTCCAGGCTGACGTACATCGAGAACCAGCCCGGCAGGATGTCGTGGAAGCGCTGCCACCAGCCCGGCTGGTTCGCCTCCTCCGCCAGGACGACGAAGGCCTCGGCCTCTTCGTCGGAGACGCCGTACGACTTCAGCAGGAGCTGGAGGTACGGGATTTTGAGCGCTACCTCGGCCATCTCCATGCGGCGGACGGTGGCGGAGGTGACGCGGAGGATGCGTGCTGCCTCCTCGCGCTTGAGCCCCGCGCGTTCCCGCAGGTCAAGCAGGCGCCGTCCGAGGACGACCTGCCCGACCGTCGGCGCGGACCGCGGCTCGCTCACGTCCACCTCCACTTTGTCCGGACAGCCCGGGCGGCGCCCGTTCGGGCCCCGGAACGGGTACCCAACTGACGCCGCGCCACGTGCTGTTGCGAGCAGTGTGCCATGGCCATACAGCTCGGAACACTGCACTCTGCAATTTTCAGAGTGACACTTGCCAAGTGTTCACGACGGGGAGATAGTGGCAAACGTGATTCCGTCCGCGCCGTTAGGAACAGACGCAGCCGAGGACCGGTTCCGTCTCGGTGCCGCCGCTGGGGCATGCCCCGAGACGGCCGCCGAGCGTCGGTTCCGCTTCGAGCTGGCCGCACATCCGGGCTCCGCAGCACAGGCCCGGCATCTGACGCGTGCCCGGCTCTCGGGCTGGTCGGTCTGTGAGGACACCTGCGACACGGCGGAGCTCGTCGTCTCCGAACTGGTCACCAACGCCATAGTGCACACGGCGAGCCGCCATGTGGTGTGCGAGCTGCACGACGGCGGCGACCTGGTGCGGATAGCCGTCCGCGACGAAGGATGTGCGCCGGGTGAGCCCCACCCGTCGCCACAGCGTCCCGAGGAGGAGCACGGGAGGGGATTGCTTCTCGTCGCGGCGATGTGCACAGCCTGGGGCGCCCAGGAGACCGGTCCCGGACTGTTGGTCTGGGCCGAACTGCCGCGCTCGGCGAACAACGGCGCCGAGCCGCGGTCGGACCTGGGCTGGAGTGCGAGGAGCCGGCCGGCCCCAGCCGGCTCCTCGCCAACCGGGGAGCACACACACGTAGACCGCTCGCACGGAGAGCACCCACACGGCGAGCATTCGCACGGGGAACACGCGCAGGGGGAACACGCGCATGCGGAGCCGAGCGGCTCGCAGCCACCCCCGGCCGGGCACGACTGGTAGAGACCTTGGCAGTGATCTTGGCAGTGGCCTGAATCGTTCCAGCCGCGTCCCGGCTGGTGCGGTGACAGCCGTTTCCGGATGGTTCGGAAAAATTGGAGAACGGACGGGGGCTGAATGGGTGTGAGGGCAACGTCGGCCGGTGCGCCACGGGTGCTGAACCTGGACACGCTGGTCCGCCTGGAGCGCGGCCTGCGGACGAAGTCCGGGACCGGGCCTTCGCGGCGGCTGACCGTGCCGGAGGGCATGCGGGCACCGCTGGGCTGTGACGCGGTGGCCATGCCCGCGAGACTCGGCCCGCTGCTGATGCCCCGCCTGCCACGCGTCGGCTGTGTGTACGCCGACAGCACGCACTGGTGGTGGCTCGTGCCCTCCGACTCCGACGTCGCGCTCGATTGGCCGGCGCCCGCGCACTACGCCACGGGGGCGCTCGTACCCGCCGCGCCCGGTCTCCCCGGGCTCATTCACAAGCCCGGCGGCACGCTTCCCTACACGCCTCCGATCCCGCTCTATCTGGCGCTGTGCCGGTTGACGGGGACTCCGCCGGCCTGGACGAGGCCGGTCAGCGCGTGAGCGCTCCGCCGGGGTGCGCCGCATTCGTCTGCGGGTAGTCGTGGGCTGGTCGCGCGGCGAAGCCGCTTGTGTCACAACCCCGCGCCCCTTCGGGGCGCGCCCCCACAGTGCGCGGCCGTGAGCGCCCGGGCGTGCTCCGGTTACGCCGTGGCGGACCGGGCGCGCGCCCTGCCCGATGACGTCCCGCGCCGCGATAGTGGCCGTTCGTCCACGATCGGGGGAGGTCACCGGTGGGACCTGCGGAATCTGCGGGGGCTGCGAAGAAGACCGGGCGGAGAACCACGAAGAAGACCGGGCCGACGGGATCCGTGAACGGGAAACCCGGCGTGGCCGGTCCCGAACCGTCCGATCCCGAGCCGTCCGAGTCCGAGCGGCTGCTCTTCGGCGGTCCGTTGCGCTACGACATGGGCTGGTCGCAGCACTCCGACGCGTTTCTGGAGCTGAACTTCCGGGCCATGGTGACGCGGCTGCCCACGCTGCTGGCCTCCAGTTTCCGGCTCGCCTGGCAGGCGGACCGGCGGGCGGCACGGATCGTGGTGGGCGCGGAGGTGGTCCGCGGCCTGGCCCAGGCGGTGAGCCTGCTGGCCGTCAACAGCGTCCTGGGGCGCCTGATGGCGACCGGCCCGGTGGAGGACCGGCTGCGCGACGCGGTGCCCGCGCTCGTCGTCGTCGCCGTCGTGATGCTGGTCGCCGCACTGCTGCGAGCCGCCTCGACATACGCCACGGGCCGCCTCGAACCGAAGGTCGAGCGCGTCGCGACGGAGCTGTATCTGGAGCGGGCGGCGGCCGTCGAGCTGTCCGCGATCGAGGACGAGGCCTTCCACAAGCTGCTGGACACGGCACAGTACGGCGCCTCGTCCGCCCGGCGAATGATCAGGATCGCCACGCGCGTGGTGAACGCGGGGATCTCGCTGATCGCGGCGGCCGGCGTGCTGACGGTGCTGCACGTGGCGCTGCTGCCGCTGCTGGTGACGATGACGCTGCCGAGCGCGTGGAGCGCGCTGACCATGGCGCGGCACCGCTACGCGTCGTTCCACGCCTGGGTGCAGCATGCCCGGGCCGGCCAGCTGATCAGCGGTCTGCTCACCGAGCCCGCCGCGGCACCCGAGATCCGCGTCCACGGGGTCGGCCCCTTCCTGCTGCGGCACTTCCGCGCGATGTCGGAGTCCGCCGAGGCGGAACAGGCCCGGCTGGCCCGGCTGGGAGCACGGACCGGACTGATCGCGGCCGCCTGGACGGGCCTCGCGACCGTGGCGACGTACGCGACGCTCGGCGGGCTGCTGCTGGCCGGTGCGATGGCGCTGTCCGTGGCGGGCACGGCGGTGATCGCGATCCGTACGGGCTCCGGGAATCTCGACACGCTCGTCCTGGAGGTCAACAGCCTCCATGAGGAAGCCCTGTTCGTCGGGGATCTTCAACGTCTGTACGTGGAGGCGGCCGAGCGCGCGATCCCGGTCGGCGGCGAACCGCTGCCCGAGGAACCGCGCGAGATCCGCTTCGAGAACGTCACGTTCACCTATCCGGGCAGTGCGGCACGCCCCGCGCTGTCGGACCTGACGCTCAGCGTGCCGCTCGGCAAGATCGTGGCGCTGGTCGGGGAGAACGGCTCCGGGAAGACCACCCTGGTCAAGCTGTTGTCGGGCCTGTACGCGCCGCAGCGGGGCCGGATCATGTGGGACGGCGTGGACGCGGCGACCGCCGACCGGCATCAACTCGCCGAGCGCATCGCGATGGTGGCGCAGGACTTCAAGAGGTGGCCGTTCACGGCCCGGGTGAACGTCGCGATCGGCCGGACGTCGGCGCCGCTCACCGACGAGCGGCTGCGCACGTCCGTCACCGAGGCGGGCGCCGAGGACGTGGTGGCCGATCTGCCGCGCGGTCTGGACACGCTGCTGGCCCGTATGTTCAGCGGCGGCCACGAACTGTCGGGCGGCCAGTGGCAGCGGCTCGGTATCGCGCGGGCGGCGTACCGCAGGGGCGCGATCCTGGTCGTGGACGAACCGACGGCGGCTCTCGACGCCCGCGCCGAGCTGGAGGTCTTCGAGAAGATCCGGGCCCTCGCGGGTACCGGTCAGACGGTCATCCTCATCACGCACCGCCTCGCGTCGGTGCGCCACGCCGACCTGGTGCACGTCCTCGACCAGGGCCGGCTCGTGGAGTCCGGCACTCCCGAGGAGCTGCTGTCCTCGGGTGGGGTCTACGCCGAGCTGTACTCGCTGCAGGCGGAGCAGTTCGCCGCCAGGGTGCCGGCGCCGAAGGCCGGGTGAGGCCTCCGGTGGCGGCCGGCCCGGCTCATCCGGCTCACTCGGCGAGTTCCCGCACGACCACCAGGAAGGCGTCCGTCGACAGGTCCATGATGACCTCGACGTGCTGCCCCTCCAGGCGGCGCGCCTGCGCGAACTCCTCGGCCGGCCACGAACCACGCGGCCCACCGGCGGGAAAGCGCTCCAGCACCGTTCGCCCGTTCACCACGTTGCACCTCCATGTAGCGCTGCTCTCCTGAGACCTCTTGAGAGCCTTTGAAGAGTTAAACGCCAAACATGGGGTGGACGTCTCGCGAAGTGACGTTACTGAGACGTAGCTGACACGTGGCCATCACACCTCGAACTCAGTCCTCGTACTCGGTCCTCGCACTCAATCCTCGTACCCAGGCCTCACGCTCAGTCCTCGTACTCGTCGTGGTACCGGACGCGCTCGCTGCCCGCGGGCGCGCCCAGTGCCGACGCGCGCCCCTCCGGCTGCTCCCATTCCTCCTGCCTGCCGAGGGCGGTGAGGTCCAGGAGACTCGTGGTGGAGCCCAGTCCGTCCAATCCGCGCTCGTACGTCGAGTACGTGTGGAAGATCCGCTCACGGTCGCGGAGGAAACAGCTCAGCCCGGGCCGTTCGTACGCGTCGTGGCTCTGGCCGCCGGCGCTGCTGTCGTGGCCCTCGAACGACACCTGGAAGTCGTGGTTGAAGTCGTTGCCGTACGACGAGTACCAGGGCACCGTCCATCCCATCCGAGCCTTGAAGGGCAGGAGCTTTGTGTACGGCGCCCTGGAGACCACTGCCAACTCCGTGCCCCGCGCGTGCAGATGCGCGAGGTGCCCGATCTGGTCGACGAACCCCGAGCAGCTGCGGCAGCCCGCGTCCCACTCCGGCGCGAACATGAAGTGGTAGAGGACGAGTTGAGGCCGCCCTTCGAAGAGGTCGAACAGCGTCGCCTTGCCGTCCCCGCCCTCGAAGACGTACTCCTTGTCGATCTCGACCATCGGCAGTCGTCGCCGCTCGGCGTTCAGCGCGTCACGCGCGCGGGTCGCTGCCTTCTCCCTGACCAGCAGTTCCTCGCGCGCGCCGCGCCACTCGTCGCGCGACACGATCCGCGGAAGCGTCATCTGCCCCTCCTCCGGTGCGGTGCTTTCCCTGGGGTGGACCGGAGGGAGGAGCGGAACTCATCGGTGGGGCGCGGAATTTCTTTCTTCAGTCAGTCAGTACGTCAGTACGTCACCGGAAGCGCGAGCAGGCCGCGGGCGCGGAGGGACGGTCGCCACCGGAGGTCGCCCGGGTCGCCGTCGAGTTTCAGATCGGGGAGGCGTTCCAGGAGGGCGGCCAGGGCGATCTCCGTCTCCAGTCGGGCCAGCGGTGCGCCCAGGCAGTAGTGGATGCCGTGTCCGAGCGCGAGATGTCCGGTGGCGTCGCGCCCGAGGTCGAACCGGTCGGCGTCCGGGAAGCGGCGGGGGTCGCGGTTGGCGGCGGCCAGGGACAGCAGGACCGTCTCGCCCGCCGGGACGGTGACGTCGCCGATCGTCACGTCCTCCCGCGGGAAGCGGCGGATGGCCAGCAGGGCGGGTCCGTCGTAGCGGACGAACTCCTCGACGGCGGCCGGGAGTCGGCTGGGGTCCGCGCGGAGAGCGGCCAGTTGGTCGGGGTGCTGGAGCAGCGCGAGGACCGCGGTGCCGATGAGCTGCACGGTGTTCTCGTAGCCCGCGAAGAGGATAAGGAAGGCGAGCGACATCAGCTCGTCCTCGGAGAGCCGGTCGCTCCCCGCACGGTCATTGCCCGTACTGCCGCTCTCGTCCCTGACCGCGATGAGGTCGGAGAGCAGGTCGTCGGCGGGCTCCTTCCGCTTGGCGGCGAGGAGTTGGGTGAAGAAGCCGAGCATCGCCACGACGGCCTCTTTGGCTGCCTGCGGCCTGGCCGGGTCCGGCGCGACGAGCACATCGGTCCAGGCCCGGAAGTCACGGCGATGCCCGTCCGGTACACCGAGCAGGTCGCAGATGACGGTGATGGGGAGCGGGGCGGCGTAGGCGGCGATCAGGTCCGTACTGCCGTGCGGGCCACCGCTCGTACCCAGTGCGTCGAGGAGGTGGTCGGCGGTCCTCCTGATGGGGGCGCGCAGTTGCTCGACGCGGCGCGTCGTGAAGGCCCGGCCGACCAGGCGGCGGATGCGGGTGTGGTCGGGCGGGTCCATGTTGAGAAGGTTCGCGTCCAGGGCCGGCGGCAGAGCGAAGCCCTTGTAACCCCCGGGCAGCGCATGCCGCTTGTCCAGCGAGAGAAGCGGGTTCGCCAGGGCCTCGCGTACGTCGTCGTAACGCGTGACCAGCCAGGCGGGGCTGCCGTCGGGACCGGTGACGCGATGCACGGGCGCGGTGTCACGAAGCCGGTCGTAGACGGCGTACGGGTGAGTGAGGAGGCCGTCGGTGAGGAGGTCCTGGTCAGTGGACATGGGACCACCCTAAGCGCCCCTTTAAGGGGCGCGGGGAACTGCGCGCCCAGCCCCCACCAGCCCGCAGCAGAACGAACCACGCACCCAGCGGAGCGCTCAGGTGTTGTAGTCCTGGATCCGCTTCCCGTGGCTCCGGTCGATCAGCGCGGGCATCCGTTCGTTCATCTCCCGCACGATCGCGGGCACATCGAGCGTGAGCAGCTCACGGTCGCGCATGATCACCCGCCCGTCGACGATCGTCGTGCGTACGTCACCGGAGCGGGCGCTGTGTACGAGGGTGGCGGCGAGGTCGTGCACGGGCTGGGTGTGCGGTCCGCTCACGTCGACGAGGATGATGTCGGCGCGGCGCCCCGGCGCGAGGCTGCCGATCTCCTCGCCGAGGCCGACCGCCCGCGCGCTCTGCAACGTGGCGTGGTGCAGGGCCTGTCGGGAGGTCAGCCTGCGCGGGTCGCCCTCGGTGAACTTCTGCACCAGCGCGGTGAGGGCCATGGACTCCCACACGTCCAGGGAGCTGTTGGACGCGGCCCCGTCCGTCGCGAGGCCCACGGGGATGCCGAGTTCGCGGAGTGCGCGTACCGGAGTCGTCGTGGGCCAGGCGAACTTGAGGTAGCCGCGGGGCGCGCTGGCCACGGCGATCCGGCCGGTGGCGCGGGCCAGTACGGGCAGGTCGCGCTCCATGATGCCCGTGCCGTGCGCGATGAGCAGGTCCGTGTCGAGGAGCCCCGCGTCGGCCAGCACCTCGATGGGTGTGCGGCCGTGGCGGGCGAGGCTGGTGTCGGCCTGGTCGCGGTTCTCGGAGGCGTGGATGTGCACCAACAGGCCGTGTTCCTTGGCGAGTTGGGCGGTGGCGGCGAGGTCGGCGTCCTCGACGGTGTACGGGGCGTGCGGCGCGAGTGATGTGGTGATGCGGCCGTCGGCGGAGTCGCGGTGGCTGAGGGCGAAGTCCAGCGACTGTTCGCGTCCCTCGGCGCCCTGGGAGGAGAAGAAGGCCTGTCCGAGGTTGGCGCGCATCCCGCTCTCGGCGGTCACGGCGGCGACGGTGTCCATCGAGAAGTAGTGGTCCGCGAAGCAGGTGACCCCGCCCCGGATCATCTCGGCGCAGGCGAGCCGCGCGCCCAACTCCACGTCCTTCTCCTGGAGGTTGGACTCGATGGGCCAGACGAAGTCGTTGAACCACTCCTCGATGGGCAGGTCCTCCGCGATGCCCCGCAGGGTGACCATCGGGGCGTGCGTATGGCAGTTGACGAGACCGGGCATCGCGACCTGGCCGCGAGCGTCGATGCGCTCGGTGTGCTCCGCGGCCGGGACATCGACCGGTCCAGTGGTGACGGCCTCGATGCGACCACCCCGTACGACGATGGTGGCGTCCTCGACGAAGCCGATCTGTTCTTGATCGTCGTGCACGAGGGCGGTGCACCGGGTGATGATGAGATCGGCCGGGAGGTCGGTTCGGAGACCGGCCGGGAGGTCGGTTCGGAGACCGGCCGGGAGATCGATTGGGACACCGGCCGAGGTCTTCGTGCCGGGCGGGTGGGCCTGATCTCCGGCAGAGGTGTTGGTCGTCGCGTCGGGCGTGGGCTCGGGCGAGGTCATCACGCCACGGTACGACGGGATCGTGCCGTCGGGTGACGTGAACCGCGCATCCTGGCTGCCTCTAGTCGCCCTTGCCTCCCCGGCGGTTTCCCGCGCACGCTGGCCTCACCATTCGACGGGCGGCGCCCCTTGGAGGGCGCGTCCGGGAAGGAGCCCGGCATGCTCCTCGGCACCTGGAACCTGGAGAACCTGTACCGGCCCGGCGGCGCGTTCGGACCGCGCAGCGAGGCCGCGTACAAGGCGAAGCTCACCGCGCTGGCCTCGGTCGTCACGGAACTCGACCCCACGCTGCTCGGCGTGCAGGAGGTCGGCGATCCGGAGGCGCTGGCGGACCTGGCCGGGATGCTGGACGGCGACTGGCACATCGCGCTCTCGGAGCATCCGGACAGCCGCGGCATCAGGGTCGGCTTCCTCAGCCGCCCGGAACCGCGGACGATCATCGACACGAACTCCTTCCCCGCACCGCTGCGACCGGTTCAGGGTGACGACGACGGCGAACCGGTGTCCAGGACGGGCCGCGGCTTCCTGGCCACGGAGATCACCACGCAGGGGATGACTCTGACCGTGGCGGTCTGCCATCTCAAGTCGAAGCTGCTGACGTTCCCGGGCGGCCGGTTCCAGCCCCGCAACGAGGGCGAGCGGGCCCGCTACGGCGCGTACGCCCTGTACCGGCGGGCCGCCGAAGCCACGACGCTGCGTGCCGTCGCCGACGACCTCCTCGACGGCAAGGGCAAGGAGCGGAACGTGGCCGTGCTCGGCGACCTCAACGACGAGGTCACGGCCGCTACCACCCAGATCCTCCAGGGCCCGCCGGGTTCGGAGATCGGCACGCCGGGCTTCGAACGGCCCGACAAGGGCGACGCGGCCCGGCTCTGGAACATCGCGCCCCTCATCCCGGAGGAGCAGCGCTTCTCCCGCGTCCACTCCGGCCGCCCCGAACTCATCGACCACATACTGGTCAGCCGACTGCTGCTCGACCATGTGACCGGGGCGGGGACGGGGACGCCTGTCCGGGAGACCCCTCTGCCGTCGGTCGACGAGGACCCTGGGCCACGGCGGGACGCGGCGGGGTCGGACCATGCGCCGGTGTGGGTGCGGATAGAACCCTGAGGGGAGCCCTGACAGGTCCGCCGCTCAGGCGCTGAGGAGGTCGGCCGGAGGGTCCGCGAGGCCGGCGCGCTCGCGCTGCTCGACGAGTTCGTCGAGGAGGGTGGCGAGACGCTCGGTGTGCCGCGGGGTGAGCCGGCCCGTGTCGTCGAGGTGCACGGCACAGGCGGTGGTGGTGTCGACGAGGCGTTCGAGGGTGGCCGCGACCTCGTCGGTGCCCTCCGTGTGCCGGGCCAGGGTGGGCAGTTCGGCGGCGGCACGGTCGATCGCGGCCCGGGCCTCGGCCAGCTTCCGGTAGGCCTCGCGGCGCAGCGCCCAGCGGGCGGCCCGGTCGTCGGCGCCGCTCAGTACGTGGGTGAGATACGCGTGGGCGGCGTCGGTGGCGGCGTCCAACCGCGCCCTCACGTTCCCGCCGCGCTGTCCCGGAGCCGGCAGATGTCCCACGATCAGCACGATCGCGCAGGCCAGCAACGTCTCGCCGATACGGCTCCAGGAGGCCTCCGGCTCCCCGCCGACCATGACGAGGGCGAGTACGAGCACGGTGACGACGGCGGTCTGCGCGGCGAAGTGCCTGGTGGCGACGGGTATCAGGGCACCGCTGATCGCCACGAGCGCCACGAGCCCCTCCGGCCGGGGCAGCACCGCCGCGAACCCCGCGAAGACGAGGGCACCCAGGACGGTGCCGGCCGCCCGGTTCAGTACGCGCGAGACGAGCGGCCCCAGGTCCGGCTTCACAAGGAAGACTGCGGTTGCCGGCAGCCAGTACCAGTGCACGTGGTGCAGGGCCTGCGCGACGGCCGCGCTGGCGCCGTAGCAGAGGGCGACGCGGAAGCCGTACTCACGGCCGCCCTGGCCTGTGACCGTGCGGAGCAGGGCCTTGGCGCGAAGGGGGCGCAGACGCAGGCCCTTGTGCGCGGTCTGGCGGGCGCCGCGGTCGAGGGGGTTGGTGCCCGCGTTGCTGTGGAGGGCGGCGCTGTGCTGATCACCGGCCTTGTCGCTGCGGGTCTTCTCACCGTCAATCCGCCGGCTGCCGGGATTCTTGCCGCCGGTCTGCTTGCCGCCGCGGTCGAAGGTCTCGGCGGCGTGCAGGAGGGCGTCGTCGAGGGCGCGCAGTCCGGGTACGGACCTGGCGGGCGCGGGCAGCGGCCCGCAGGGCTCGCCGGTCCGTACGGCGACGGCGAGCCGTCGCGGCCCCTCCGCCGTACGGGCGGGCAGCGCGTCCCCGGCCCAGGCCAGCGCGGTCGCGGCCTCGGCGAGCGGCAGCGCGGCGGCGTACTGCGCCCGCAGCCGCCGCTCGGCGGAGGAACTGGCGTACCGCCGCAGCCGGGGCCCCGCGAGGGCGTCCTGCGCGTGGTCGAGCGCGGCGGTGAGGGCGGCCCGTCGGGCCCCGGCCTGCTCGCCGCCGGCCGCGGCGAGCAACTCGGCGATGGCGTCGTAGACGTCCGCGACGGCCACCCGCTCCCCGTCGAACCGGAAGTCGTGGGCGAGGGCCCCGGGCGTGGGCAGCGCAAGCCGCAGCGCGATCAGCCAGGCGCCGCCGGCCAGAAAGAACAGGGCCCGCTGCCAGCCAGGTTCGGGCAGGGGCATCCCGGCCCCGATGGCCGCGGCGACGAGCAGCTGGGTACCGGCGCCGGAGGACACGGGCCCCACGGCGCTCACAGCCCCGGCGAGCAGACCGAGCGCGGTGAGTATCAAGGTCAGCGGGACGGCCCCGAGGCCCTCCCCCGCGTACGTACCGACGACGAGCCCCGCGGCCCCGGCGAGTCCGGGCACCCCGATGCGGTGCACGGCGGTCCGCCGGCTTCCGGGCCGGTCGTTGATCCCGGCGAGCATGGCTCCCAGGGCGGCCATGACCCCGACGGACTCCCGCCCGGCGAGCACGGCCGCGAGCAACAGCGGCCCGGCGGCGAGCGCCCCGCGCAGGACGGCATTCCACGGCACGGGCCCCCTTTGCGCACGCAGCGCATGCGTGAGCCAGGGGGGCAGGGCAACGGAGAAGGGTCGCGGCACGGGCACGGGGCTCCTGTCGGGACGAGGGCGGTTGCGGGTGGCATGCCTTCGGGCGACGTCGGCCTGGGCGGTGGTGCTTACGGTAGGTCGGGTTCCTGGAGGGTATGGGGTCTACACGTTTCGGGGATGTGACGATTGTCGTAGTGGGCCGCGTTCTTTATGTACGCAATCGGGAGCGGGCCGGGTGTACGTCTCCCAGAGGCGGCCTCAGCGGCCTCATCCGCGCGCGAAACAGGTGCAGCGCAGGAGGCAGCGCAGGAGGTGGCGCCGGAGGCAGCTCCAAACAGGAGCGGGCCCGGAGGCGTAGCCGGCCCCCGAGCCCTGTGATGCCACCCATGTCGCACACCGGCACGCTTGAGAACTCAGGTCAGTGTTATGTCGCCGCGTCCTGCCTTTGGACCACCGCACATCGAGCTGTGCGGGCCGGACTTGAACCGGCATTTCGACGCCCGGAGCCTGAGTCCGGTCGATCCGGCGATCGGTGGCGAATGCTGAGTCTGGAGCAATAGTCTGAGATTGATCGCGGTCTGCCTCTGCCAGTTGGGCTACCGCGGCGCGAGACACCGTGTACGACTTGTACGGGTGCCGAGTTGGTGCCGCGGGGAGGACTCGAACCTCCACTGGAACCGCGCAGTCACGACAAGCTTCAGTTTCAGCTTGCGCTCCTCGCGCACCCCGGTCTCAGTGGACCGGGGAGTCTTCGAGGCTACCCGAACAGGTAGCCGAACACGGCGTCTCCGACACGCTGGTCGGTGACGTCGGCGCCATTCGCCTCTTCCCGGGCGAACTTGACGGCCTGCTGCATCTTCTCGACGCGGTCGAGCAGTTCGTTGACGCGCCGCGCGGGAAGGGCACCGGAGAACTTCACGGTCGTCCAGTACCCGACGGGGATGTCCTCGTAGTACACCTCGACCTGCGCCGGATGCTTGTCGGTCGCCTCCGCCTTCACGTGGTTGCGCGGGACCTTCTTCGTACGCAGCGTCCTGACCGGCTCGGTCTTCCACGCGTCGGCCGACGGGTCCTGCACCCACGACTCGGAGGCGTCGAGCACGGGCAGCTTCCGCACGAAGGTGTTGAGATCGGTGAGCTGCTTCTCCAGGAAGAGCAGATAGGACACCGGAACATCGGCGACGAGCACCCGCCCGTCGACCTTGACGTCCGCGCGGGCCGTGCAGTTGGCCCAGTCCTTGGTGGCGGTCACGTCGAACAGCCGCGTCAGCGTGGCCGCGGTGTCCCGCAGCACGTCCTCGGCCTGCACCTGCACCCGAGTCGACTCGGGCGGCAACTGCTCACCCTCCTCGTCCTTGGGCTGATACGTACGCGAGATGCCCGCCAGCAACGCCGGCTTCTGCAGCCCGTGATGGGCAGCCGTCAGGTCCTGATGAGACTTGGACTTGATGCCCTTCTCGACCGCGATGATCTGATTGAGTTTCGCCACGTCGGTGACGGTAGCAGTGTCAACTTGACGTTTTCCAAGGGTTATTCGTCGGCGTCCATTGCGGCCCCGTCCGATTGCGGCCCCGTCCGTTCGAAGAGGGTCTGGGCCGCCGCTATGGCCCGAAGCAACGGGTTCGCGCCCGAGTCCGCCTCCGGTTCCGCGCCCGATTCCGTGGACAACGAGCCGATGATGTCGTCGACGCCCCGCAGCCCCGCCCGCTCCAGCAACCGCTTCTCGTTCGTCACCCACTCCCCCCGTGCCGCCAGTACCGCGTGCCCGGCCTGCATGGCGGCTGTGGCGATGGCGCCCGCGGTCTCCGTGCGGCGGCCGTTCGGGGCGTGGTTGGTCTTGGCGTACGCGAGGGTCATGCGGGCGGTGTCGTGCCAGCGGGTGTGGGCGGTGTGGCGGAGCTTGTCCGGGTAGGCCGCCGGGCGGGGCAGGGTGCCGTGGAGCACCTTGTTGACGGCCAGTTCGGCGACCAGCAGGTAGCTGGGGATTCCGGCGAGGTGGAAGAGCAGCGGTTCGACGTGGAAGCGGCCCTCCTCCGCCTCCGCCAACTCGTGTTCGACGACGTCGAGGTCGCGGTAATGGACGTCGACACGGCGGCCGTCGATCGTGAGCCACGCGCCGCCGTTGAAGACGCCGCCTCCCCAGCCGCCGATCTCTGAGACCTCGCCCTCCCAGCCGATGGCACGGAGGGCGGCGGGGGTGAAGTCGCCGCGGTAGTAGACCGCCAGGTCCCAGTCGCTGGCGGGGGTGTGGGTGCCCTGGGCCCGGGAGCCGCCCAGGGCCACCGCCCGGACCGCCGGGAGGGCGGCCAGGCGGTCGGTGACGGTGTCGAGGAAAGCGCGGTCGTTCACTGGTGGTCACTCGCAGAGTTGTTGCTCAAGGTTTCTTACTCACGGGGTTGTTGATCACAGGGCTCTCTTGGTCATGGTTCTCTTAGTCATGGGGCTCTTGGTCATGGGGGGTGCTGGTCGCGGGGCTGTTGAGCCCGGGACAGGGCGTCATCCGCGAGGCGGTCGCCCGAGCCCTGGGCACTCATCACAGGCGGGCGGCGCTCCGGGCCTCGCTCCTGAAGGGCGCGTCACGGTCGCCTCGGGGGTACGCCGATCGTTACGCCGCCGCTGACCGTGTGCGCCTGGACCACGGCGCTGTGCCGCACGTCGCCACTGATGGTGTTGTGGAGGGAGCCCGGGGTGGGGGCAGTGGAGGGCGGGGTCAACTCGTCCAGCAGCGCACGGAGTTCGGGGGCAGCCGCGGG
>NZ_LIQZ01000275.1:5980-6135 GCF_001418655.1 Streptomyces phaeochromogenes | reverse complement strand
CCCCCGGAAGCCGACCACGACGCCCTCCTCCGCCGCCTCCGCGAACTGGGCGACCTCCACAAGTCAGGCGTCCTGACGGACGAGGAATTCACCTTGGCCAAGCAGGCGGTACTGAGGGGCATGTAGCCCCACAAAGGCGGGCGCCCGCGCCCCCA
>NZ_LIQZ01000275.1:0-5896 GCF_001418655.1 Streptomyces phaeochromogenes | reverse complement strand
CAATCTTTTGGCTTTTAGGGGTGCGGGGAACTGCGCACCCAGCCCCGACTCACCCGCACCCTCCGCCCCACCCTCACCTCACCGAACCCGCCGAGCCACAGTGAAGTGGTCAACCTCCTCGCCGGTCTCGGCAATCCCCCGCACCTTCAACGTGGCAGTACGCCCCTTCGACGCCGGCGTCACATCGACACGGAGGAACGAATAGTCGAGATACCGCACCCGAGACCACACAACCGTCTCATCGACCTTGCCCTCCTTCGTATTGACGAAGGAGGCAACGGACTCGACCTCGTTCTCGTGCCCCTCGTACGACACCGGCGCGGTGAACGCGTACAGACTCCGCCCCGCCGCCCCCGCCGTCACGTACACCACACCGTCCGTCTCGGGATACGCCGTACCCCCGATCGGCAGCTTCTTGGTGACCTTGCCCGCCTTGATGACGTCCGTGCGCTCGTACTGGTGGTTGTGGCCGTTGATGACGAGATCCACCGTGTACTTCTCGAACAGCGGCACCCACTCCTGGCGCACACCCCCCTCCGAGGCGTGCGCGGTGGAGGTGCAGTAGGCGCAGTGGTGGAAGAAGACGACAACGAAGTCGACGTCCTTGGAGGCGCGGTACTTCTTCAGCTGCGCCTCCAGCCACTTCGTCTGCGTACCGCCGGAGATCCCCAGGTTGGCCGGGATCTCGAAGGAGATGTCGTTGGCGTCGAGCGAGATGACCGCCGTGTTGCCGTAGACGAAGGAATAGACGCCCGGCAGGTTCTTCTTGTCGGGGCCGTTGTCCGGGAGGTTCCAGCGGGCGTCCTCGCCGCCGTAGCCGTTGGGCGAGTACCAGGCCTCCATGTCGTGGTTGCCGTAGGCCGGCATCCACGGGACGGACTTGGCGACCGACTCGGTCTGCGCGAGGAACTGGTCCCACACACGCGAGTCGAACCCGGCGTCGGCGGTCTGGCCCGCGCCGGCGGGGTCGGCGTACGCGATGTCGCCGGCGTGCAGGTGGAAGGCCGGGTTCTGGCCGAGCAGCAGGCTGTTGTTGGCGAGGCCGTGGTAGCCGACGCCCTCGTCGCCGAAGGCCGTGAAGGTGAACGGCTCCTTGTGCGCGGGGGCGGTGGTGAAGGTGCCGAGCGTGCCGAGCAGGTGCGCCTCGGCCGGGTCGAAGCCCGCGTGGCCGACGCCGTAGTAGTACGTCCGCCCGGGCCGCAGGTGGGTGAGCTTGGCGTGCACGTAGTACTGGGTGTGGTTGCCGCTCGCGCCGACGCCGGCCGGGGTGAAGAGGGTGCGGACCTCGGCGTCGATCTTGTGGGAGAGGTCCCAGGGGTGGGCGCCGATGCGGACGAAGGGTTGCTTCACCGCGACCGGGACCTGCCAGGAGACGGTGATCTCCGTACGGGGGTCGCTGCCCCAGGCGAGGTGGCGGCCGAAGGGGGCGACGAGCGCGCCGTCGACGCTCTCGGTGCGCGCGGCGGTCTGCGCCGGTACGGAAGTCTTCGTCGCCGCCTGCGCGACGGCGCCGGGCACGAAGGCCCCGCCCGCTACGGCGCCCAGCGTGACGGCGCCGCCTCTGATCATCGTGCGCCGCGAGAATCTGGCGCGAAGGTATTCGTGCTGCTCGGCCATGCTCATGCGCGCGGCGAGCTTCTCCGGTACGCCCATGCGTGGAGTGTCCATGGCCGAAAAGGTGCTCCTGGCAACCATCGCACCGCGGACCACAGGATGAACAGGCCCCAAACAGCCTCCCATAAGAGTTTCAACAGCCTCGTGCCCGAAATCGGGCAGGATTCTTGCGATTGCCAGCGCTTTACCTCAGGATCGACGGGTGCACGACGAACTTGTTGATCATCTGACGCGCTCCTCGCCCCTCAGCCGGGGCGAGGCGCTGCGGGTGATCCAGGACGTCCTCGCCTACTTCGACGAGGCGACCGACGACTACGTCCGTCGCCGCCACCGCGAGCTCCAGGCTCAGGGACTGGTGAACTCGACGATCTTCGAACGGATCGCGGCGGACCTGAAGTACCGCGCGGTCGCACCGCCCGAGCTCACGCTCAGACAACTGCGCCGCATCGTCTACGGCTGACCACGGGGCGAAAAGCCGGACGAAGAGAACGACAGAGCCGAACAGAACGACAGAGCCGGTCACGACGGAGCCGCTTCGGCGCGGCCGGCCGACAGAGGGGAACCGAAGAACGTATGTGCGGAATCGTGGGATACATCGGCAGGCGTGATGTGGCACCGCTCCTCCTCGAAGGCCTGCAGCGCCTCGAGTACCGCGGCTACGACTCGGCGGGCATCGTCGTGACGTCTCCGAAGACGGCCGGGCTGAAGATGGTCAAGGCCAAGGGCCGCGTCCGTGACCTGGAGGCCCGCGTCCCCAAGCGCTTCGCCGGCACCACCGGCATCGCCCACACCCGCTGGGCCACCCACGGCGCCCCCTCCGACGTGAACGCGCACCCGCACATGTCGGCCGACAACAAGGTCGCCGTCGTCCACAACGGCATCATCGACAACGCCTCCGACCTGCGGAAGAAGCTGGAGGCCGACGGCGTCGAGTTCCTCTCCGAGACCGACACCGAGGTCCTCACCCACCTGATCGCCCGCTCCCAGGCCGAGAAGCTGGAGGACAAGGTCCGCGAGACCCTCCGGCTCGTCGAGGGCACGTACGGCATCGCCGTCATGCACGCCGACTTCCCGGACCGCATCGTGGTGGCCCGCAACGGCTCCCCGGTCGTCCTCGGCATCGGCGAGAAGGAGATGTTCGTCGCCTCGGACATCGCGGCCCTCGTGACGCACACCCGCCAGATCGTCACCCTCGACGACGGCGAGATGGCGACGCTGAAGGCCGACGACTTCCGTACGTACACGACCGAGGGCACGCGCACCACGGCCGAGCCGACCACCGTGGAGTGGGAGGCCGCCTCGTACGACATGGGCGGCCACGACACGTACATGCACAAGGAGATCCACGAGCAGGCCGACGCCGTGGACCGCGTGCTGCGCGGCCGGATCGACGACCGCTTCTCGACCGTGCACCTGGGCGGCCTGAACCTGGACGCCCGCGAGGCGCGCCAGATCCGCCGCGTGAAGATCCTGGGCTGCGGCACCTCGTACCACGCGGGCATGATCGGCGCGCAGATGATAGAGGAGCTGGCCCGTATCCCCGCGGACGCCGAGCCCGCCTCGGAGTTCCGCTACCGCAACGCGGTCGTCGACCCCGACACGCTGTACGTGGCGGTGTCCCAGTCCGGTGAGACGTACGACGTCCTGGCGGCCGTGCAGGAGCTGAAGCGCAAGGGCGCGCGGGTCCTGGGCATCGTGAACGTGGTCGGTTCGGCCATCGCCCGCGAGGCCGACGGCGGCATGTACGTGCACGCGGGCCCCGAGGTCTGTGTCGTCTCCACCAAGTGCTTCACCAACACCACGGTGGCCTTCGCGCTGCTGGCGCTGCACCTGGGCCGCACCCGTGACCTGTCGGTCTCCGACGGCAAGCGGATCATCGAGGGCCTGCGCAAGCTGCCCGGCCAGATCACGGAGATCCTCGACCAGGAGGACGAGATCAAGAAGCTCGCCGAGCAGTACGCCGAGGCGCGCTCGATGCTCTTCATCGGCCGGGTCCGCGGCTATCCGGTGGCCCGCGAGGCCTCGCTGAAGCTCAAGGAGGTCTCGTACATCCACGCCGAGGCCTACCCCGCCTCGGAGTTGAAGCACGGCCCGCTCGCACTGATCGAGCCCGCGCTGCCGACCGTGGCGATCGTCCCGAACGACGACCTGCTGGAGAAGAACCGCGCGGCGCTGGAGGAGATCAAGGCCCGCAGCGGCAAGATCCTCGCCGTGGCCCACGAGTGCCAGGAGAAGGCCGACCAGACCATCGTCGTCCCGAAGAACGAGGACGAGCTGGACCCCATCCTGATGGGCATCCCCCTCCAACTCCTCGCCTACCACACGGCCTTGGCCCTGGGCAGGGACATCGACAAGCCGAGGAACCTCGCCAAGTCGGTCACGGTGGAGTAGGCCCGCCCCCGCAGAGGTCGGACGAACGGAACGGACCCCCACGTGTTGCCACCAGACACGGGGGGTCCGTTCTCATCGCCGGGGCCGCCCAAAACCCCGGCAGGCTGCCAGTTAGCCGGTTGCCGTCACGCCCCGGCCGGCAGCACGACGCGGCATGGCCGTAGGCCAGTGAGCCAGCGCCGCAGTCGCGGCATACCAGGCGGCCAGCCCGCCGACGACCGCGAACCACCCGCCCACCTTGGCGAGCGCCGCGGAGTCACCGAACTGCGCCACGGCGAGCAACACCATCGCCACGAACAACAGCCCGTACGCACCCCTGGTGAGCGGGGCCGAGGCGGACGCCCCGAGCGTCAGACTCAGCGCGACGAGCGCGAAGAGCAGCAGGAACAGCCCCGCCGCGTTGTCGGAGACCTGCGCGTCGGCACCGACGCCCCAGGTGAACCAGAAGGCCCCGAGCCCGGCGAACGCCGTACCCGTGAACGCGTCGCGGTCGCGGAAGGCCATGAGGCCGGCGACGAAGAGGGCGATGCCACCGACATAGATGGCGAGAGAGACGGAGTCGGCTGCCGTGACGCCGTCGATCACTTCGGTGTGACCGAGGCCGAAGGCCAGCAGGGTGAGTCCGAGTGCGAGGTGGCCGAGGGTCCAGGTGGTGCTTCCCGCGGAGACGTCATTGTCCACGGCGGGCTCCCTTCGTGCATGTGCTGTTGTGCGGTGACCGGTATATGCCCTTCACAAGCGCACAAACACATCTACGCGCGAGTAGATTTACCCGACACGTAAAGGAAGTTGACCTCGCCCGCGGCTCATCTCACCTGGGACAACGCCGAGTTGCGAAACGACAACACCGAAGGCGTTCGAACAGAGGTCGAAACAGAGGCGATCGGCGGTCGGCCGGGGAGCGGCCGGAGGCCGATCAGGGAATGACGACCACCGGGCGCTGCGCACGCTTCGCGAGCCGGCCGGCGACGGAGCCGAAGATGCGCCCGACGATGCCGTGGGTCGATCCGACGACGATCGCGTCCGCCTCGTACTCCCGCCCCACCTCTTCGAGTTCGTGGCAGATGTCCCCGCCGCGCTCGACGAGGATCCAGGGGACCTCGGCCAGATACTCCGCGCAGGCGAGTTCGAGCCCGAGCACCTCGGTGCGGTGGTCGGGGACGTCGACGAAGACCGGGGGCTCGCAGCCCGCCCACACCGTGGTGGGCAGCCGGTTGGCGACGTGGACGATGATCAGGCCCGAGCCCGAGCGGCAGGCCATGCCGATCGCGTACGCGAGGGCGCGCTCGCTCGATGTCGATCCGTCGAAGCCGACGACGACGCCGTGCTTGAAGGCGGGATCGCAGGACTGACGTGGTTCTTCCGCCGCCAAGGGCTCGGCCGCCGTGGGATCGGCGACGGGGCGCTTGCGGTCCGCGGGTTCGAATTCGTGACCGGCCATGAGTGTCTCGGCGTTCGGATCCTCGTGGGTGGGACGACAGGTGCTACGGAGCTGTGTCCGGGAATCATCTTCCCAACCCCATACCCCCAAGGGTACGGCGGCACGCCTCCTCTGCCCAGATCCCGCTCTCGCCGCGGGAGGGTTCCAGGGAGCATGCACGAGAGGACGCCCGTAACGCAATGGTTGCTGCCCCGTACAGGCGGTTTGCACAGCGTTCACCCAGCAAGGAAGCCCCGGTGCTGTACAGGCTCCCCTATAGAGGAGCGGGGAACTGCGCGACCAGCCCCCTCCCACGCCCACCCGCGGCGAGAGCGGGATCTGGGCAGAGGAGGCGTGCCGCCGTACCCTTGGGGGTATGGGGTTGGGAAGATGATTCCCGGACACAGCTCCGCAGCACCTGGCGTCCCACCCACGACGATCCGAACGCCGAGACACTCATGGCCGGTCACG
>NZ_LIQZ01000274.1 GCF_001418655.1 Streptomyces phaeochromogenes | reverse complement strand
GTGTGGGGGGGGGGGCGGGTGGTGAGGGAGGTCACCGTGGCGACGGGGGTCCCGTGGACGTCGGTGAGGTGGATGGCGGTGGTGGCCGGTCCGGTGGGTTGGAGGTGGACGCGCAGTGCGGTGGCTCCGGAGGCGTGGAGTTTCACGCCCTGCCAGGCGAACGGCAGATGCGCGCCCGGCTCCTGCCCACCGTCGTCTTGTCCGGTGCCGGCCAGGGCGTGCAGAGCGGCGTCGAACAGCGCCGGATGCAAGCCGAAACCCGCCGCCTGCTCGACGGCCTGAGCGGGGAGTTCGACCTCGGCGAACACCTCATCCCCGCGCTGCCAGAGCGCACGGACCCCCTGGAACACCGGACCGTAGGTAAGGCCCTGCTCGGCCAGCCGGTCGTAGAAGCCCTCCAACGACACCACAGCCGCCCGCTCCGGCGGCCATGTCTCCGTGTCTGTGGGTGTGTTGGTGGGGGTGGTGTCGGGGGTGAGGATGCCTTCGGCGTGCAGGGTCCATTCTTCGTCGGGGGTGGCGTTGTCGGGTCGTGCGTGTATGTGTAGGTGTCGGTGGCCGTTCTGATCGGGGGCGGCTGTCATCACCTGTACCGCGACGCCGCCGTGTTCGGGCAGGGCGAGTGGGTTGTGGAGTGTGAGTTCGTCCAGCACCGGGCAGTTGACTTCGTCGCCTGCCCGGATGGCCAGTTCGACGAAGCCGGTGCCGGGGAACAGGACGGTGCCCATGACCGCGTGGTCGGCCAGCCACGGCTGTCGCTCGACCGAGAGGCGGCCCGACAGGACCACGCTCTCGGACCCGGGCAGCTCCACCACCGCGCCCAGCAGCGGGTGTTCGGCAGTCTCCAGTCCTGCCTGCTGCACATCCACCGTGTCCTGCGTGGCGTCCATCCAGTAGTGCTTGTGCTGGAAGGGATAGGTCGGCAGGTCTATGGGGTGGGCGGTCTGGTTGTTGAAGAGGGCGGGCCAGGTGACGGGGACGCCTCGGGTGTGCAAGTCGCCCAGGGCCCGCAGGAGATGGGCGGCCTCCGGCCGGTCCCGGCGCAGGGCGGGGATCGTGCCCCCGCCTTGATCGGCGTCTGCAGACAGGGTCGCGAGGGCGGTCAGGGTGGCGTCGGGGCCGATCTCCAGGAACGTGCCGACTCCCGCGTCACGCAACGCCTGCATGCCGTCCCCGAACCGGACGGCTTCGCGTACGTGGCGTACCCAGTAGTCGGGTGTGCACAGGTCCTTCGGGTCCGCGAGGGTGCCGGTGAGGTTGGAGACCAGCGGAATCTCCGGCGGGTGGAAGGCGACCGACTGGGCCACCTCACCGAAAGCCGCCAGCATGGGGTCCATCAGCGGGGAGTGGAAGGCGTGCGAGACCCGTAGGAGACGGGTGTGCTTGAAATGGGCTGCGGCTGACAGCACCGCCTCCTCCTCGCCGGAGATGACCACCGCGTCCGGGCCGTTCACCGCAGCGATCGCCACCTGTTCCAGGCCCGCCAGGATGGTGGCGACCTCGTCTTCGGTGGCCCGCACCGCGACCATCACGCCGCCGGCAGGCAGCGCACCCATCAGCCGACCGCGGGCTGCTACCAGCGCACAGGCATCCGGCAGGGAGAACACCCCGGCCAGATGCGCGGCGGCCAGTTCACCGACGGAGTGCCCAGCAACGAAGTCCGGCCGTACACCCCACGACTCCAGCAACCGCCCCAGAGCCACCTCCAACGCAAACAACGCCGGCTGCGCGAACTCCGTACCGTCCAGACGGCCGTGGCCTTCCGGCTCTTCCTCCGGCCACATGATCTCCCGCAGCGGCAGGCCCAGTTCCCCGGTCACCTCATCCAAGGCGCGGGCGAACACCGGGAACGTGTCATACAATTCCATGCCCATGCCCAGGCGTTGGCTGCCCTGGCCGGAGCAGAGGAACGCCAGCTTGCCCGGGCGGGCCACGCCCGTGACCGCGTTCGCCCCCGCTTCGCCCTCGACGACCTTGGCTAGCCCCTCCAACAGCTCGGTCATCTCCGCACCAACCACCACCACCCGGTGCTCCAACACAGCACGCGTGGCGGCCAGCGAGTACCCGACATCCACCGGGTCCAGATCCTGCTCGGTGATGTGGGCAGCCAACTGCGCGGCCTGTGCCCGCAACGCCTCCCCCGTACGAGCCGACAACACCCACGGCACAACAGGCAGACGCACAGCAGGCTCGACCGAAGAGCCCTCCGGGAAATCCGGAGCCTCCTCCAGGATCAGGTGCGCATTGGTGCCACTGATACCGAACGAGGAGACACCAGCCCGGCGGGGATGACCGTTGCGCTGCCAGGACTGGGCCTGCGTGAGCAGCTCCACCGACCCGGTGGTCCAGTCCACATGCGAGGACGGCTCGGTGACATGCAGCGTCCGGGGCAGCAGGTCGTGGTGCATGGCCATGACCATCTTGATCACACCGGCCACCCCGGCCGCCGCCTGCGTATGCCCGATGTTCGACTTCAACGACCCCAGCCACAACGGCCGCTCCGTGGGCCGCTCCTGCCCATACGTGGCCAACAACGCCTGCGCCTCGATCGGATCACCCAACGTGGTCCCGGTGCCGTGTGCCTCGACCGCATCCACATCCGCCGCGGTGAGTCCCGCGCTGGCCAGCGCCTGCCCGATCACCCGCTGCTGAGCAGGACCATTCGGGGCGGTCAGCCCGTTGGACGCACCATCCTGATTGACCGCCGAACCCCGAACGACCGCCAACACCCGATGCCCGTTACGCCGGGCATCGGAGAGCCGCTCCAGGACAAGGACACCCACCCCCTCCGACCAGCCCGTGCCATCAGCATCCTCCGAGAACGACTTGCACCGCCCGTCCGGCGCAAGACCCCCCTGCCGGCTGAACTCGACAAACGACTCCGGCGTCGACATCACCGTCACCCCGCCGGCCAGAGCCAGAGCACACTCACCACTGCGCAACGCCTGCGCCGCCAGATGCACACTCACCAACGACGACGAACACGCCGTGTCCACCGTCAGAGCCGGACCCTCCAGCCCCAACGTGTAGGCAACACGCCCCGACACGATGCTGCCCGCACTCGCCCCCGTCGGATAGTCGTGATACATCACCCCCGCAAACACCCCGGTCGGCGACCCCCGCAACGAACCCGGCACAATCCGGGCCCGCTCCAACGCCTCCCACGACACCTCCAGCAACAACCGCTGCTGCGGATCCAACTCCCGCGCCTCCCGCGGGGAAATGCCAAAGAACTCCGGATCAAAACCCCCCGCGTCCTCCAGGAACCCGCCCACCCGCACATAACTCGTCCCCGGCCGCGACAACCCCGGGTCATACAGCCGCCCCACATCCCAACCACGATCCACCGGAAACGGCGACAACCCGTCAACCCCCTCCGCAACCAGCCGCCACAACCCCTCAGGACTACCCACACCACCCGGATACCGGCACGCCATCCCCACAATCACCACCGGCTCATCCACACCAGACACCCCCACCGGAGCCGCGGT
>NZ_LIQZ01000273.1 GCF_001418655.1 Streptomyces phaeochromogenes | reverse complement strand
GTCCTGGGGGCTGCCGGGGGACGGCCACTGGGCCGGCGGGGGCTGCTCCTTGGACCACTTCGGGCCGGGGCCGGACGGGTCGGTGCCCGGCTGGCCCGCGGGCTCCGTGGGACCGGGCCGGTCCGCGGGCTCGGCGGGGCCGGAAGCCGTCGGCTCCTGTCCGTTCTGCCCGTCGGAGGGGGCAGATCCGGGCGATGCCCAGCCCGGAGTGTCTTTCATCGTCGCTCCTTCACGGTGCCCGTTCCGCGGTCGCGGCGGCAGGTTGGCTGCCATCGTGCCACGGTGTGGCCGGGAAGTGACCGGCTGCCGTATGGGCTGCACACCTTCAATTGTCCGGCCGGTACGGGGCAGACTGGGCGGATGGCTGATCAGTACGCGCAATCCCGCGAGAACCAGCGGCCCACCGAGATTCCGGCGATCCGGTGGGACGAGCCGCCGGAAGGTCCTGTACTGGTCCTCCTCGACCAGACGCGGCTGCCCGCCGAGGAGGTCGAGCTGGTGTGCACGGACGCGCCCGCTCTGGTGGAGGCGATCCGTACGCTCGCGGTTCGCGGGGCGCCGCTGCTCGGCATCGCGGGGGCTTACGGGGTCGCGCTCGCCGCCGCCCGGGGGTTCGACGTGGACGAGGCCGCGGCCTCGCTCGCGAGTGCTCGGCCGACCGCGGTGAACCTCTCGTACGGGGCGCGCAGGGCCCAGGCGGCCCACCTCGCGGTCCTGCGGGGCGGTGGTGACCAGAAGCAGGCCGCCGATGCCGCGCTGGCCGCCGCGCGGGCGCTCCACGAGGAGGACGCCCAGGCCAGCGCCCGGATGGCCACGCACGGGCTGGCGCTGCTCGACGAGCTGCTGCCCGGCGGAAACCACCGGATTCTCACGCACTGCAACACCGGTGCGCTGGTGTCCGGGGGCGAGGGCACGGCGTTCGCGGTGGCGCTCGCGGCGCACCGGGCGGGGCGGCTGCGCAGGCTCTGGGTGGACGAGACGCGGCCGTTGCTGCAAGGTGCTCGCCTGACGGCCTATGAGGCGGCGCGGAGCGGAATGGCGTACACCTTGCTCACGGACAACGCTGCGGGATCGCTGTTCTCGGCGGGAGAGGTGGACGCGGTGCTGATCGGTGCCGACCGGATCGCGGCCGACGGTTCGGTGGCGAACAAGGTGGGGAGCTATCCGCTCGCAGTGCTGGCCAGGTACCACCATGTGCCGTTCATCGTGGTCGCGCCGGTGACGACGGTGGATCCGGACACTCCGAACGGAGCAGCGATCGAGGTCGAGCAGCGTGCCGGACATGAAGTGACGGAGATCACAGCACCGCAGGTGCCGGTGGCGGGAGCGGAAGCGGGAGGCGGGATACCGGTGGCACCCCTGGGGACCCAGGCGTACAACCCGGCCTTCGACGTGACGCCGCCCGAGTTGGTGACTGCGATCGTCACCGAGGAGGGCGCTGTGTCTCCCGTGACGGCTGAGGCGCTTGAAGAGCTGTGTGACAGGTCACGCCAGGTAACGATTTAGTTAATGGGATGATGTCGTTTATGAAGGGACGAGTCCTTGTCGTCGATGACGACACCGCACTGGCCGAGATGCTCGGCATTGTGTTGCGTGGTGAAGGTTTTGAGCCGTCTTTCGTAGCCGACGGCGACAAGGCGCTGGCCGCTTTCCGTGAGAGCAAGCCCGACCTGGTGCTCCTGGACCTGATGCTTCCCGGCCGGGACGGCATCGAGGTGTGCCGCCTGATCAGGGCGGAGTCCGGGGTACCGATCGTGATGCTCACCGCGAAGAGCGACACCGTCGATGTCGTGGTCGGCCTGGAGTCCGGCGCGGACGACTACATCGTGAAGCCGTTCAAGCCAAAGGAACTGGTGGCCCGGATCCGGGCCAGGCTGCGCAGGTCGGAGGAGCCGGCGCCCGAGCAGCTCGCCATCGGCGATCTGGTCATCGACGTGGCCGGTCACTCTGTGAAGCGGGACGGGGCGTCCATCGCGCTGACTCCGCTGGAGTTCGACCTGCTGGTGGCGCTGGCCCGCAAGCCGTGGCAGGTGTTCACGCGTGAGGTGCTCCTGGAGCAGGTGTGGGGCTACCGCCACGCGGCGGACACCCGCCTGGTGAACGTCCATGTGCAGCGGCTGCGCTCCAAGGTCGAGAAGGACCCGGAGCGGCCGGAGATCGTGGTGACCGTCCGTGGCGTCGGTTACAAGGCCGGACCGAGCTGACATGTCCCGGGACAGTGCCGCTTCGGCGCCCGGCCAGCCGGGGACCCGCGCGGGGCGGCCTGTCGGCCGGAGGACGACGGGCTCCCGCTGGGGACAGTTCGCCGAGGGCGGGCTGCTGCAGGGCGGAGTCCAGGGCAGCCCGGTCCTTCGGCTGCTCATGCGCTGGGTGCGCCGTCCGCTGCTGCCCGTCATGCGGCTGTGGCGGCGCAACATCCAGCTCAAGGTCGTCGCCACGACCCTGCTGATGTCGCTGGGTGTCGTCCTGCTGCTGGGCTTCGTCGTGATCGGGCAGGTGCGCAACGGCCTGCTGGACGCCAAGGTGAAGGCCTCGCAGAGCCAGGCCACGGGTGGGTTCACGGTCGCCAAGCAGGAGGCCGACAGCGCGGCGGGCGCGGACGACGGCCCGGGCGGCCCGGACGAGAACCCCGTGCAGAACGTGAGCGGCTGGATGAGCGCCCTCGTGGAGTCGCTGTCCAGCGGCGGCCAGGGCGCGTTCAGCGTCGTGACCCTCAGCACCGCCTCCGCCGACAACGACAGCAGGGGCCTCGGCCCGCGTGCGTCGGGCTTCGTCGACTGGAGCCTCAGCGTGCCCGAGGACCTGCGCGACCGGGTCGACGAGGGCGCGGGCGCGGCCCAGAGCTACACGCGCGTCTTCTACACCAACGGCCAGGCGTCCCAGCCGGCGCTGATCATCGGCACCCAGCTCAACGACCCCAAGAACACCCCGTACCAGCTGTACTACCTCTTCCCGCTCACGCAGGAGGAGAAGTCGCTCAGCCTCGTCAAGGGGACGCTCGCGACGGCCGGGCTGTTCGTGGTGGTGCTGCTCGGGGCGATCGCCTGGCTCGTGGTGCGCCAGGTCGTCACGCCCGTACGGATGGCCGCCGGGATCGCCGAGCGGCTGTCCGCAGGGCGCCTCCAGGAACGTATGAAGGTCACCGGCGAGGACGACATCGCGCGGCTCGGCGAGGCCTTCAACAAGATGGCGCAGAACCTGCAGCTGAAGATCCAGCAGCTGGAGGACCTGTCGCGGATGCAGCGGCGGTTCGTCTCCGACGTGTCGCACGAGCTGCGTACGCCGCTGACGACCGTCCGGATGGCGGCCGACGTCATCCACGACGCGCGCGTGGACTTCGATCCGATGACCGCGCGGTCGGCCGAGCTGCTCGCCGACCAGCTGGACCGGTTCGAGACGCTGCTCGCGGACCTGCTGGAGATCAGCCGCTTCGACGCGGGCGCGGCGGCCCTGGAGGCCGAGCCGATAGACCTGCGGGAGGTCGTCCGCAGGGTCGTCAGCGGGGCCGAGCCGCTCGCCGACCGCAAGGGCACGCACATACAGGTCGTCGGGGACCAGCAGCCGGTGGTCGCCGAGGCGGACGCCCGGCGCGTGGAGCGGGTGCTGCGCAATCTCGTCGTCAACGCCGTGGAGCACGGCGAGGGCAAGGACGTCGTGGTCAAACTCGCCGCGGCGGGCGGGGCGGTCGCGGTCGCGGTGCGTGACTACGGAGTGGGGCTCAAGCCCGGCGAGGCGACCCGGGTGTTCAGCCGCTTCTGGCGGGCGGACCCGGCACGCGCGCGTACGACCGGCGGTACGGGCCTCGGTCTGTCCATCGCCCTGGAGGACGCGCGGCTGCACGGCGGCTGGCTGCAGGCCTGGGGAGAGCCGGGGGGCGGCTCGCAGTTCCGGCTGACGCTGCCGCGGACCGCGGACGAGCCGCTGCGGGGCTCGCCGATACCCCTGGAGCCCAAGGACTCGCGGCGCAACCGCGGGCTGAACGACGCGGGGCTGCCCCTCGGCGGCACGCAGAAGCTGGCCACAGTGCCCGCGCAGCCCGTCAGCGAGCGCACCGGGCCGCCGCCGATGATCGCTCCCCGGGTGACGGGCGCGGTGGACCCGGCGGCGCTGCCCGGCAACGGTGCGCGCGTGGTGCCGCGGCCCACCGCGGAAACGCGCGGCCAGAGCCCCGAGGCGGCGGAGGACGCCCCGTCCGAGGACGGCCGGGGAACCGGTGAGAGGCCGGAACAGTTGAAGCAGGGGGAGGAATCACGTGGGCGCTGACCGCGATCGGGGCGGCCGTCGGCGTCCGGTGCGTCTGGTGACGTACGGCGTCTGCGGGGCCGTACTGCTGACCGGGTGCGCCTCGATGCCGGACGGCGGGGATCTGCGCGGCGTCGAGGCCTCGCAGCGGCCGGACCCGCAGGTCCGGGTCTTCGCCATGCCGCCGCGGGAGAACGCGCAGCCCGAGGAGATCGTGCAGGGCTTCCTGGAGGCACTGACCAGCGACGATCCGGGGTTCGAGACGGCACGCAAGTACCTGACGGGCGAGGCGTCCAAGGAGTGGCGTCCGAACCAGTCGACGACGGTGCTCGCGGACGGGCCGAACACCGCGGCGGAGCACAGCGGCAGCCGGGAGGCGACCGGCGACTACGTGTACTCGCTGACCGGCACCAGGGTCGCCAAGGTGGACTCGCAGTTCGCGTACGAGCCCGCCGCGGGCACGTACAACGAGCTCGTGCACCTCGCGAAGTACAAGGAGAAGGACGGCAGCAGGCAGTGGCGCATCGACGAGCTGCCGCAGGGCCTGGTGATGGGGAAGTCCGACTTCCAGCGCAACTACCTGTCCGTCAACAAGTACTACTTCGCGTCGAACACCTCGGGCAGGTCGGACGATCAGCTCGGGGCCGTCGCCGACCCCGTCTATGTGCGTGAGCAGGTGGACCCGGTGACGCAGATGGTCCGCTCGGTCCTGAAGGGGCCGACGAGCTGGCTCAAGCCGGTCGTCAGGTCCAGCTTCCCCACCGGTACGGCGTTGAAGAAGGGCGTCAAGACACTCGCGCCCGACGATCAGAACCGGCTGACGGTGCCGCTGAACGACAAGGCCGACCGGATCGGCCAGTCCGTGTGCACGGAGATGGCGGCCCAACTCCTGTTCACCCTGGAGGACCTGACGCCCACGGGCATCGACGAGGTGGTGCTGCAGCGTTCGGACGGCACACAGTCGTGTGCGCTCAGAGCGAGCAAGGCCGAGATCTACGTCGCCCACGGCCCGGCGAAGCGTGCCGAGTACGAGTACTTCATCGACGGTGAGAAGCGGCTCGTCCGGATAGCGAGCACGGGCAGCGAGCAAGAGCCCGAGCCGGTGCCGGGTGCGCTCGGCGACGGCGACAAGGCGCTGCGCTCGGCCGCGGTCTCGCGGGACGAGGACACCGCCGCCGGGGTGTCCCTCGACGGACGCTCGCTGTACGTCGGGTCGCTCGCGTCGGGCGGTTCGCTCGGGGAGCCCGTGCTGCGCAGCAAGGCCAAGTCGGAGGACGACGGGCTGACGACGCCCAGTTGGGACGCGAGCGGGGACCTGTGGGTGGCCGACCGCGACCCGAAGAGCTCCAAGCTGCTGCTGCTCACGAAGGGTGCGGGTGAGCCGCTGGTGGTCACGACGCCCGGCCTCGAAGGGCGCATCGAGGCGGTGCGGGTGGCCGCCGACGGCGTGCGGATCGCGCTGATCGTGCGGAAGGACGACAGGACGACCCTGCTCTTGGGGCGGATCGAGCGGCAGAACGGATCGGACGGGAAGCCGTCCGTCTCCATCCATGAGCTGCGGTCCGTGGCACCGCAGCTGGAGGAGGTTACCGCCATGTCCTGGGCCGGCGACAGCCGGCTGGTCGTGGTCGGGCGCGAGGCCCGGGTCGTGCAGCAGATCCAGTACGTCCAGGTCGACGGCTCCACACCGGTCGGTCCGGCACCCGCCGCGCTCACCGGCGTGAAGGAGATCGCCGCCTCCGAGGACGAGCGGCTGCCCCTGGTGGCCCATTCGGAGGACGGGATCGTGCGGCTCTCGTCCGGGTCCCAGTGGCAGACGGTGGTCAAGACGGGGATGGCGCCGGTCTATCCGGGGTGAGCGCCGGCCTTGTCCGGCTTGGCCGACCTGCCTTCGCTGTCTGAGCGCCTCCCTCGTGTGGGTGACAACGTCCTTGTGATTGGCCGGAGTTGTCCACAGGGAGTTGTCCACAGGGGTGGCAGGGGTGCCCGGGCGTTGGCACAGTGGTGGACATGCGGGGGTGGTGGCAGGACCTCACCGACCTGGTGCTGCCGGCCGAGTGCGGAGGCTGTGGGAGACCTCGCACGGTGCTCTGCCCGGAGTGCCGTGCCGCCCTGACGGGGGCCGTACCGAGCCGGGTGCGACCGGAGCCGGAACCACCGGGGCTGCCGGTGGTGCACGCGGCGGCTCCGTACGAGGACGAGGTGCGCGCGGTGCTCCTCGCCCACAAGGAACGGGGTGCGCTGATGCTCGCGAGACCTCTGGGAGCGGCGCTGGCGGGGGCCGTGCGGGCGGGGCTCGCG
>NZ_LIQZ01000272.1 GCF_001418655.1 Streptomyces phaeochromogenes | reverse complement strand
GGGGCGGCGGGGGCGAGGAACTCCCCGGCTCACCCTCCCTGGGTCTGGGTCTGGATTACGTCCCGTAGCCAGCCGTACGACGCCTTCGGCGTTCGCTTCAGGGTGTCGAAGTCCACGTGGACCAGGCCGAAGCGGCGGGCGTAGCCCTCTGCCCACTCGAAGTTGTCCAGGAGCGACCAGACGAAGTAGCCGCGGACGTCCACGCCCTGGTCCAACGCCCGGTGCAGAGCCCGGAGATGACCGTCGAGGTACGTGATCCGGTCCTGGTCGTCGAGGCCCTCGTACGAGCAGCCGTTCTCCGTGATGACCACGGGCGGGAGCCGGTCGCCGTACCGCTTGTGGAAGTCCACCAGGAGTTCCGTGAGGGCCTCAGGGACCACGGGCCAGCCGAAGTCGGTGACCGGGTAGCCCTCGATCTCCCTTACGGAGAAGGGGAGTTCGGCGGGCATCGTCAGTCCGCCGAACTCGATCTCGGAGCCCTGGGGCGCGCCCACCCTGGTCGGGGCGTAGTAGTTGATCCCGTACCAGTCGATCGGCTCAGAGATGACCTTGAGGTCGGCCTCGACGTCCCCGGGCATCAACTCGCCGAGTCCGTCAGGGTATTGGCCCGTCAGCACCGGGTCAGAGAACAGCCGGTTGAGGAGCAGGTCGTAGAAGCCGGCCGCCTCCAGGTCCTCCGGCTCCTGGGACGCGGGCCAGGTCGGACCGTGCGAGTTGGCGATGCCGATGTCCGTGACTCCGGCCGCGCGCAGGGCCCGTACGGCCAGCCCGTGGCCCAACAGCTGGTGGTGGGCGACGGGCAGTGAGTCGAAGAGGAGTTGCTTGCCGGGCGCGTGCGCGCCCAGGGCGTGGCCCAACAGGGTGTGTTCGGCAGGCTCGTTGAGGGTGATCCACTTGCTGATCCGGTCACCCAGCCGGTCGACCACCACGGCGGCGTACTCGGCGAAGCGCTCGGCCGTGTCCCGGTTCAGCCAGCCGCCCGCCTCCTCGACCGACACCGGCAGGTCCCAGTGGAAGAGGGTCGGGACGGGGCGTATGCCCGCCGTGGTCAGTTCGTCCACGAGACGGTCGTAGAAGTCCAGGCCGCCGGGGGAGTTCACCCGCGGCCAGGAGATCGAGAAACGGTACGCGTCCACGCCGAGGTCGCGCAGGAGCGCGACGTCCTCCGGGTAGCGGTGGTAGTGGTCGCAGGCCACCGCCGCCGTGGAGTTGTCCTTGATGTGCCCCGGTTCGGCCGAGAAGGCGTCCCAGACCGAGGGATCGCGCTTGTCCGCCGCGCCCTCGATCTGGTGGGCCGAGGTGGACACGCCCCAGAGGAAGCCGGCCGGGAACTGGGGTATCGGGTTCGTCGCCGTGTTCGCCATGCGCGCGATCATCTGCAGCGGCGGACAGCGAAGTCAACGGGGTTGGGTGAACTGGCCTTTGCGGGCTGCGCAGTTCCCCGCGCCCCTGGAGGGGCGCCCCCGGCGGCCGGTGTTCTCAGGAACCCTCCTTCAGGACCCTTGAGATCAGCTTGCGCTGCTCCTCGGTCAAGCGTGGGTCCGCGCAGTACACCGTTCTGCCGTTCACGGTGATCTGATAGCTGAAGCCGTCCGGGACCCCGATGGGGGGCGTGCCCCGGCCGGACGCGATCGCCTGTTCGGCCAGGGCGTGCCACTCCTGGGCGTCGGTGCGGCCCGAGGTCTCCACCTCGGCGTGCCGCTCGATGCCCGCGAATCCGCCCGTGCGCCTCACCTGAATACGCATGGGTCCTGTCTAGTACGAAACGGCTCCACTACGAAACGGCTCCACTACGAAACGGCTCTAGTGCGAAACGGCGGGGCGCGTCACGGCCACCGTCACCGTCACAGGGTTCGTACCCCGACCTGCTCCCACGCCTTCGTCACGGCCTGCAGTTCGTCGCCCTCGCCGAACGAGGCGCGTGCCTTGGCCACGGTCAGTGTCGCGAAGTCCGTGAAGTTGGCCTTCGAGCCCAGCTCGCCGCCGGTCAGCACGTCGTACCAGATCCGTCCGGCGCGCTCCCACGCGTGGCCGCCGAGCGCGGTCGCCGCGAGGTAGAAGGCGTGGTTGGGGATGCCGGAGTTGATGTGGACGCCGCCGTTGTCGCGGCCCGTCTGGACGTAGTCGTCCATCGTGGCGGGCTGCGGGTCCTTGCCGAGCACGTCGTCGTCGTACGCCGTGCCCGGGGCCTTCATCGAGCGCAGGGCCGTGCCCGTGACACGCGGGGCCAGCAGGCCCGCGCCGATCAGCCAGTCGGCCTCGGCGGCGGTCTGGCCGAGCGTGTACTGCTTGATGAGCGCGCCGAAGACGTCCGAGAAGTGCTCGTTCAGGGCACCCGGCTGGCCGAAGTACGTGAGGTTCGCCGTGTACTGCGTGACGCCGTGCGCCAGCTCGTGGCCGATGACGTCGACCGGGATGGTGAAGTCGAGGAAGATCTCGCCGTCACCGTCGCCGAAGACCATCTGCTCGCCGTTCCAGAAGGCGTTGTTGTAGTCCTCGCCGAAGTGCACGGTCGCGTTGAGCGGGAGCCCCTCGGCGTTGATCGAGTTCCGCTCGTACGCCTTCTGGAACAGCTCGAAGGTCGCGCCCAGGCCGGCGTACGCGCGGTTGACCGTGGCGTCCTTGCCGGGCTTGTCGCCCTCGCCCCGGACCTTCTTGCCGGGCAGGTCCTGCCTGTGCTTCGCGTCGTGGATCGTGCGGTTCGGCTTGTCCTCGGCGGCGCCCTTCGGCGGGGCCAGGGTGGGCGCGCCGATGACCGTGGTCAGGCGGCGGTGGGTGCGCTCGAAGGCGTCGCGCTCCAGGGTGCGGCGTGCCTTGCCGGCGAGTGCCGGGTCCTCGGCCTGGGCCAGGGTGTCGAGGACGTGGGGTGGAACGATGGTGCAGAAGACGGGCTCGTAGCCCCCGTTTGTCGTCATGACCCGCACCATTGCACTGCGTGATGCGGCTGTCACCAGCCGCAACCATGATTGGTGAAATGCGCGGATAAGAGGGGCTGTGGGGTGAGCGTTGTGTTACGGGGGCGGGCCGCCTGTGACTGGGTGCGCAGTTCCCCGCGCCTCTAGGGGCAGTCCTCCGCGCCTCTAAGGATGGGCGCGCCAACGTGCCGCTATGTGACCTTGTGCACCTTTTATTCAGTAATTCCCTCGCGTCCCGCATACTGATACGAACCCTCGCGTGGGGCTTGGCTCGGCTAGCATGCGGAGCATCATGCGTTACGGGCTGCTTCTCCTTAGCTGCCGCGGCGAGGGCCTGTAGTCGAGGCCGACCCCCTCCCCGCGGAGTTCGGCGTTGCGCCGTCGGCCGTCCCTCGGATTCTCTCCGAGGATCAAGCGGACCAAGAGGAGCCCCTCGCATCATGGCCAATCGCCAGCAGCCCACCTCCATGCCGATCCACAAGTACCGCCCGTACGACCAGGTCGACATCGCCGACCGTACGTGGCCGGGCAACCGGATCACCGTCGCCCCCCGCTGGCTCTCCACCGACCTGCGTGACGGCAACCAGGCCCTGATCGACCCCATGTCGCCCGCGCGCAAGCGCGAGATGTTCGACCTGCTGGTGAAGATGGGCTACAAGGAGATCGAGGTCGGGTTCCCCGCCTCCGGCGAGACCGACTTCGCGTTCGTGCGCTCGATCATCGAGGACGAGGGCGCGATCCCGGACGACGTCACGATCTCCGTACTGACCCAGGCCCGCGAGGACCTGATCGAGCGGACCGTCGAGTCGCTGAAGGGCGCCAAGCGCGCCACGGTCCACCTGTACAACGCGACCGCCCCGGTCTTCCGCCGGGTCGTCTTCCGCGGTTCCAAGGACGACATCAAGCAGATCGCGGTCGACGGCACCCGGCTGGTCGTGGAGTACGCGGAGAAGCTGCTGGGCCCGGAGACGACCTTCGGTTACCAGTACAGCCCCGAGATCTTCACGGACACCGAGCTGGACTTCGCCCTGGAGGTCTGCGAGGCGGTCATGGACGTCTGGCAGCCGGGTCCGGGCCGCGAGATCATCCTCAACCTGCCTGCCACGGTGGAGCGTTCGACGCCGTCGACACACGCGGACCGCTTCGAGTGGATGTCGCGGAACCTGTCCCGCCGTGAGTACGTGTGCCTGTCCGTCCACCCGCACAACGACCGCGGTACGGCTGTCGCGGCGGCCGAGCTGGCGCTGATGGCCGGGGCCGACCGCATCGAGGGCTGTCTGTTCGGGCAGGGCGAGCGGACCGGCAACGTCGACCTGGTCACGCTGGGGATGAACCTGTTCTCCCAGGGCGTGGACCCGCAGATCGACTTCTCGGACATCGACGAGGTGCGGCGCACCGCGGAGTACTGCAACCAGATGGAGGTCCACCCGCGCCACCCGTACGTGGGCGACCTGGTCTACACGTCCTTCTCCGGCTCCCACCAGGACGCCATCAAGAAGGGCTTCGACGCCATGGAGGCCGACGCCAAGGCCAAGGGCGTCACGGTCGACGACATCGAGTGGGCGGTTCCGTACCTGCCGATCGACCCGAAGGACGTCGGGCGCTCGTACGAGGCCGTCATCCGGGTCAACTCGCAGTCCGGCAAGGGCGGTATCGCGTACGTCCTGAAGAACGACCACAGCCTGGACCTGCCGCGCCGGATGCAGATCGAGTTCTCGAAGATCATCCAGGCGAAGACCGACGCCGAGGGCGGCGAGGTCACCGGCAAGGACATCTGGGCGGTCTTCCAGGACGAGTACCTGCCGAACGCCCAGAACCCCTGGGGCCGTATCCAGGTCAGCAACGGCCAGTCCACGACCGACCGTGACGGCGTCGACACGCTCACCGTCGAGGCCGAGGTGGACGGCGCCGAGACCGTTCTGGTCGGCACCGGAAACGGCCCGATCTCGGCGTTCTTCCACGCCCTGCAGGGGATCGGGATCGACGCCCGGCTGCTGGACTACCAGGAGCACACGATGAGCGAGGGCGCGTCCGCGCAGGCCGCCTCGTACATCGAGGTCGCGATCGGCGACAAGGTCCTGTGGGGAATCGGCATCGACGCGAATACGACACGCGCCTCACTGAAGGCTGTGGTCTCCGCGGTCAACCGCGCGACCCGATAAGGCCGTTCACCTGCGTTTCTCCGGTCCCGTCCGCCTCACAGGCGGGCGGGACCGCGGCGTGTATCAAGCCATGTCACAGAGTGGTCTCGCCCTGGGTACTGACTCTTCCTCAACAATGTGGCTAACATCACGCCAACGCGGCGATGTTGCCGCGGCGTTACGGAGGTGCGACGTGCTGCCAGGACGGGGACGAAACGGCCGGTTTGTCCGCGCCGGCTCCATGGGTGTTTCGCGCCTCCTCGGAACCCGCACGGCGTGGACCACCGTCGGTGACGGCGAGTTCTTCTGCCCCGGCTGCGGAGGCGACCGCAACTACCAGCGCCTCACCGGCCGCCGCCGCTTCACCTGCCTCGGCGTACCGGTCCTCCCGCGCGGTGAGACGGGTCCCGTCGTCGAGTGCGCGGCCTGCGGTCAGCACTACAGCGCGGACGTCCTCGACCACCCCACCACGACCCGCTTCTCGGCGATGCTCCGGGACGCCGTCCACACCGTCGCCCTCGCCGTCCTGGCCGCCGGCGGCACCTGCGCCCGTACGGCCCTGGAGACGGCCGCGAGCGCCGTCCGCTCGGCCGGGTTCGACGACTGCACCGAGGAGCAGCTCGCGGCCCTCGTGGAGGCGCTCGCCGCCGACACCGGGCGGATCTTCGGGGAGCCCTGTGGGCCCGGGCTGGCCATAGAGCTCCATGAGGCTCTGGATCCGCTGGCGCCCCACCTGGCTCCCGGCGGGCGCGAGGCCATCCTTCTCCAGGGTGCTCGTATCGCTCTCGCCGACGGGCCGTATACGCCTGCCGAGCGGGAGACGCTCTCGACGGTTGGCGCTGCGCTGACGATCTGTGCGGATGATGTGACGCGGTTGCTCACGGCGGCGCGGACGCCGTCGTGACACCCGGGTGGGGCCGAGCCCCTCGCTGCCTCCCGGGCGGTGCCCTCCGGGCTGGGGCTGAGTGATAGCTGCGGGTCGGTGAGGGCTGGGTGCGCGGTTCCTCGCGCCCCTGAAAGGCGCGGGCCCGCCTGCCCCGGAACCTTGCGCCCGTTGCGGGGTGCCCCGCCTATTACTCCCCTGGGAGTAATCCGTGTCCCTCGTCGCCCCCGGCAGTACGGCCCAGCTCGCCCTCTCGCCCGACGTAAGCCGTGGTCTTCACCGGAAGTCTGGGGATCTAAGCAGACGTCACCCGGAGGGAGATCGGTCAATGGGGGCCGGACAGACAACCACGGCGAGGACGGGGCGCGGGCGAGCCGTTCCATGGGCGGTGCTCGGGCTGTGGATCGCCGTGCTCGCGCTCGTGGGGCCGTTCGCGGCGAAGCTCGCCGACGTGCAGCACGACCGGGTCACCGACTACCTGCCGGCGAGCGCGGACTCGACGCAAGTGGCGGAGATCCAGGAGAAGTTGCCCGGCGGCGAGACCACCGAGATGGTGCTCGTCTACCACCGGGACGGCGGGCTCAGTGCAGCCGACCGGGAGACCGCTGCCGGTCAGGTCGCGGAGATCGCCGGGCAGCACGAGCTGATCGGCGGCGCTCCGAAGGGGATTCCGTCGAAGGACGGTACGACCCTGATGTACCCGGTCGCCAGCAACGAGCCCGGAACGGACGAGAAACTGCGGGACGCTCTCGTCAACGACGTCCGCGAAGTCGCCCAGGGCGAAGGCGGGTTGAGCGTCGAGGTGGGCGGCACCGGCGCGCTGGCCACCGATGCGGCCGAGGTCTACAACTCGCTCGGCGGACCGCTGCTCTACACGACCGTCGCAGTCGTCGCCATCCTGCTGATCCTGATCTACCGCAGCCCCGTGCTGTGGCTCGTGCCGCTCGTCGTCGCCGGGATCGCCGACTTCATGTCGATGGGTGTCGCCTACGGCCTCAACCAGGCCTTCGGCACGACCGTCTCGGGGCAGAGCTCGGGCGTGATGACGATCCTCGTGTTCGGGGCGGGCACGGACTACGCGCTGCTGCTCGTCTCGCGCTACCGGGAGGAACTGCGGCGCATCGAGCGCCCGTACGACGCCATGGTCGCCGCCCTGCGCGGCTGCGGGCCCGCCGTGCTCGCCTCCTCCGGCACCGTCGCCGTCGGACTGCTGTGTCTGCTCGCCGCCGACCTCAACAGCAGCCGGGGCATGGGCCCGCTCGGCACCGTAGGCGTGCTGTGCGCGCTGATCGCGATGCTGACCCTGCTCCCCGCCATCCTCGTACTGGTCGGACGGCGGGTGTTCTGGCCGCTCGTGCCGGCCTTCGGGAGCGAGCCCAAGCAGCGGCGCAGCCTGTTCTCGGCGATGGGCAGCTCGGCCGGGCGCAGGCCGCTGACCGTGCTCGCCGGCGGTGCCGTACTGCTCGGCGCCCTCGCCCTGGGCTCGCTCAACCTGCCGGGACCGGTCAAGCAGGAGGACTCCTTCGTCGACAAGCCGGAGGCCGTCGCCGCGATGGAGACCCTCGGCAGGTCCTATCCCGAGCGCGGCAGCCAGCCCATCGACGTGGTCACCCCGCAGGGCCGCGCCGACGAGACCCTCGCGGCCGTCCGCGGCACCCCGGGAGTCGGCAGCGCGGAGAAGGGACGTACGGGAGACGGCTGGACCGAGATCTCCGTCTTCGCGAAGAGCGCGCCCCAGTCCGCGGGGGAGACCGCCACCATCAAGTCGCTGAGGGACGAGCTGAAGGGCTCCTACGTCGGCGGGGCCAGCGCCCAGCAGATCGACCTGGAGGACACCAACGCCCGGGACACGAAGGTCGTCGTGCCACTCGTCCTCGTCTCCGTGATGCTCATCCTGATCGGGCTGCTGCGGAGTCTGGTGGCACCGCTGCTCCTGGTGGTCGCGGTCGTCGCG
This sequence comes from Streptomyces phaeochromogenes, assembly GCF_001418655.1. Classification (GTDB taxonomy): domain Bacteria; phylum Actinomycetota; class Actinomycetes; order Streptomycetales; family Streptomycetaceae; genus Streptomyces; species Streptomyces phaeochromogenes. The sequence goes on along the minus strand of NZ_LIQZ01000272.1, from coordinate 1,757 downwards.
GTGTGGGGCGCGTCCCTCGGGATCGGCGGGCTGGTCTTCGGACCGCTCCTCGGCTTCGAGGGCACCGACCCCGGGCTCGGCCTGCTGTCCTTCGTGTTCCTGGTCGCCCTCGGCGTCGACTACGGCATCTTCCTCATGCACCGGATGAGGGAGGAGTCCCTGGCCGGAGCGGAACCGGCCGCCGCCGCGCTCACCGCGCTGCGCACCACCGGCGGCGTCATCGCCTCCGCCGGACTCGTCCTCGCCGCGACCTTCGCCGTCCTGACGAACATGGGCCTGGTGCAACTGGTCCAGCTCGGTTTCGTGATCGCCGTCGGCGTCCTGCTCGACACCTTCCTCGTACGGACGTACCTGGTCACCAGCGCCAGCGTCGCCCTGGGCCGGAAGGTGTGGTGGCCGGGCGTGCTCTCACGGGAGCCGGAGCCGACTGAACCGGCCGGGCCGCCACGGCAGGCGGCACCCGTCGGTGCGCCCTGACACGGCGGGCCCGTCCGGGCGCCTCTCCTTCTGGAGGGGCGCCCGTACGCCCGCCCGCATACCGGAAGATGGAGCCGTGCGGGTACGGGGAACGACCATGGCGGTACGCGACCGGTCGGCGACGGCTGGTGCCGGAGCAGGCGGTGGCGGTGGTGGCGCGTGGCCACGCCGGCTCGAACGTGTCATGGCCGCCATCAACCGCGACCCGCTGACCGCGCCGCACCGGACCCGCAACGACGCGATCTTCGCCGCGGGCGTCGCCGTGCTCGCGGTCGCCCTCGCCCTGCTTGTCGACGACGGGCGCCGACTCGACCCGCTCGGCTGGGCCCTGCTGCTTGGAGCCCATGTACCGCTCGTGTGGCGGCGCACCCGTCCGGTGCTCGTGATGCTCGCCGTGGTGGCCTGCGTCGCGCCGTACCACGGCCTCGACTTCCACCACGCGGCGCCGACCCCCGCCTCGTACCTCGCCCTCTACACCGTCGCCGTCACCGGCCGCCCGCTGCGCACCGTCCTGGTGGGCATGGGCGTCCTGGGTGTCGCGGTGAGCGTGATGCTCAGCGTCAGCGCGAAGGACGCCATCCAGCTGCTGGAGATCTCCGGCTGGGTCGTCGCCATGCTCTTCTTCGGCGTCGACGTCCGGTTCTACCGACGGTACGTCGCCTCCATCGTCGAGCGGGCCGAGCGGGCCGAGCGCACTCGTGAGGAGGAGGCGCGGCGCCGCGTCGCCGAGGAACGGCTGCGGATCGCCCGGGACCTGCACGACCTGCTCGCCCACAGCATCACGCTCATCGGCGTGCAGACCTCCGTGGCGGCCCACGTCCTCACCGCCGACCCCGAACGCCTCGACCGCAAGGCCGTCGCCCAGGCACTGGACGACATCGCGGGGACCTGCCGGACCGCCCGGGGGGAGCTGCGTACGACGCTGGAGGTGCTGCGGGCGCACGACGCGGTCGTGGGAGTGGGCACAGACCTGGGCGCGGGAGCCGGCCCCGGGTCCGTTTCCGGGGCCGGCGACATGCGGGGGCCGCTGCCCGGGATCGACGGACTGGCCGGTCTCGCGGAGTCGGGCCGGGTGGCCGGGGCCAAGGTCGAACTGTCCGTCCGCGCGGACGGCATACCGCCCTCCGTGGGCGCCGCCGCCTACCGGATCGTGCAGGAGGCGCTCACCAACGCCGTACGTCACGGTGGCCGCGAGGACCTCACCGTGCGCGTGGGCCTGTGGACCGCGGACGGCGCGCTGCGGGTGAGTGTCACGGACGACGGGACGGGCGGGGGAGCGA
>NZ_LIQZ01000271.1 GCF_001418655.1 Streptomyces phaeochromogenes | reverse complement strand
GCTGCAGATCCCGAGCGACGGAAGCCAGCGCGAACTGCGCTCGATCCTCGACTGGTTGGACGCGGCCGGCATCGAGGCCGACGAACTCACCGTGCACACCCCCGACCTCGACGACGTCTTCTTCGCCCTCACCGACAGCACCAAGCTGCCCACTCAGCCCAGCCAGCAGAGTCAGCCCAGCCGGCTCAGCCAGCCCAAGGAGGACGTCCGATGAGCTCCCTCGCTCTCTCCCTCGCCGTACGCGACTCGTCCACGATGCTGCGGCGGAATCTGCTGCACGTGCGGCGCTACCCGTCCCTCACCCTGAACCTGCTGCTCACGCCGGTCATACTGCTCCTGCTCTTCGTCTACATCTTCGGCGACGTGATGAGCGCGGGCATCGGTGGCGGCGGCGGTCCGGACCGCTCGGCATACATCGCGTATCTCGTCCCGGGCCTGCTGCTGATGACCATCGGCGGGACCACGATCGGCACCGCGGTGTCCGTGTCCATGGACATGACCGAGGGCATCATCGCCCGCTTCCGCACGATGGCGATCCACCGTCCGTCGGTGCTCATCGGGCACGTCGTCGGCAGCGTGCTGCAGTGCGTGATGAGTGTGGTCCTCGTCGGGGCGGTCGCGGTGGCGATCGGCTTCCGGTCCACGGACGCGACAGTGCTGGAGTGGCTGGCGGCGTTCGGGCTGCTCGTGCTCTTCGCCCTGGCGCTCACCTGGATCGCGGTCGGCATGGGTCTGATCAGCCCGACCCCCGAGGCCGCCAGCAACAACGCGATTCCGCTGATCTTCCTGCCGTTCATCTCCAGTGCCTTCGTCCCGGTGGACTCCATGCCGGGCTGGTTCCAGCCGATCGCCGAGTACCAGCCGTTCACCCCGGCCATCGAGACCCTGCGGGGCCTGCTGCTCGGCACCGAGATCGGCCACAACGGCTGGCTCGCCATCGTCTGGTCCCTGGCGCTGACCGTGCTGGGCTACTTCTGGTCGAAGGCGTCATTCAACCGCGACCCGAAGTAACCGCCGCCGAAGGGCCCCGCCGCGAAGGGTGGGGCCCTTCCGGAGTTCCCCGATACCTACGAGTGGGCATCTACGAGTGGGCCGTGGCCAGTGCGGTGACTCGCTGGATGGCCTTGACGGCGATGTCGGGGCGGTCGACGTGTATGTAGTGGCCGCTTCCGGCGGCGACGCTGATCCGGCTGCGGCCGGAGAGCGCACGCCACTGCTCCTGGCCCTCGGCCCACATCTCTTCCAGGGCGGGCCCGTAGTCGGGGACCTCGGCGTACTGGGACTCGTGCCTGATGATCTGCACCGGGATGTTCCCCGCGGAGCGGACCTTGGCGTCGGCGATGATGAACTTCTCGGGGTTCTGGCCTTCGTTCACCGCGATGGTCTGGTCACGCAGTTCGGCCGCCATGCTGGTGGCCGAGTCGGGGATCGCTTTCGAGACGCCCGCCGTCAGAGCCGGGATCGTGGCGTCCATCAGGACCAGGCCCTTGACCCTGTCCCGGTGGTCGGGGGCGTACCGGGCGGCGATCAGTCCGCCCAGCGAGTGGCCGGCCAGCACGACCGGGCGGTCACTGGTGACCCGGTCGAGCACGCCCGTAAGAATCCTGGAACTGTCGTCGATGGTCTGGGTGCTGTTCGGCTGGTCGCTCTCGCCCTCGCCGAGCCGGTCGTAGGAACAGACCCTGGCCTTCTCGCTCAAGGTCTTCTGCAGGCCGGCCATCGTGTCCAGCCCGTCGCCGCCTCCGGCCATCAGGACGACCACCGGCTTACGGGCCGTCGAGCGGCCGGAGCACGAGACGTTGACCGAGTAGCCGCCGACACGGATCTTCTTGGTCCCCGAGAACGAGTGCCCGTCCCCGTGCCCGTGCCGCGCGGCCGTGCTGGACACCGACTGCGCCTGGGCCCGCGTCTGGGCCTGGGCGGTGGTCTCCCCGTAACCGACTATGCCCGCACCGGCCACGGCACAGAACGTCGCGGCCAGGGCGGTTGTCTGGAGCATGCGGTGCACGAGGACCTCCAAGAAGACAGGGGAAGACAAGAGGGAGACAGAGGGAGACAGGAAGAAACATGGGGGAGACGAGGGCCGGTACCGGGCCCGTCGGCCGGAGTGCGGTGGCGACAACTCAGACGCTACGGATCCGGCGGCCCAGGATCGTCACCCCGCAGGGCTCACTCGCGCGTAGCTCTCCAGAGGGACAACGACTACGTCCCGGCGGGATGGGCGCGAGCCTCCGCCGGACATGCCGTGTCAGTCGCCAATGTGAGTCGCGCGTGTCAGGCGCCCGTATCAGTCGCCCATGCCAGCCAGTCGCCCATGCCAGTCGCCCGGGTCAGCCGCCCATGTCGTACCGAGGCTCTTCGGTGCGGGTGCGCTTGACCTCGTAGAAGCCCGGAACGGCGGCCAGCAGCAGAAAGCCGTCCCACAACCGTCCGGCCGTCTCCCCGGTGGGTGCGGGGGAGACGACGGGACCGAAGAAGCCGACACGTTCGCCACCGGGCCCGGCGACCGACAGAACCGGCGTGCCGATGTCGTCGCCGGCCAGAGCGAGGGCCTGCGCGTGCGAGGACCGGATCACCTCGTCGTACGCGGTGGATTCGGCGGCCTCGGCGATCCCTTCCGGCAGCCCGGCATCGGCCAAGGCCGCCGGGAGGTTCCCCCACTCACCCCGGAGATGAAATCGGGTGCCCATCGCGGTGAAGAGGTCACCGAGCGCCTGCTGACCGAACCGCTCCTCCACGGCGGCACACACGCGGACCGGCGCCCACATGTAGTCCCCCCACTCGCCCTCGGGGTTGTCGTCCCGATGCTCGTTGAGCACCGACAGACTCATCACCCGCCAACGGACGGCCACCGGCCGCACCTTGGTGACCTCCACCATCCACCGCGAGGTGATCCACGTGTACGGGCAGACAGGGTCGAACCAGAAATCCACGGTCCGCTGTTCGCTCATCCGATCGCTCCTGAGACGGAAAACGACGAAGGACACAACGTCGAAGGGCCCCACCGCGAGGTGGGGCCCTTCGACGTTAGTGCCCGGTGAGGCACTGGCGGAGGATACGAGATTCGAACTCGTGAGGGGTTGCCCCCAACACGCTTTCCAAGCGTGCGCCCTAGGCCACTAGGCGAATCCTCCGCGGCAAACAATACAAGACGTTGAGGAGTGCTCGCGAACTCGTTCCCCCCGTTCAGATCGGGTACTGTGTGCGCAGCCCCTCACGTGGCGCTATCTGACTGAACTCCCCCAGGGCCGGAAGGCAGCAAGGGTAGGTTGGCTCTGGCGGGTGCGTGGGGGGCCCTTGCGTTTGCGGGGCCGGCTGAGTCGGAGCCGGGCGGGCGGAGCCGAGGGGCGCGGCCCCGGTGGAGCCCGAGGGTGTGGCCCGGCGCCGGTGGGGTGGAGCGGCGAAGTCCGGCGGGCGGTGCTCGTTGTCAGTGGGCGCCTATAACCTCGTACGCGTGTCGTCTCTCGCGCTGTACCGCCGTTATCGCCCGGAGTCGTTCGCCGAGGTCATCGGGCAGGAGCATGTAACCGACCCGCTGCAGCAGGCGCTGCGGAACAACCGGGTCAATCACGCGTACCTGTTCAGCGGGCCGCGCGGGTGCGGGAAGACGACCAGTGCGCGGATCCTGGCGCGGTGTCTGAACTGCGAGCAGGGACCCACACCGACGCCCTGCGGGGAGTGCCAGTCCTGCCGTGACCTCGCGAGGAACGGGCCGGGTTCCATCGACGTCATCGAGATCGACGCCGCCTCGCACGGTGGCGTGGACGATGCCCGTGACCTGCGCGAGAAGGCGTTCTTCGGGCCCGCGAGCAGTCGGTACAAGATCTACATCATCGACGAGGCCCACATGGTCACGTCGGCCGGGTTCAACGCGCTGCTGAAGGTCGTCGAGGAGCCGCCCGAGCACCTCAAGTTCATCTTCGCCACCACCGAGCCCGAGAAGGTCATCGGGACGATCCGGTCGCGTACGCATCACTATCCGTTCCGGCTCGTGCCGCCGGGCACGCTGCGGGAGTACCTGGGCGAGGTGTGCGGGCGCGAGGGCAGTCCCGTCGAGGACGGGGTGCTTCCGCTGGTCGTCCGCGCCGGCGCCGGGTCCGTGCGTGACTCCATGTCCGTCATGGACCAGCTGCTGGCCGGTGCCAAGGACGACGGCGTCACGTATGCCATGGCCACCTCACTGCTCGGTTATACGGACGGGTCGCTGCTCGACTCCGTGATCGAGGCCTTCGCCGCGGGGGACGGCGCCGCCGCCTTCGAGGTCGTCGACCGGATCATCGAGGGCGGAAACGATCCCCGGCGGTTCGTCGCCGACCTGCTGGAGCGGCTG
>NZ_LIQZ01000270.1 GCF_001418655.1 Streptomyces phaeochromogenes | reverse complement strand
GGCGGAGAAGGGCGACTCCGGGGCCGGGGTCGAGGCCAAGGGTGGTGGGGGCGGGCTGCCGGAGGCACTCGCGCCCAGTGGGCTGCGGGCCGTCGGGCTCACCGCGGACCAGAAGCTCGTCCTGTTCCGCGTCGACCGGCCGGGAGCCGCGGTGCCGCTCGGGAAGGTCGACGGGCTCAAGGGCGACCGGACGCTGGTCGGCATCGACTACCGCGTCCAGAACCGGAAGCTGTACGCCGTCGGGGACCAGGGTGGCATCTACACGATCCGCGAGGCGGGCGCCCGCGCCACCAAGGTCTCGCAGCTCAGCGTGGCCCTCCAGGGCAAGGCCTTCGGCGTCGACTTCAACCCGGCCGCCAACCGGCTCCGGGTCATCAGCGACACCGGGCAGAACCTCCGCCACAACCTCGACGACCCGGCCGGCGCACCGGCTCCCGGCACCACCGCCGTCGACGGCACCCTCACCAACCCGCCGGTGCCCCCGAACCCGGGTGCCACCGCGCTGGGCGTGACCGGGGCCGCGTACACGAACAACGACCTCGACGCGACGACGGCCACTACCCTCTTCGATCTCGACACCACGCTGGACCAGGTGTCGGTGCAGTCGCCCGCCAACGCCGGCAACCTCGCACCGACGGGCAAGCTGGGCGTGGACGCGCCGCTGAACTCCGGTTTCGACATCTACAGTTCGGCGCGGAACGGGACCAACACCGGCTACGCGGTGACGGGCGGCAAGTCGTTCCGGGTCAACCTGCTGACCGGGAAGCTGAGTTCGCTGGGCTCGTTCCCGCACGGGCGGCAGGTGGTGGATGTCGCGCTGCCGCTGAACCAGGGGTGATGACGGCGGTGACTGGCCTGGGATGAAGGGCAGTTGAGGGGTGGCGGCCGACGGAGGGTGAGCCCGTCGGCTGCCACCCCTCCTGTTCTGCCCGGTCAACTTCCTTCGGTGGCGGGCTGCTTGGTGAGGGCGGTGGGCTGGGCGGGGAGCGCGTCCGCGCCTTCGGGGACCGGAGACTTCGAGGGCGCGCCCTTCTCCTCGTTCTCCTCCGACTCCTCCACGAACGGGAGTTCGCCGTCGAGGACCTTCTTGGCGCGGGCCGAGTCCAGGGCGCCCTCCCAGCGGGAGACGGCGAAGACGGCGACGCAGTTGCCGAGCAGGTTGGTGGCGACGCGCATCGAGTCCATGATGCGGTCCACGCCGAGGAGCAGGGCGACGGCTCCCACGGGGATGACCCCGAGCGCGGAGGCGGTCGCCGACAGGGCGAGGAACGCCGAACCAGGCACGCCCGCCATGCCCTTGCTGGTCAGCATCAGGATCAGTACGACGGTGATCTGCTGGCCCAGGGAGAGGTCGACGCCGACGGCCTGGGCGATGAAGAGGGTGCCGACGGAGAGGTAGATCGAGGCGCCGTCGAGATTGAAGGAGTACCCGGTCGGCAGGACCAGGCCCACCGCGTCGTCGCGGCAGCCGGCGTGGCGGAGCTTCTGCATCATGCGGGGCATGACGGTCTCGCTGGACGCGGTGCCGAGTGCGAGCAGCATCTCCTCGCGGGTGTAGCGGACGAACTTCCACAGGCTGACGCCCGCGACCGCCTTGAGGGCGACGGCGAGCAGCAGCAGGAAGATCAGCGCGGTCGCGTAACAGACGAGGATGAGCTTGCCGTACGTGGACATGACGCCGACCCCGTACTGACCGACCAGGTGGGCCGTGGCGCCGAAGACCGCGAGCGGGGCGAGCTTCATGACGAAGCCGACGATCGCGAAGACGATCTCCTGGGCCTGCTGCACGGCGGGCAGGATCGCGGGCACCTTGGTGTGGCCGAGGTGGAGCACCGCGGCGCCGGTCAGACAGGCCAGCACCAGGACCTGCAGCAGCGAGTTCTCGGCGAAGGCGCCGACCGCGCTGTCGGGCAGGGAGTGCAGGATGAACTCGCTGGTCGAGGGCAGCGAGCCGCCGCCGGTCTTCTCGTCGACCGCGGAGGCGTCCAGCTTCGACGGGTCGACGTTCATACCGGCGCCGGGCTGGACGAGGTTCCCGGCGACCAGCCCGAACAGCAACGCGAACGTGGTCGCGACCTCGAACCAGATCAGGGCCTTGAGTCCGATCCGTCCGAACGCCTTGAGATCACCGGCCTTGGTGATGCCTACGACCACCACGCAGAACACCAGGGGCGAGATCACCGCCTTGATGAGCCGGATGAACCCGTCGCCGAGGGGCTGGGCGGCCGTGGCGATGTCCGGCCACAGCTTTCCGACGAGGATTCCGAGGACGAGTGCGCAGGCGACCTGCGCGAACAGCGAGGTCCGCAGCTTGCGGACGGCGCGTCGCGGCAGGGACGGTACAGACGGTGGCACGGTGTTCCTCCAAGCGACTTCTGTCATACGGAAAAGAACTTCCGCATGGTGACCGTCGTCACTATGCCCCGCTCGTGTGATCCACAGAAGAACCCGTTCGCGGATCGGGCCAAATCTTGGATGTTGCTCCAAAAAACGAAGAGCGCGGCGTGGCGGGGGTCTGGGTAGACCCCCGCCACGCCGCGCTGTGACCGTGCCCGGTCGGTGCTCCCTCAGGCCTCCGACGGATCCACTGTCGCTTGGTGTGCCTCCGCGAGATGCTCCTCGGCCTTCAGCCAGGGCAGGAACTGGGCGGCCTTCCGCCAGCCGCAGGTGTCGCATCTGATCGTCCGCTGCACGCCCGAGCGTTGGACTCGGACGATGTGCTCGCGGCCGTGCTGGTCCCAGCGGCTCACCTTGCTGGTGTTGATCTGCAGCATGACGCCTCCTGGTGGTCGCGCTCCTCTTGCGCGCGCTAAGGAGTGTGCAGCAAGAACAACATCAACAGGGACACAACTGTGGTGAGTTGTGTGCGAATTCCGCGCACTGTCCCGTCAACTCAGGCGATGGCGCGAGGCAGTCGCAGGCTCAGCCCGGTGGTCAGCGCGACCCCGGCGAGCTGGACGAGAAGCGTCGTGACCAGGGCGTCCCGCATGCCGTGGCCCGGGGTGAGGGTGAGGAAGAGGGTGCCGAGCGTGGCCACGCCCAGGGCCAGGGCCGACTGCTGGGCGGTGATCATGACGCCGCTGCCCACGCCGGCGCGGGCCGGGGGGACCTCGGAGAGTATGACGCGGAAGAGGATGGGCAGTTGGAGGGCCTGACCGGCACCCGCGATGATCACGCCGGGCCAGAGTTCGAGACCGCCGACGTGGGGCCAGGAGCTCCACACCGTGAGGGCGAGGACGGCCACGCCGACCGCCTGGACCAGGCCGCCCGCGGTCACCACCCGCGTGCCCCACCGGGCCACCAGCCGCGGGCCAAGCAGCGAGACCACGAAGAAGGACACCGCCATCGGGGCCAGTGTGAGGCCCGCGCGGACCGGGCTCAGGGCGACTCCCTGCTGCAGCGCCACCGCGATGACGAACATGAAGCCGCTGAAGCCGATCGAGAAGGGGAGGATCATCACCAGGCCCCGGCGCAGTGGCAGGTTCGAGAACAGGCTCGGCGGGACCAGCGGGGTGCGGCCCAGTCGTTCCGCCCGCCGCTCGACGAGGTAGAAGGCCGTCGCCGCGACCGGGAACACCGCCAGGGACACCCACGTCCACAGGGGCCAGCCCGACGCCCGGCCCTCGGTCAGCGGGGCGAGCAGGGACACCAGGGCGATGGCCAGCAGGACCGTACCGGGGCCGTCCACCGGCGCCGGGTGCTGCGAGCGGGTCTCGGGCACGGCCTTGGCGGCCAGGAACAGGCCCACCAGCACGACCGGCACGTTCACCAGGAAGACCGCGCGCCAGCCGGTGCCCGCGATGTCCGCCGCGACGAGGACGCCGCCGAGGATCTGCCCGGCCACCATGGAGAGCCCGGCCGTGGCCCCGTACAGGCCCATCGCCTTGGCGCGGCGCGGGCCCGCGGTCGCCGACTGGATGGTGGCGAGGACCTGCGGGAGCATCGCCGCCGACGCCGCGCCCTGCGCGACGCGCGCCGCGACGAGCGTCCACGCGCTCGGCGCCAGGCCGCAGGCCAGCGAGGTCAGCCCGAAGGCGATCATTCCGCCGATGAAGAGCCGGCGCCGGCCGAACATGTCGCCCAGCCGCCCGCCGAGGACGAGGAGCACGGCGTACGCGACTCCGTATCCGGCGACGACGAGTTCCAGGACCGCGTCGCTCGCGGCCAGGTCGTGGCCGATCGTGGGCAGGGCGACGTTCACGATGAAGAAGTCGATGAGGGGCAGGGCCGCGCCGAGCAGCACGGTGAACAGTCCGAGCCCGCCGAGCACGGGTGGGACGACGGTCGAGCGGGCTGTACGGGAAGGGAGGGTTTCGGTCACGCTGTCGAGAGTGCTCCCCCTCTCAGACTGGTACCAGAGTCTCTTTATCCTGTTACAAGGACTACCTGGAAACAGGGTGAGAGCGGCGGCACGCTGGAGGCATGACGACCATGGCCGAGGAAACAGCGGTACGGGAGAACGGGGCTACCGGGTCCACCGGGGCGACCGGAGTGCAGGGGCGTGAGGCCCAGGCCCCGGGTGCGCCCGCGCGTGAGCCGGAGGGTGCGCGTGAGTCGGAGAGCCGTGCCTCGCGCGAGTCCGACATCCGGCGCCATGAGCTCGCTGCCTTCCTGCGGCACCGTCGCGAGCACCTCACGCCCGAGCAGGTGGGCCTGCCCCGGGGCCGTCGCCGGCGTACGCCGGGTCTGCGCCGGGAGGAGGTCGCGCACCTCTCCGCGGTCGGCGTCACCTGGTACACGTGGCTCGAACAGGCCCGGGACATCCAGGTCTCCGTCCAGGTCCTCGACGCCCTCGCCCGCACACTGATGCTCGACCAGAACGAGCGCGCCCACCTCTTCCAGCTGGCCGGTGCCGTCGACCCCACCCCGGCCTCGCGCTGCCCGACGATCACTCCGGCGCTGTTGCAGACGCTGGAGCAGCTGGAGCCGCTGCCGGCCTGCATCCAGAACAGCCGGTACGACATCCTCGCGTACAACCGCACGTACGGCCGTCTGCTCTGCGACCTCGACGAGGTGCCTGCCGAGGACCGCAACTGCATGGTCCTCATCACCACGAACGAGCAGTGGCGTTCGTCGATCGTGCTGCTCGACGAGTCGATCCGGCTGATGGCCGCCAAGTTCCGGGCCTCGATGGCCGGGCATCTCGCCGACCCCGCCTGGAAGATGCTGCTCAAGCGGCTGCGGGGTGAGTCGGAGCAGTTCCGCGAGGTGTGGGAGCGGCACGAGGTGGTCGGCTCGCGCAGCAAGACCAAGTTCTTCGACAACCGGTACGTGGGGCGGTTGACCCTGGTCCACACCGATCTGTGGCTCGGTCCGGGGGAGGGGCCGCGGATGGTCACGTACGCACCGGCGGACGAGGAATCGCGGGAGCGGCTGGAGAAGCTGCATGCGGTTGCTGTTGAGCGGGGGTGAGTTTTGGTGCGGCGGGTGGGTGCTTGGTGCGGGTGGGTCGGTGCTGAGCGCGCAGTTCCCCGCGCCCCTAAAGACAAAAAGCCAGGGGCGCAGCCCCGCTTTTTAGGGGCGCGGGGAACTGCGCGGCCAGCACCGACCCACCCGCACCCTCAGACAACCCCCGCCGACTCCTTGATCTCCGGCGACTCCAGTCGCAAAGCCGTGCGCTCGGCCGTTCGCCGGGCCCAGGGCCCACTGGTGAGGGCACCAAGTACCAGCACCGCCAGACCGCACGCGGCGATGATCCACCAGGCGGGGCGGGCCGCCGAGACGAAGGTGTCCCGGTAGGAGGAGGAACCGACGCCGGAGGCGAGGACCGCGCCGATCACGGCGACGCCCAGCGTCTGGCCGATCTGCCGGCTCGTGGACGCGACGGCCGCGGCCACCCCGGCCTGGGCGCGGGGCATGCCGGAGACGGCGGTGTTGGTGATCGGGGCGTTGACGAAACCGAAGCCGAGGCCGAAGAGGAAGTACCCGATGACGAGGGTCACGTTCGCCGTCTCGGCCTCGAACCCGGCGAAGAGCACACCGCTCGCGGTCATCGCCGTGCCCGCGATGAGGAGCGGCAGCCGGGGGCCGCGGTTGCCGACCAGCCGCCCGGACAGGGGCGCGCAGACGAAGGTCATGACCGCCATCGGCAGCATCCACAGGCCCGCGTGGAGGGCGTTCAGGCCTCGCACGTTCTGGAGGTAGAGCGTCGAGAGGAAGAGGAAGCCGCCGAGCGCCGCGAACGCGCTGATCGCCACGACGGTGGCCCCGCTGAAGGGCGCCGAGCGGAAGAAGCGCAGGTCGATGAGGGGTTCGTCGCGGCGGGGCTCGTACCAGAGAAGCGTCACGAGCGCGGCGAGCGCGACACCGCCGAAGGCGATGGTCTGGCCGACCGCGGAGGAGGGCGCCTCGATGATCGCGTAGGTGAGGGAGGCGAGCAGCGCGATCACCAGGACCTGGCCGACCGGGTCCGGGCGGCGGGCCTTCGGGGCGCGGGACTCGGGCACGTACCGGAGCGTGAGCAGGAGCGCGGTCAGGCCCACCGGCAGGTTGATCCAGAAGATCGAGCGCCAGCCGACCGAGTCCACGAGAAGGCCGCCGACCAGCGGGCCCGCGGCCATGGATATGCCGACCACACCGCCCCAGACCCCGATCGCGCGGGCACGCTCGCGCGGGTCCGTGAAGGTGTTGGTGATGATCGACATCGCGACCGGGTTGAGCATCGAGCCGCCGACCGCCTGGATCATGCGGAAGACGACGAGCGATTCGAGGTTCGGTGCGAGCGAGCAGAGGACCGAGCCGATCGTGAAGACGACCAGGCCGGCCATGAAGACCCTTTTGCGGCCGATACGGTCCGCCGTCGAACCGGCGAGCATCAGCAGCGCGGCGAGCACCAGGGTGTACGCGTCGATCGTCCACTGCATCCCGGCCAGACTCGCGTCCAGGTCCTTCTGCATGGCGGGCAGGGCGACATTGAGGATGGTGACGTCGAGGCTCACGATCAGCAGGCTCATACAGCAGATCGCGAGCACCAGCATGCGTCGCCGGTGGCTGAGCTCGGGCATGCCGACCAGGATACGCCCGCTTCGGTAGTGTGCCTAACTAATGAACGGAGCCGGTGGACCGGGTCGGCCGACCGCGGGCACGGGCCACTTTCGTGGCACCGGTCGGCGTACGGGACAATGGGGGAATGTCCACGCCCACATCCACGGTGAACTCCGCCCTGCGGATCGGCCCGCACACCGTCCAGCCGCCCGTCGTCCTCGCGCCCATGGCCGGGATCACGAACGCGCCGTTCCGCACGCTGTGCAGGGAGTTCAGCGGGGGCAAGGGCCTGTTCGTCAGCGAGATGATCACCACTCGGGCGCTGGTCGAGCGCAACGAGAAGACGATGCAGCTGATCCACTTCGACGCGTCGGAGACCCCGCGCTCGATCCAGTTGTACGGGGTCGACCCCGCGACCGTCGGCAAGGCCGTCCGCATGATCGCGGAGGAGGGTCTCGCCGACCACATCGACCTGAACTTCGGCTGCCCCGTGCCGAAGGTGACGCGGAAGGGCGGCGGGTCCGCGCTGCCGTACAAGCGGCACCTGCTGCGGGCGATTCTGCGCGAGGCGGTGTCCGGGGCCGGCGACCTGCCCGTCACGATGAAGATGCGCAAGGGCATCGACGACGACCACATCACGTACCTCGACGCCGGGCGTATCGCCGTCGAGGAGGGCGTGACGGCGATCGCGCTGCACGGCCGCACCGCCGCCCAGCACTACGGCGGCACCGCCGACTGGGAGGCCATCGCCCGCCTCAAGGAGCATGTGCCGGAGATTCCGGTTCTCGGCAACGGTGACATCTGGTCGGCGGACGATGCGCTGAGGATGGTCCGGGAGACCGGGTGCGACGGCGTGGTCGTCGGCCGTGGCTGCCTGGGGCGTCCGTGGCTGTTCGGCGACCTGGTGGCGGCGTTCGAGGGCCGCGGGGGTGACTACGCCCGCCCGACCCTCCGGGAGGTGGCGGGCGTGATGGTCCGCCACGCCACCCTCCTCGGGGAGTGGATCGGCGACGAGGCCCGCGGAGTCATCGACTTCCGCAAGCACGTCGCCTGGTACCTGAAGGGTTTCGCCGTCGGCTCCGAGATGCGAAAGCGCCTCGCGATCACTTCATCACTGGCCGAACTCTCCGAAGGGCTGGAGGAGTTGGCCCTGGACCAGCCGTGGCCGACCGGCGCGGACGGTCCCCGCGGGCGCACGTCCGGCAACAACAGGGTTGTCCTGCCGGACGGTTGGCTCAAGGACCCGTACGACTGCGCGGGCATCAGCGAGGACGCGGAACTGGACACGTCCGGGGGTTGAGTGTTCCCTGCGGGCCCCTGCAGGGCTTGGGCCGGTGAATATCGTGCGGGTGGGTCGTGGTTGAGCGCGCAGTTCCCCGCGCCCCTTAAGAGCCAGGGCCGCAGCCCTGCTTTTAGGGGCGCGGGGAACTGCGCGGCCAGCGACAGCGGACCCGCACCCGAAGTCAGACCTCACGCACCCCCGACCGCCGTCAGCAGCGCCAACGGAGCCGCCGCAGACCGCGATTCCCGCACGCACGCATGCGGATACGGCACCGGCTCGACGTGAGTATCGCGGCCGTACCCCGCAAGAACCTCAGGCAGCCGGTGCCCGGCAGCCGTCGCCGCATCCACCAGCGCATGGGCCACCGTACGAGCCTCGTCATGCAGCCCGTACCGCGCCAACCCCAGCGTGATCAGCGCGTTGTCGTGGGGCCACACCGACCCCCGGTGGTAGGACAGCGGATGGTACGCGGGCTGGCCCGAGGCAACCGTGCGGACACCCCACCCGGAGAAGAAGTCCGGCTCCAGCAACCGCCGCCCGACCAGCTCCCCGTACTCCTTGTCCAGCAGCCCGGACCAGAGCAAGTGACCCGCGTCGGAGGCGAGCGCGTCGACGTGGTTGTCGTCGCCGTCGAGGGCGAGCGCCGGGAAGGAGTGGTCCGGCATCCAGAAGTCCCGCTGGAACCGGTCGCGGAGATCCCCCGCGGCCTGCTCCAGGAGCGCCGCGTACACCTCGTCGTCCCAGACCGTCCGGGCCAGATGCGCGGTCCGGCGCAGCGCGTCGTACGCGTACCCCTGCGCACCCGCGGCCATCACCGGGCCGGTCGGCCGGGAGCCGTCGCCGGAACAGATCGCGCCGGGGGAGTCCTTCCAGTTCTGGTTGGCGAGGCCGCCCTCGTCCGCGCGGTAGACGAGATATCCGCGCGAGGTCAGCCCTCCGTGGTCCAGCATCCAGCCGATCGCCGCCCGGGCGTTGGGCTCCAGGCGGCGGGCCAGCGCCGTGTCACCGGTCTGCTCGACGTACGCGCCGAGGAGGACGAGGAAGAGCGGGGTCGCGTCGACCGAGCCGTAGTAACGCCCGTACGGCACCTGCCCGAAGTGGGCCAGCTCGCCGTGCCGCATCTCGTGCACGATCTTGCCGGGCTGGGCCACCGTGCCCACGCCGACCTCGGTCGCCTGGGCCGCGGCGAGCGCGGGCAGGGTGGCGGCGGCCAGTTGGGGGCGGTAGGGGAGCGCGAAGAGGGAGGTGAGGAGGGCGTCGCGGCCCAACAGGGTGAGGAACCACGGCACTCCGGCCGCCGGGACGCGAAGTTCCTCTCCGTCGGGGCCCGTTGCGGGCACCTGGAGCACGGCCAGGTCGGACAGGCCCCGCGCACAGGCCGCGGCCAGCTCGGGCCAGCCCGTCGGGAAGGGCACGCCCTCCGCGAACTCCCCTTCCAGCGCGAGGAGTCGGGCGTTGGCGGCGGCCGGGGAAGGGGGCACCTCCGGGTGCGGCATACCGTGCGGGCGCGCCGCCACCCGGAGGGCCAGCTCGGCCGATTCGTGCGGCTGGAGTTCGAGGGTCCACACCAGGCGGCGCGCGCCTGTGCCGGTCTCCTCCACGCCGTCCGGCGGGGGCTCGGACGTCACGGTCGTACAGGACCGCCACTCCCCGCGCTGGTAGGTGAACTCCACACCGTCGTCGAGGACTTGGCGGGAGCGGACCACGCCGATCTTCGTGTACGTCCGGTGGTCGGAGCGCAGCTCGAACTGGTCCGTGAAGTCGGCGTCCGCGGTGACCGCGATCCGGACCGTCGTCGGTGCCGAACGGTTGCTGGTGACGCGCAGCGACTCGACGAACGCGCCGTCCGCCACGGCCTGTTCGCGGAAGATCGTGTACGCGGGTGGCTCCTGCCGGCCGCCGCGCGGTACGAGCACACAGCGGGCCGTGTCGCCGTCCGCGACCGGCGTCAGCGCCTCGGGCACCGCCCCGTCGACGGTCAGCTGCCAGCGGCTCAGGTGCCGGGCGTCGCGCACGAACAGCCCGTGGGGCGAACTGGCGCCGCGCACTCCGTTGATGTCCCCGCTGTCGCCCACGGCCGCGAACGTCCCACCGTGCACGAGCAGATGATGCCGGTCCGTCATCGCCGGTCCCCTCCCTTGGCGCCCTTGCCGAACTCTTCCGTCGTGCTGTGCACCGCTTCGGGTGCCTCGTGCATCAGGTCCAGCGTCAGCGCCGCGGTCCAGCTGAAACCGAGCGCTCCGCAGGCCTCGCCGCTGTACGGATCCACGTACTCCGCGAACCCGGACGTGTCCGCCGTCTCCAGCAGCGCGCCCCGTAGTTTCTCCGCGCGCGCGTGCTCCCCGTGCAGCCTGAGCCCGCGCTCCACCAGCCAGTTGGTGTTGAACCAGGCCGGACCGCGCCAGTACCGGTGCGGGTCGAAGGCGTGCCCGGTCAGGTCGTAGCTCGGGACGAGCCGGGTCGACTCGCCGAGCCCGAAGTGCGGCCCCTGCAGCGTCCGTACGAGCGTGGCGGCCGTGTCGCGGGGGAGCGTCGGCAGGAGAAGCGGGACGAGGCCGGAGACGCCGCGCTCGGGGATCAGCTCGTCCGTGCGCACGTCCCGGCAGAAGAACATGCCCTCGGCCGGGTCCCACAGCCGGTCGACGAGCGCCGCGGTCAGCCGCTCCGCGC
This sequence comes from Streptomyces phaeochromogenes, assembly GCF_001418655.1. Lineage (GTDB taxonomy): Bacteria > Actinomycetota > Actinomycetes > Streptomycetales > Streptomycetaceae > Streptomyces > Streptomyces phaeochromogenes. Next base: position 25,715 of record NZ_LIQZ01000270.1, on the reverse strand, counting down.
GCGTGTGCCGGGCCGTGCCCGTCGCGCCCAGCTCCCGCGCGATCCGCGCCAGCGCGTGCTCGGAGGCGATCAGCAGCGCGTTGAAGGCCGGGTCCTCGACCGCGAAGCCGTCGGTGCCGGCGGTGCCGTCCGCGTACTGCCCGTCCCGGTAGTCCGTCGCCAGCCGCACGTACCGGCCGTAGTCCAGGTCCGTCGGCCGGTCCTCCGCGGCGCCGTGGTCGAGGTCCGCGCGGCGGAAGGAGCGCGCCGGGGCGGGCGTCACACGGGACAGCGGGGCGTCCCAGCTCGGAGCGTTGTCCATGCCCTGCTCCCAGGGGTGGACCACCGAGGCGAGGCCCCCGCCGCCCAGGTCCCGGCGGTGCAACAGATAGCGGTGCCAGGCCGCCAGCCGCGGGTAGATCCGGGACAGGAAGGACCGCGCCCGGGACAGCCCCGGGTCGGAGACGTGCACCAGCCAGGCCGCCAGCGCGTGCACCGGTGGCTGCACGATGCCCGACGTCTGTACGGTGCGCGGGGCGCCCGCCGCGCGCCCCGCGGTCGAGGAGCGCCAGAAGTCGGGGCTCGGGAAGTACGCGTCGAGGGGGACGGAGGGGTTGAACACGATGTGCGGAATCCGGCCGTCGCCCCACTGCGCGTCGAGCAGTGTCTCCAGCTCGACCTGCGCCCGCAGCGGCGACAGATGGCGCAGGCCGATCGCGATGAACGCGGAGTCCCAGGACCACTGGTGGGGGTACAGACCGCGGGATGGCACCGTGGACGTGCCGGTCCAGTTGCCGTGCAGTACCTCGGCCGCCCTGAGATGCAGCGATCCCGCCGGGCGGACCGGATCGTATACGGCCACCCTGGAAGGGGCGATCTCACCATGGCCGGAAAATAGCGGTGAGGTCGCGGTGCGTACGGGATCCACGATCCCGGTGCGACGGGCGGTGAGCTGGGTTGTGCGGTCCACTCAGGTCTCCCCGAAGACATGCGGCCGACCAGTTCGGCAGTAGCTACCGTAGGGTTACGTCTATTTAACACGCAAAACTCAATATGTAATGCAGAGTTGGTGAGCGCAAGGGGTCCGCATGACCGGAATCACAGGGAGTAGCGGGATGGCGACACGAGCCGGGAGGACCGGGAGCCAGGCCAGCTCCGGCGACCTGCTGGAGCTGGTGCGCACCGGGCGCGCGACCACGCGCGGGGCCTTGCAGCAGGTCACCGGGCTGTCGCGGGCCACGGTCGGCCAGCGGCTCGACCGCCTGTTCCGGGCCGGCTGGCTGCGTGAGGGCGCCGCGGGCCCGGTGGACTCGCCGCTCGGCGGCCGTCCCTCGGTCAGCCTGGAGTTCGACGACTCACACGCCGTCGTCCTCACCGCCGACCTCGACACCCGGCACGCCCGCGCCGCCGTGCTCTCCCTGACCGGCGAGCTGCTGGCCGAGCACACGGGGCCGCTGCTGATCGAGGAGGGCCCGGACGTGGTCCTCGGCGAGCTGGGCCGCTGGTTCGCGGAGCTCCTGGAGAAGGCCGGGCACCGGGCGCACGAGGTGTGCGGCATCGGTCTCGCCGTGCCGGGGCCCGTGGACAGCGAGACCGGCCGGGTCGTCCAGCCGCCGATCATGCCCGGCTGGGACGGCTACGACATAAGAGGCCGCCTCACCCGCGCCTTCGCCGAGCACACGGGCGCCGGCGCCGTCCCGGTCCTCGTCGACAACGACGCCAACCTCATGGCGTACGGGGAACAGCGCACCGGCCACCCCGACTGCTCGGCGTTCGTGCTCGTGAAGGTCTCCACCGGTATCGGGGCCGGTGTGGTCGTCGGCGGTGCGATCTACCGGGGCATCGACGGCGGCGCCGGGGACATCGGGCACATCCGGGTCCCGGAGGGCGCCGACGCGCTGTGCAGGTGCGGGTCGTTCGGGTGCCTCGCGGCCGTCGCGAGCGGTGGCGCGGTCGCGCGCAGGCTAGCGGAGACGGGCGTTCCGGCCGCATCGGGCTCAGATGTGCGCGATCTGCTGGCCTCCGGGCATCCCGGCGCCGCCGCGCTCGCCAGGGAGGCCGGCCGCCACGTCGGTGACGTACTGGCGACCGTGGTCACGCTCCTCAACCCCGGCGTCCTGATGATCGCCGGAGACCTGGCAGGGACGGCGTTCCTGACCGGCGTCCGCGAACTCCTCTACCAGCGGGCCCTGCCGCGATCCACCGCCCACCTGGACGTCGTCACCTCACGGCTGGGTGAGCGGGCGGGTCTCGTTGGGGCGGGCGCGATGGTCGTGGAGCACCTGTACGCGCCCGAGCGGATCGAGGAGCGGCTGCTCGCCATGGGGGTGTGACGGTCGCCCGCCAGTCGCTCGACCGTCACTCGCCATGAGCGTGTGACGGCCATGTTTCCGTCTCCGTACCGGTCCGCATGGTGAAATCCGGGCGCCGAAAACTGCGTGATTCTCGCCACGCCTGATCAGGGTTTCGCTCAGATGAGCGGATCTTGGGCGGCTGCACTTCTCAAAGGATGGCACTCAGTGCCACTCTTTGATCATTTACGACGTGAACTCAGGCGTGCCGAGGGCTGCTCATGTGAGCGATATTCCGGGTCTGTGGATGCCGGCTCATTCAAGAAGTGAACGCTGTCGGGTCGCCCGGCTTACCTCTCCTTGACTTTCGATCTGCTGGCGGACGAGTGGTTACGGCCGTATGACGCACAAGTGGACGTACCCAGGCGCCTTCGATCTGGGTATGTTCCCCGTCGTCAGGGCAGCCACCGCGTCCTCGAGGAGTCGAGACCCGTGTCGGAAAACAAAGATCCCCACGTAGCTGAGAGCGGCGACAGCGGCGTCGCGGACGTGAAGTTCGTTTACGACTTCACCGAGGGCAACAAGGACCTCAAGGATCTCCTGGGTGGCAAGGGTGCCAACCTCGCCGAGATGACCAACCTCGGCCTTCCCGTGCCTCCCGGCTTCACCATCACCACCGAGGCATGCAAGACCTACCTCGACAGTGGCGACGAGCCGGCGGCACTGCGTGACGAGGTGAGTGCGCACCTCGACGCCCTCGAAGCGAAGATGGGCAAGAAGCTCGGCCAGGCCGACGACCCCCTCCTCGTCTCGGTCCGTTCCGGGGCGAAGTTCTCCATGCCGGGCATGATGGACACCGTCCTGAACATCGGCCTCTCGGACAAGTCCGTGCAGGGCCTCGCCAAGCAGGCCGGCGACGACCGCTTCGCGTGGGACTCGTACCGCAGGCTGATCCAGATGTTCGGCAAGACGGTCCTCGGCGTCGAGGGCGAGCTCTTCGAGGACGCGCTGGAGGCGGCCAAGGACGCCAAGAAGGTCACCGTCGACACGGACCTCGAAGCGGCCGACCTCAAGAAGCTCGTCACCAAGTTCAAGAAGATCGTCAAGACCGAGGCCGGCCGAGACTTCCCGCAGGACCCGCGTGAGCAGATGGACCTCGCCATCCACGCGGTCTTCGACTCCTGGAACACCGACCGGGCCAAGCTCTACCGCCGCCAGGAGCGCATCCCGGGCGACCTCGGCACGGCCGTCAACGTCTGTTCCATGGTCTTCGGCAACCTCGGCCCGGACTCCGGCACGGGCGTCGCCTTCACCCGCGACCCGGCCAGCGGCCACCAGGGCGTGTACGGCGACTACCTGCAGAACGCGCAGGGCGAGGACGTGGTCGCGGGCATCCGCAACACGGTTCCGCTCGCCGAGCTGGAGCAGATCGACAAGAAGTCGTACGACCAGCTCATGCAGATCATGGCGACGCTGGAGAACCACTACAAGGACCTCTGCGACATCGAGTTCACCATCGAGCGCGGGCAGCTGTGGATGCTCCAGACGCGGGTGGGCAAGCGGACGGCGGGCGCTGCCTTCCGGATCGCCACGCAGCTCGTGGACCAGGGGCTGATCGACGAGGCGGAGGCGCTCCAGCGCGTCAACGGCGCCCAGTTGGCGCAGCTGATGTTCCCGCGCTTCGACGACGAGGCGAAGGTGGCACAGGTCGGCCGGGGCATCGCCGCCTCGCCGGGTGCGGCGGTCGGCAAGGCGGTCTTCGACTCGTACACGGCCGTGAAGTGGTCGCGTTCGGGCGAGAAGGTCATCCTGGTCCGCCGGGAGACCAACCCCGACGACCTGGACGGCATGATCGCGGCCGAGGGCATCCTGACCTCCCGCGGCGGCAAGACCTCCCACGCCGCCGTGGTCGCGCGCGGCATGGGCAAGACCTGTGTGTGCGGCGCGGAGGAGCTGGAGGTCGACACCAAGCGGCGCCGGATGACGGTGCCGGGCGGGCACGTGGTCGAAGAGGGCGACGTGATCTCGATCGACGGTTCGAGCGGCAAGGTGTACCTGGGCGAGGTCCCGGTCGTGCCGTCCCCCGTCGTGGAGTACTTCGAGGGCCGGATGCACGCGGGCGCCAACGACGCCGACGAACTGGTCGAGGCCGTGCACCGGATCATGGCGTTCGCCGACCGCAAGCGCCGCCTGCGGGTGCGCGCCAACGCGGACAACGCCGAGGACGCGCTGCGCGCCCGCCGCTTCGGCGCCCAGGGCATCGGTCTGTGCCGTACGGAGCACATGTTCCTCGGCGACCGTCGTGAGCTGGTCGAGCGGCTGATCCTCGCGGACACGGAGGCCGAGCGCGAGGAGTCGCTGAAGGCGCTCCTGCCGCTCCAGAAGCAGGACTTCGTGGAGCTGTTCTCGGCGATGGACGGCCTCCCGGTCACCGTCCGCCTCCTGGACCCGCCGCTGCACGAGTTCCTGCCGGACATCACCGAGCTGTCGGTCCGCGTCGCGCTCGCCGAGTCCCGCAAGGACTCCAACGAGAACGACCTGCGGCTCCTCCAGGCGGTGCACCGCCTGCACGAGCAGAACCCGATGCTGGGCCTGCGCGGCGTACGCCTGGGTCTGGTGATCCCCGGTCTCTTCACCATGCAGGTACGGGCCATCGCCGAGGCCGTCGCCGAGCGCAAGGCCGCCAAGGCCGACCCGCGCGCGGAGATCATGATCCCGCTGGTGGGTACGGTCCAGGAGCTGGAGATCGTGCGCGAGGAGGCCGACCAGGTCATCGCGGAGGTCCAGGCGGCGACCGGCACGGACCTGAAGCTGTCCATCGGCACGATGATCGAGCTGCCGCGCGCCGCCCTGACCGCCGGTCAGATCGCGGAGGCGGCGGAGTTCTTCTCCTTCGGCACGAACGACCTGACCCAGACGGTGTGGGGCTTCAGCCGGGACGACGTCGAGGCCTCCTTCTTCACCGCCTACCTGGAGAAGGGCATCTTCGGCGTCAGCCCCTTCGAGACGATCGACCGCGACGGCGTGGGCTCCCTGGTCAAGTCCGCGGTCAAGGCCGGCCGCGAGACCCGCCCCGACCTCAAACTCGGCGTCTGCGGCGAACACGGCGGCGACCCGGAGTCCGTCCACTTCTTCCACGAGGTGGGCCTGGACTACGTCTCCTGCTCGCCGTTCCGGATTCCGGTGGCGCGGTTGGAGGCGGGACGGGCGGCGTCCTCTTCGCAGGGGAGCGACCACCGGTAGGGCGAGGTCGAATGGCTCTGGCCCGTCTATAGGCGCCGGACCGTAAGACCCCGGCCCACTGCGGGCCGGGCCCGCAGAACCCCGGGGTCGTAGTCCGCCATCCCACCCTCACCGACGGATCGCGGCTCCGGTGCACGAAAGACGAAGGGGCGGCGCCTTGTGCGGAGGTGCCGCCCCTTCGGGCATTGTCTGCGGAAACTGTCAAGATACGCCGCTGCCCAGGCGAAATGACGTTTGCTTGTGTTGGTTGCCGTTGAACGTGCGGGAAGGTGTTGTGCCCTCTGGGCGCGATTGGCGCCTGAACGCGTTGCCACCAGAGAGGCTGGTCGTGGACCATCGGCGGTCGTGTTGGCCGCCCTCGCACGGCCGACCACTGGAAGATTTCAGTGGGCCGACCCCGATGCTCCTGACCAGCCGACTTAACCGCCTAAGGCTGCCCCGAGGGACAACTGGGGGAGTCCCTTCCTTCGTCGCCTTGCAACCTGACACCAATCGTTGGGGCTCTCACGTTGCGATCCGTATCTCCTCGCCCAGCGCGATCGACCGGTATGCCTCGAGCAGACCTGTCGATGCCGAATGGGACTTCACGCTCTTCATGCCCCGGCAAGAAGCGGGCACGTTGCATGTACCGGACTACGGCAGCCGGATGAATACTCGCTACTGATCGGCCATTCACTCAGCGGGCGACTAGGCACTGTTTCTCGGATCATGTGCGGAGCCAGATGAGGAGGGTTGCGAGGGTGACGGTGCCGAGGTAGATGTAGGCGCGGTTCTCGTAGCGGGTGGCGACCGAGCGGAAGTTCTTCAGCCGGTTGATGGCGCGTTCGACGGTGTTGCGCTTCTTGTAGCGCTCGCTGTCGAAGCCGGTGGGCCGGCCGCCTCGGGAGCCTCGATTGTGCCGGTGTCTTTGCTGGTCGAGTCGTTCCGGGATGGTGTGCCGGATTCCGCGTCGTCGCAGGTAGCGGCGGTTTCGCCGGGACGTGTAGGCCTTGTCCGCCAGGACGTGGTCAGGGCGGGTGCGGGGCCGTCCGACTCCGGTGCGGGGCACGGTGATCTGTTCCAGCACGCGTTCGAACTGGGGGCCGCCACCGTAGTGCCCCGGAGTCAGGATGAAGGCGATGGGCCGGCATCGTCCGTCGGCGACGAGATGGACCTTGGTGGTGAACCGTCCGCGGGAACGTCCCAGGCATTCGCCGATCTGACCACCTCCTCCAGCCGGACGAGCAACTTCCGCAAGACTGGATCGACCTGGATCGACCTGGTTCGTCCCTGGCGCGGCCCCCTTTTGAACAACCGCCGCCGGAGGCGCCTTCCTTGCGCCGGCGGCGTGCTGGTGGGCCCGCACCGCTGTCGAGTCGACCGACATGTCCCAGTCGATTCCGCCCACAGCGTCCTCGGCGGCCTGGACAAGAGCCAGCAGCATCTTCCACGTTCCGTCAGCCGACCAGCGGCGATGCCGTTTGTAGACGGTCTCCCACGGTCCGAACCACTCGGGAAGGTCCCGCCACTGCACACCCGTCCGCACCCGGTACAGCACCCCGTTGATGACCCGACGATGATCACTCCACCGACCCCCACGCGCACCACCACGAGGTAAGAACGACTCCAGCCGATCCCACTCCGCATTCGTCAAATCCCCACGGCCCATACAGCCAGCCTGACCCCAACACCCCACTCACATCAGGAGATCCGAGAAACAGTGCCTAGGTCAGTGTTCATGCCACTCGGCTTGGGCAGCTGCAGTGAGTTCGGGGGCTTGGCTGGGTGAACACGCGATTCGGAGCTGCCCTGCCGAACTCCAGCGCCTTGATTCCCCTGGTCCCCGATTGATCAGTGCGTGGACGGCTCCTACATCCGCGTGAAAAAGAGGGGGCGAGCTCGGGGTGAACGCTTCCCACCAGTGGCATCATCGGGACAGGCTCAATCCATGGCGGTGCACCGTTGAGGCTGCGAGGGGGACCCCATGTCTGTTAGTACGTCCGCGCCCGGAAATGCGTCCGCTCCCAGGCACCGGAGGCCGCCCACAGGGCCGTACGACATCAATGAGCGAGAGCTGCTAGACGATAGCCTCGAGGCAGTGAGCGCGAAACCTGAGATCGTCGGTGCTCTTGGGGATCTGCAGGATCCTGCTGCCATCGCCACTGCGGTGATGAAGCAGGACAGGATTATCCTGCACAACGTTAGAGACGAACTGCAGAGCGCCCGCACGTTGTCCGCTCAACTGCACGCGAGGGCGATCGCCTCGGATGCAACGGGCCACCTGGGAAACCTGGACGCGATGTCGTCAAGACTGCGTGAGGTGATGCAGCATGCAGGCGACCTGCTCGACGATTCCGAGGGACGCATTCCGGAGTCTGAGCTCGGTGAGGCCTTGCGCGAGGCACGCAAGCACACCACTGCTGCGGAAGAGATCCTGGCCCGCGGTTTGGACGCGGTACTCAAGACGACTGGACTTGAAGCCACGTTCCGGTCACTCCAGTCACTCTTCCGCGCGGACCCTGATCAACAGACCGAATCCAGGAGTAACCGCGAGGAAATCCTCGTCGATCTCTCGGGTCAACTCATCGAGCTTCACACCACGTTGCAGCAGATCGACAGGTTGCGCCACTTGGGATTGAGCGATCAACTGCCACAGGCTCGGGAGCACACGGAATTCAGAACGCTAGAGGACCAATGGCATGCATGTCGCGAGGATCTGGTGCGCGCTCTCGAACTGGCCGTTCACTCGGCATTTCTGACGGAATTGAATTCTGCGGTGGAAACACATTTCGGCGCATCGATGCAAGTCAGTTCCCTCGACAGGTTTCGCGATACGCTCACCAAAGAGAAGATTGTCAGGACCTCCGCATTTGATGATCTGGACATCCTCATTAGACAGCGGCACGGCGGCAGCTTCGGCATCTCCGGCCCTCGTGGTGTCGGCAAATCTACGCTGATCGATTTCTTTACGACAGCGGAGGCGAAACTGGACGGCGAGTCGTCCGAGGCCCCGGAAAAGCCGCGGCTGGGAATCCAAGTATCGGCGCCAGTGAAGTACGATCGGCGCGAGTTTATTCTGCATATCCATGCCGAGCTGTGCCGCGCTGTCCTGGGAGACCTCGCAGAGGCAGATATTCAGATCGCGAATGCCCGGAGCTGGAATTCACGTACAACCATCCGTCAACTAACTATGCTGACCTCCACCTTTTTGGGTGGGCTACTGATACTGACGGGTGCCGCATTTCTGGCCCATTATGTTCGAAACTTTCAAGCACCAGCTGGAACTATGGGTTACGCCAGCATTTCCATGCTGGCGTGTTCCGCTACTCTATTGGCGCTCTTCCTGCTTAATTGTCTAGAATTCGCAGGAATTATTCTCCATGGTCGCACGCTGGGGAATTTTGGGATCAACCATGCCGAAAGAGAGTCAGTGAGGATGCGCGTCAGGTCGGCCCGTCGCACCTCCATCTCGATATTTCTTTGTTGGTTATTTATCGCCACCGGAGTGGGGGGAATCTGGCTGCTTTCCAGAGTGACTCTCGAGTGGTCGGACATGTGGCCTCTCCTGGCCGGTCTCCTCGCGTCCGCCCTGGGAATTCCCACGGTTGTGACCAAAGGGTTCCGGTACCGGGCAGGTTTGGACTCTCATTCATTCGCTATAGCTCGACGTTTTCCCGGCCGGTACTCCATGAAACTGACCGATGACGCAACCGGCCAACTGCGAAGAATTCAGTACCAGCAGGGATTCACCACCGAACGGTCTATGGGCGGCAAGGTCGGCGGCACCGTAAAATTGCCCGTAGCGATCGAGATGGCACGCAAGGAGGGGGTGAATCTCACCGAACGGGCAATGACATATCCGGAGATCGTCGCTGATCTGAAGAGATTCTTGCTGACGCTTGCGCAGGAGGTCGAACCGGTCGTCGCAATCGACGAACTCGACAAGATGCACGACATCGATGCCGTACAGGAATTCCTCAATGAAGTGAAGGGAATCTTCGGTGTCGCGGGTTGCATTTTCCTTGTCTCAGTCTCGGAGGACGCGGCTGCGAGTTTCGAGCGCAGAGGGATGCCGTTCCGTGACGTATTCGACAGTTCCTTCGATGAAATCGTGACCCTGGAACGGATGGGCGTGGACCAAGCGCGCAAGATTCTCTACGGGCTACTTCTCGGCTGGACTGAACCTTTCGTCGGTCTGTGCTACGTCCTCTCCGGGGGCCTTCCTCGGGACTTGCATCGCAGTACCCGGCTACTCATCGGTGGCCTGCATGAATCGAGCAAGATCGATCTTTCGGCTGCCGTTCCCGACGTGTTCCACCGTGAGTGTAGTGCGAGGCTACGAGCTGTCAGACACGCACTCATGGCAGATCCATTGGATATCACCGGGATCGCACTACTAAAGGAACTGGGCCGCATCGAACCCAGCGGGCGGGCAACGGCGGCTCTCCTCACTCAATGGCGTGACATACTGCAGCATTGGGTCACGGAACACGGGCAGCCCGAAACCACGTCCGAAAGGCTCCCCCGTGCTGTCCGCTTAGGGCAGGAACTCGAAGCATTCATGTACTTCGCCATGACGGTATTCGAGTTCTTCGAGCCCGATCGGATCGCTTCGAGGATGAAAGACGCAAAACAGTCGGCGTCTGGTGCCAAGTCGCTGAGTATGCTGGCCTACGCCCGCCACACTATTTCCCTCGATCCCGGTGCCTCGATGTTCTGTACCAAGGCGTTCCGTGAGGCGTGGGGATTCGAATCGCGGGTCCCCAGCGACGGCTAAGGGCGATGCCTCTCCCATGGCCGTGCCACCCGGCGCGACGAATGACCCCTAGAGGTTGTCCCGTATAGGATTTGAGTTATCCCGTAGGGCCATGTTGTGGAGGCGGGCGATGCCGAGTGCGGCTTGGTGGACTCCGTCGCCCTTGAGTCGGCAGTCCCGCAGAACCTTCCAGTTCTTCAGCCGGGACAGGGCGTGCTCGACGCGTGCCCGAGCGCGACGGTGGACCGAGTTCTCCGCTTCCTGCACGGGACTCAGATGCTCTTGACCACGACGTTTTCGGTGCGGCATGAGCAGCCCGGTGCCCTGGTAGCCGCCATCCGCGATGGTGGGGACACCGCGGCAGACCCGGTCGGCTCCGGACTCGCTGAAAGCCCGGCAGTCGTTGCGACTGCCGGGCAGCGGATCGCCGAAGGCCACCACCAGGCGGCTGTTGGCGTCGATGACCACCTGCAGGTTCGTCGAGTACCGGTAGTTCTTGCTCGAGGCCGCGATGCTGCGGTCTCGAGCGGGGACCAGGGTGCCGTCGACGATGTAGACGGTGTCATCCCGTTTGCGGCGGGCCGGTGAGATCGCCGGCAACGGCGCGAGATGGTCCAGAATCCGGTCCGCGGCCGACTTTGAGACCCCGAACAGCGGCGCCACCTGCCGCAACGTCAGATTCGTGCGCCAGTACGTCTCCACCAGCAACACCCGGTCCTCGAGCGCCAACCGCCACGGCCGGCCTCGCTGGATGTCACCACCGCGCCGACGCACCAGCGTGACGAGCCGGTTGAACTGCTCCGGACTCAACCCGACAAACGGCTCGATCCACTTCGGATCATCCGCTGAGATCACCCCACCCGTGATCGGACAACGCCCCAACAGCCCCACCGGTTACGGGACAACCTCTAGCTGTTCCATCTGTTGGAGGTGGTACAGAACGGACGCCGGGCCCTACTTCCGAGAGGGAAGGAAGCACTCACCCCAGACGTACTCCGTCAGTGCCCCCCAACGCCAGGAGTAACCGTGCCCGAGCCGACGGCCCTGGCGGGGCGTCACCTACACGCCACCTGGCTGCGCCTACCGATCACGCTCCTTGATCCAGGAGACGTGTCCGACGTCCCTCCCGGGCACCCCACTTGAGGCGAGGCATCGTCCCGAAGCATGGCGTAACCCACTTGCCGACCGACTCTCATCACGACCGGACCCGGATGACGTAGCAGAGGTGACGTCACATCTCGTAGGTCAGCCTGACATGCCGCTTCTGCAGCGGTACGATCCCTCTAATCAATATAGGCCACTAGCATTCTGGGGGACCGATGGACCGCGTAACGAAAGCATATCTCGATGCCTTTCGTGACGAACAGTCCATCGAACGATTGAGTGAATCCGACGCCTTCGAGCTATTCGCTGATTACTGCGTAGTCTCGGATTCATACGACGACGAGTTCAATGTAACCGATGTCCATACGGGCGGCGGCGACGATTTGGGAATCGACGGAATTGGGGTGATAGTAAACGGAGGTCTGATCAATTCCGGCGAGGACATGGAAGGTCTGCTGAAATTAAACGGCTCACTTGACGTGACCTTCTGCTTCATTCAGGCGAAGACCACGAGCGGCTTTTCTGGCGAACAGATCATGACCTTCTTTGATGGAGTCGATGAGTTCTTTGCGGAATCTGCCACACTTCCCATGAACGACTCAGTCGCACAGGCTCACAATCTGATGCAAGAGATTTACGACAACAGTCTTCGATTTCGTCGAGCAAAACCGCAATGCCGCCTGAGCTACGTAACGACGGGCCAGTGGACTTCGGATCAATATCTAGAGGCAAAAATCGCAAAGCGGGTCGCCCAACTCAAGTCAACTGGCCTTTTCTCGGAAGTCACGTTCCATCCCATGGGGGCCGACGAGGTTCACGCAAGCTACCTTCGCAGCAAGAACAGTGTCACCACGGAATTTTCCTTCTCCAGCAAGGTCCTACTTCCGGACATCGCTGGCGTGACAGAGTCTTATCTGGGTGTCATTTCCGCCCCAGAGTTCATTAAGATTCTTTCGGACAGTGCCGGGAACATCAGGAAGTCGCTATTCAACGACAATGTGAGAGACTTCCAGGAATACAACTCCGTAAATGCGGACATTCAGCGAACACTGACAGACGATTCAGCAAAGGGGCGATTCGTCGTCCTCAACAACGGCGTCACCATCGTTGCACGCGAACTGACCACGACTCGCGACAAGGTGGCAATCACCGACTATCAAATCGTAAATGGATGCCAGACCAGTCATGTTCTTTTTGATCAACAAGAACATTTGACGGAACAAGTCCAGGTGCCACTCAAAATCGTGGCCACGCAGGACGAGGATGTCGTCAACTCGATCATCACTGCGACCAACCGTCAAACCCAAGTTACAAACGAGGACTTGTACGCTCTCGGCACGTTCGCCAAGAAGCTCGAAGGGTTTCTCAGCTCGTACAGTGATGACCAGCGGCTGCACTACGAGCGCCGCTCGAAGCAATACAATGCCGTATCCGGTATTAAGAAAGTTCGCATCATCACAAAGTCGCAGCAGATCCGCTCCTTTGCTGCGATGTTCCTCGATGAGCCGCACCGGTCGATCAGCTACTACGCAGACCTGCAAACCCAGGTTGGCAGCCGAATTTTCAATGACGGACACAAGCTGGATCCGTACTATGTTTCGGCATATGCCCACTTCAAGCTTGAGTTTCTTTTTCGGAGTGGTGGTGTTCCGGTCAAATACAAGCCAGCCCGGTACCACCTACTAATGGCTCTCCGGTATATTGCAGGTGGACTAGAAATGCCAGCACTGAGTGCGAATAAGATCGAGAAGTACTGCAGCGGAATCTGTGAAGTATTGTGGGATAACACTCGGGCTGCTGACGCTTTTCTGCAGGCCGCTGATGCAGTGGAGCAGGCTCGCAACGGTACGCCGCTGACCCTCGACATTGCAAAGACGCGAACTTTTACGGACTCACTCAAGCAAAAGCTCGGGGCTCAGAGTAGTCAACCGCCATCTCGCTCCTGAATCTGCCTGCATCCGTGGGGCAGGACGGGGGCAAAGTATTTAGAGGTTGTCTCACGTGGCAAGTTTCGCGAGCTTCTTGTAGCAGGTCAGGGCGGCGGCGATGGCCAGACTTCGGCTCTGACAGTCGTTGCAGACGACGTACGGGATCGTGAGACCACGAGCAGCTTATGGCAGGCTCATGCCGCATGATCGATGAATTCGCGAAAGACAACCTGCAACGCCCTCTGAACTCAGGGTAGGCGCACCGCCCACATCCTTCACCGGTCGATTGGTGAAGTCCGCAGCGTTCGCGCGTTGCTGGACCGCCGCGCACTGGGCACCGCGCAACAATGCGCCGGCCCAGCTCGGGACGCTAAGCCGTCGATCATGCTGAACGTCTAGACCCATGTGTGGGAGGCGGACCAGGACCTGGCCGCCGACATGATGGAAATGGCCTGAGTGGAGTGCCCTGAGAGTGCCCTCCGGGTATGAGGTGCGGCTGACTTCCCAGCTCAGGAAGTCAGCCATCCACCTTGTGCGGAGGTGCCGCCTCTTCGCGTTCCGGAGCGCCGGCGCGGAGTCGTTCGTCGTTGAGGGCGGCTCAGCGCGTGCGGGACGCGCCCGGCTGCACGGCGATGTGCATCAGGTCGTCGCCCAGGAGCATCCGGCCGCCGAACCGGGCGTGGCGGGCGCTGTCGCGCAGTTGCCGTCGCCAGGTCGGGTCGGAGACGGCGGCGGACTGTCCAGGACTGAGGTGGTTGGCGACCAGCGTGCGCACATCCGACTCCGCGGCGATGCGGCCGAGTTCGCCGACGTCGGTGTGCGTGGCCAGGATGTGGTCGATCAGGGCCTGCGGAAGCCCGAGGATCGCCAGGCCAGCCGGGTAGAGGGCCTCGTGCACCAGGACGTCGGCATGGCGGGCGAGCCCGATGACGTTCGGGGTCGGTGTCGTGTCGCCGGAGAAGACGATGCTGCCGTGGTCCGTGTCGAATCGGTAGGCGTAGGCGGGGTACACCGCGCCGTGCGGGACCAGCACGGCGGTGACCTTGACGTCGTCGTTCTCCATGACCTTGAAGGGCGCCATGGCCGGCGCGGTGTTCGTCGCCGAGGCCACGGTGCCGGGCGGGGGCAACACGTCGTGGACCCTGAGCAGGGTGGCCGGGTCGATGCCCGTGTGCTCGGTCATGAAGAAGGTCGGGGCGGCGGCGTACGCCTGCCCGGCCAGCCTCGTCATGCCGACCGTACCGGGTACGGGTCCGGGGGCGCCGGCGACGGTGGAGGCGATGCCGGCCGGGCCGGGGCCGTACACGTCGATGGGGTTCCTGAAGCCCTGTGCGCCCGAGGCGCCCGCCGCGAGCATCGGGAACGCGTAGTAGTCGACGACGTGATCGGCGTGCAGATGGGTGAGGAAGATGCCCGCCAGGGAAGGCATCGACAGACCTGCGCGCATGTACTGGCTCACCGCGCCGCGCCCGCAGTCGATCACGTACGTCCTGCCGTTGACGACCAGCGCCGAGGAGGTGCCGTAGCGGGTCGCCAGGGGCGGTGGCCCGGAGTTGGTGCCGAGCAGGGTCAGGGACAGGGGCGTGGCGGAGGGGTTCGAAGGTGCCGCCGCAGCCGGTGCGCCGGCGAACAGCGGGGCCGCGGCCACCGCGGAGGCCGCCACGGCACCCAGGAGTGATCTGCGGGAGGGCGCCTGGGCGCGGTCCTGGAGCGGCTCCACGGCGGGGCACCCCGCGTCCGACGTGTGGTCCGAGGCTTGGCACATGGTGAGCAACTCCTCTGCGGCTCGCGCAAGTCGACGCGGCCGGGCAGGAGACCCGCGTGCGTCCCGGCACGCCCGATGTCTCCGACCGCGCGCGGCAACGGCGCTCGATGTGGCCGAAATGGTGCCCACGGTCTCGGGTGGGCCGGGAGCCCGGGGAACGCAACCTAAGGTGTCGCGCCCGCACCTCTTCACGCTCAGGCACGGACCGACAGGTCCACCGAGGACCGCCGACCGGCCGGCGCCCCGTCAGACCGAGTCGCGCACGATGACCCGGGCCGGTACGGGCTCCAGGCCGGTGGTGTCAAGGCCGAGCGCCGCACGGGCGGCGAGGCGTCCGTGGGCCTCGGCGTCGATGTGGACGGTCGTGAGCGCGGGGGTGATCAGCGCGCCGTACTCGGTGTCGTCGTATCCGATGACGGCCAGGTCGCCGGGGACGGTCAGGCCGAGGTCGTGCGCGGCGGTGAGGGTGCGCAGGGCGACGTCGTCGTTGAAGGCGGCGACCGCCGTGACGTCGGGGTGGGCGGTCCGCAGCTCCTCGATCGCCCGGGCACCCGCCGTTCTCGGCCGGGGAACGACGAAGGGGACCGGCGCGGCGAGACCGAGGTGCTCCGCGGTCCGTGCGGCGAACCGCAGGCGGACATCGGCGAGTGGGGTCTCGGTGTCCGGCAGGGCGAGCGCGACACACGTGTGACCGCGTTCGGCGAGATGGCGGATCTGCAGTGCGGCATGGGCGGCCAGGCCGTCCTTCCAGCCGCCCCCGCGATCGTCGAGGTCATGGCCGGTCAGGTAGGGCTCGGCGAACCGGATGACCGCGCGGGGAGTGATCGCGTCGAGCACCTGCCGGGTCGACCGGGGCGAGTGATGGCCGTGATGGACGAGCAGGACGTGGTCGTGTGCGGCCAGTTCGTCGTCCAGGCCGCGGATGAAGCTGTGGGAGTAGTTGCCTTCCAGGCCCCAGTCGATGTTGAGCACGACGACCCGGGAGGCTCCCTCGCGCAGCGCCCTCGCGATCCCGTGCGGCACATAGCCGAGCTCACGTGCGGCCTGGCGTACGCGTTCCCGGGTGGCCGCCGAGATCGTCTGGCGGGGGTCGTCGTTGAGGACGAAACTGACGGTGGCGCGTGAGACGCCGCTGGCGGCAGCGACGTCGTTCAGCGTGACTCTCCCGGAACCGCCCATCACCTGCCCCGATGCGATCTGGTGCGATCTGACGCGCCAGGCGTTTTTCGCCGGGCGACAGCGCCAGTCTAGGTAGTTCACCAGCCCGACCAGAGCCATCCTGCCCTGCCGGCCAGAGCCATCCTGCGTTCCTGACCCACGCCGTGCGAGCGCGGTGTGCCGACTACCGCAGCTGCCACTGCCACCGCCCACCACCGCTCACCACGTCGGCCGCGGCGGGCGCACAGGACGCAAGCAAAGAGTGCGCCCCACGACCCTCGTCAGCGCGAGATTCGCTCTGCTAACTTCGCCGCTAGATCGATTTAGTTGCGTCTCGGTCTGCGACCACACCGGGGAGCGAGAGGTCTCCGTCGGCGGCTGGATCTGTCCATCTGCCGCTCGACGGATCATTCGAATCATTCGAAGGAGAGGGAGCCGCATGACCACCCCCAGCCTCCAGGACGGCATCGACAAGGCCGGATCGCCGATCGAGCTGCTGTGGAAGCCCGGTGCCGAGCCCTGGACCCCCGAGGTCGTCGAACGCGAGTACGCCGGCTGGCGGCAGGAGCAGAACGCGTGGCACGAGGGCGTCGCCCTCCTCAACCTCTCGCACCACATGTACGACATGTGGATCGAGGGACCCGACGCCACCCGGCTGCTCGCCGACCACGGCGCCAACAACTTCGAGAACTTCGCCGTCGGGCAGGCCAAGCAGTACATCCCGGTGACGAAGGACGGCAACATCGTCACGGACGGCATCCTGGCCCGCGAGGCCGAGCACAAGTACCTGCTCAGCGGGGTTCCCGCCGCGCACCACTGGGTCCAGTACCACGGAGAGCGCGGCCGTTACGACGTCTCCTTCGCCACCGACCCGTCCTCCGCCTTCCGCCCGGGCGGCGGCGACCCCACGCTGTTCCGCTATCAGCTCCAGGGACCGCTGGCCCAGGAGCTGGTGGAGCGGGTCTTCGGCGGACCGCTGCCGAGGACCAAGTTCTTCCACTCCGCCGCGGTCGGCCTGGACGGCCGCGCCTTCCGCGCGCTGCGCCACGGCATGGCGGGCCAGGCCGGCTTCGAGTTCATCGGCCCCTGGGAGCACGCCGCGTACGTCCACGAGGCGTTCCTCAAGGCCGGTGAGCCGCTGGGCCTGGTCCAGGTCGGTGCGCTGGCGTACACCACGCCGAGCGTGGAGAGCGGCTGGATCCCCTCCCCGGTGCCCGGCATCTACACCGACCCGGAGCTGCTGGAATACCGCAGGCACCTCCCGCTGTTCGGCATCGAGGGCAAGCGCCCGCTCAGCGGCAGCCACTTCTCGGAGGACATCGAGGACTACTACTGCTCCCCGTACGAACTCGGCTACGGGAAAATAATCTCCTTCAACCACGACTTCCTGGGCCGGGACGCCCTGGTGAAGGCGAGGGACGACGTCCGCCGCACGAAGGTCACTCTGGTCTTCGACGCCGACGACGTGCGCGAGATCATCGGCCGGGGCGAGGACCCGGGGTTCCACCTCACCTACGCGCGCCACCGGGTGGAGAACGCGACCGGCCTGGTCGGTGTGACCATGCAGACCGCGTCCATCGACCCGGTCGGCACCGTCCTGTCGCTGACCCTGATCGACACGGAGCACGCCGAGCCCGGCACCGAGGTCGAGGTGGTGTGGGGCGAGCACCCCGGCTCCGGTACCGACCCCGGGGCCGACCTCGGGTTCCCGCGCGTCCGCGCCACCGTCCGGCCCGCGCCGTTCAACCAGCACGCGCGCACCCTGTACCGCCGCAACGCCTGAGCCGCCTCCACGGTCCCCTCGCACGGCACCTTCCCGGGTGGGCGGGCCGCCGCGGCAGCGAGCCGTCGAGCATGTGAAAAAGGAGCACGATGAACCCCGGTTCCCCGGCCTCGGCAGTGGTGCGCACATCACTGCTGGAGGACTTCTCGCTGGAGATGACCGGCAAGGACGTACCGAAACTGGAGGAAGCCCGCGACACCATCCCCCCGGGCACCCGCATCAACGTCACCTTCCTCGGCAACGAGGACCTGCGGATGCGCCTGGACGCCGCGCGAGCGGTCAAGCGGCTCGGCTTCGTCCCCGTACCGCACATCTCGGCCCGCCGCCTGGGCTCACAGGTCGACCTCGAAGAGTTCCTGGCCGGCCTGCGGGCCGACGGTACCGCGGAGAACGTGTTCGTCGTCGGCGGCGACCCCGCCAGCCCCGAAGGCCCGTACGAGGACGCGCTGGCCGTCATCCGCACCGGACTGCCGCAGCGCTACGGCGTACGTCACATCGGCATCAGCGGCTACCCGGAAGGACACCCCGCCATCGACGACCGCGTGCTGTGGTCGGCGCTGACGGACAAGCACGCGGCGCTCGCGGCACAGCGGCTGGCGGGCGATCTGATCACGCAGTTCGGCTTCGACGTCGACCCCGTCCTCGCCTGGGTGGAGGAGACGCGCAGGCAGGGTGTCGACGTGCCGATCCGCATCGGCGTGCCCGGACCGGCCGGGGTGCGGCGGCTGATGACGTACGCAACCCGCTTCGGCGTCGGCACCAGCGCCTCCATCGCCAAGAAGTACGGCTTCTCCCTGGCCAACCTCATGGGCACGGCCGGGCCCGACCGTTTCCTGCGCGCCCTCGCCCAGGGCTACGACGCCACGCGCCATGGCGAACTGAAGGTGCACTTCTACACGTTCGGCGGGCTCAGGGCCACCTCGGAGTGGGTCGCCCGGTTCAGGAAGGAAGGCTGACGTGACGCTCACGCAGAACGTCCCGGCGCAGGGCAAGCGGGAGAGCTCGGCGCACGGTGAGCAAGGCGCCCCGGCGCACGGCAGGCAGGACACCCCGGCCGAGCCGTCGCACCGCCTTGCCTCGCTGATCGTGCGGGGTGAGGACAGAACGGGCATCGTCGCGGCCGTGGCGGGCGTGCTCAGCGGCCACGGCGCCAACATCGTCTCCCTCGACCAGTACTCCGACAACCCGCAGGGCGGCGCCTTCTTCCAGCGCACCGTCTTCGGCCTCGACAACCTCCAGGCGGCCCTGCCCGCGATCGAGAAGGACCTGCGGCAGCGGCTCGGGGAGGGCTACGGCCTCACCTGCACCCTGCGCGACCCGTCGGTCCCGAAACGCGTCGCGATCTTCGCCTCCAAGTCCGACCACTGCCTGCTCGACCTGCTGTGGCGCCACCGCCGCGGCCAACTCCCCGTCACCATCGCCATGGTGATCTCCAATCACCCGGACACGGCGGAAGAGGTCCGCTCCTTCGGCATCCCCTTCTTCCACGTCCCCTGCCAGGGCCCCGACAAGTCCGCCGCCGAGGCCGAACACCTGCGGCTGCTGCGGGGCAACGTCGACTTCGTCGTGCTGGCCCGCTACATGCAGATCCTGTCCGGCGACTTCATCGAGCAGGTGGGCGTGCCGGTCATCAACATCCACCACTCCTTCCTGCCGGCCTTCGTCGGCGCCGGACCGTACGCCAAGGCCAAGGAACGTGGGGTGAAACTGGTCGGCGCCACGGCGCACTACGTGACGGAGGACCTCGACGAGGGCCCGATCATCGAGCAGGACGTGGTCCGCGTCACCCACGCCGACACCGCCGCCGACCTGATGCGCCGCGGCGCCGACGTCGAACGCGCCGTGCTGTCCCGCGCCGTGCTGTGGCACGCCGAGGACCGCGTCATCCGCAACGGCAACCACACCATCGTCTTCGCCTGAGACCGCCCGGTGCAGGGACATCAGCCAAGAAGGCGGTTCGCCATCATGACCACGAAGATCGACGGCAGGAAAACGGCCCGGCAGATCCGGTCGAAGGTCGCGGAGGAAGTGGCCGCCGCGTCCCCGGGGCGGCTGCCGGGCCTGGCCACCGTCCTCGTCGGCGACGACCCCGCGAGCGCCGTGTACGTCGCCGCCAAGCGCCGCGCCATCCGGGAAGCCGGAATGCGCGACTTCCACCGGGCGCTGCCGCGGCGGGCCACGCAGCGGGAAGTCGCCGCCGTCATCGACGAGTTGGCGGCCGACCCGGAGGTCACCGGCATCCTGCTGCAACTGCCCCTGCCGCCGCACCTCGACGCCCGCGCGTTGATCGACCGCATCCCGGTCACCAAGGACGTCGACGGTCTGACCACCGCGAGCGCCGGACTGCTCGCCCGCGGGGAGCACGGGCTGCGCCCCTGCACACCTCTCGGCGTCATCGAACTGCTCGACGCCGAGGGCATTGCGATCACGGGATCGCACGTCACCGTCATCGGCTGGGGGGAACTGGTCGGCCGCCCTCTGGCGCAGCTGCTGTTGCGCCGCGGGGCGACCGTGACCGTGGCCCACGAGCACACCACCGACCTGGCGGCCGTCACCCGGCCCGCCGACATCGTCGTGGTCGCCACCGGCGTACGGGGACTTGTCGGCCTCGAACACATCAAACCCGGCGCCGCCGTGATCGACGCCGGAATCCACCGCACCGAGTCGGGCCTGACCGGTGACGTCCGTGCGGACGAACTGGAGGGCATCGCCGGGCACATCACTCCCGTGCCCGGCGGCGTCGGTCCGATGACGATCGCCATGCTGGTACGCAACACCCTGCTCGCGTCCGAGTGGACCGACACCGCCGCGTAGGCCCTGCTCCCGGGTACGGCTTCCCGCGTGAGTTCAGCGGGAGTTGGCGCGCCTGCGCACCGTGAACAGCACGCCGCCGCCCGCGAGCAGGACTGCCGCGCCGCCGCCCGCGATGTACGCCGTGGCGCCGCTGCCGCCGGTCTCCGCCAGGTCGGTGTTCTTCTCGCCGGTGTCGGAGGCGGTGTCCTCGGTGCCGTTGTCGTCCTTGCCCTGGTCCTCCGCCGGGACGAAGTCCGAGGGTGGCTGGTCGCAGCCGATGCCGTCCTGGTCGCGGTCCAGGTCGTCGTCGTAGTGCTCGTCGCCCCTGGCGATGCTGGAGTACCCGTTCTCGTACGCCTCGGTGCAGTTCTTGAACGGGTGGTTGCCGTCGTGGGCCTGGGCGGTGGTGGCCGACAGGGCGGTGAGCGCCAGCGCGGCGACGGCAACGGCGGCGGGCTTGCGGAGCAACTTCACGAGAGCACCTCGGATTTGGGTCGATATCCGTACGCATGATCATGGAGCGCGATCAGTCGGATTTGAGGTGACGAAAGTATTAGGAGGCTGGTGGTGCGGTGGCGGAATGACGGACCCGTGATGCGAACGTGACGTGACCGGACGGTAGCTCTCCGCTCATGGGTCCGTCATCTGTAAACCTGCGCCAGCGTGCGCGCCCGCGTGGGTGTACGGACCCGGTTCGCATGTGTGTGCGAACCCGGTCCGCGTGCTTGCCGGTGTCGCGGAGTGGTGGCTACGAGCGGAACGGACCCCGCACCTCGTACGTGATCCCGCCCGACGAACTGCCGCTGGTGCCGCGCTGGCTGGAGAAGTAGAGGCGGGTTCCGTCGGGGGAGAGGGCGGGGCCGGTGATCTCCGAGCCGGACTGGCCGTCGATGCGCAGGAAGGGGGCGATCACGTCGTCCGGCGTGATGACGCAGATCTCCATGTTGCCGCCGTCCTCCGCGACGAACAGGTCGCCCGAGGCGCTGCCGGTGATGTTGTCGACGCCGGTCAGCGGGGCCGTACCGGAGGTCACGAGCGAGTCGTCGTACGCCAACTCGTATGTGTTGGCGGCCAGGTTGAGCTGCCAGACGCGGTTGTCGCCCTTGGTGGTGAACCAGACCGTGTCGTCGGCGTAGTAACAGCCCTCGCCGCCGTTGAACTTCTTCGAGCCGGAGACCTGGGTACGGGTCGTGGTGGGGGAGCCGTCCGGGTCGGGCACGTTCGCCCAGGTGAAGGAGCCGGAGGTGGCCGTCCCGGCGACGAGGACCTGGAGCGTGCCGGCCGACAGGTTGCCCCAGGTGGTGGGGACGAAGCGGTAGAGGCAGCCGTTCGTCTCGTCCTCCGTCAGGTAGACCACCTTGCGCACCGGGTCGGCCGCCGCCGCCTCGTGCTTGAAGCGGCCCATCGCGTCCCGGCGCACGGCCGCGTTCACGCCCCACGGGTCGGTCTCGTACACGTATCCGAGGGACACCTCCTCGCAGGACAGCCAGGTGTTCCACGGGGTCCTGCCGCCCGCGCAGTTCTGTCTGGTGCCGGACAGGATGCGGTACGCGCCGGTGATCGCGCCCGCCGACGAGAACTTCACCGCGCTCGCGCCGCCGGAGGGGTTGATCTCCGAGTTGGAGACATAGATCCATCCGGTGCCATCGGTGTAACAGGCCCCGCCGTCAGGGGCGTTGTGCCAGGTGTAGGACGTGCCGGTGACCGTCTGGCCGGACCTGGCTATCACCCGGCTGGTGAAGCCGCTCGGCAGCCTGACGCCGTTCGCGTCCGCCGCGCCGAGTGCCCCGTACGGGCCAGTGCCGGGCTGGGCGGGTGCGGCGTACGCGGCGCCGCGCCACAGGGTTCCGCCGAAGGCGGCGGACGAACCGCCGAGGACGGCCGCGCGCAGGAGGGTACGACGTTCCACTGTCGCTCCAAGGGGGTGCTGTGACCGCCCCGTCCGCCGGTCGGGGACGGGGTCGCGCACCGCCGGAGCCTAGGAGTGCGGGGTGGACGCGCCATGGCCAGGCGGTGACGTGTACGCGTCACTGCCTGGTGTGCCCCGTACACCCGTGCGTCATGCCTTCCGCGGGTCGTAGACCACACGCATCGCCCGCGTCACACCTTCAGCGCGTCGTACGTGACACCCGTCAGCCGCTCGGACTCCTCCCAAAGCCGTTGCCCCGCCCGGTCGTTGAGGGTCCACCTGGCGCGCCGCGACTTCGCCGGGGAGCCGCGGAGGCCGAGGATCGAGGGGCCGGTGAAGGAGTCCGGGCGTACGCCGGGGGCCGTCGCCGCGTACAGCGTGGGGAGGGCGCCGGCCTCCGCGGACTGGGCGACGAAGCGGCTGCCGATCTCCATGAACCGTTCGGAGCCCTTGCGCCCCCGCATCCTCGGGGCCACGGTCATCAGGTTGGTGGCGGCGTACCCGGGGTGCGCGGCTGCCGCCACGACATCGGAGCCGACGGCGGCGAGCCGGCGCGCCAGCTCGTGCACGAACAGCAGGTTGGCCGTTTTCGAGCGCCCGTAAGCGGTCCAACGCCCGTACTTCCGCTCGCTGTTGAGGTCGTTGATGTCGATGTTGGCCAACGCGTGCACGAAGCTGGACACGCTCACCACGCGGGCGCCGGGCGTGGCGAGCAGCGCCGGCAGCAACAGCCCGGTGAGCGCGAAGTGCCCGAGATGATTGACCCCGAACTGCGTCTCGAACCCGTCCGCCGTACGGCCCTGCGGCAACGCCATCACACCCGCGTTGTCGACCAGCAGATCCAGCCGCTTGTACTTCCGCCCGTACGCCGCCGCGAACTCCCGTACGGAATCCAGGTCCCCGAGATCGAGAGGCGCGAACTCGGCCTCCGCACCCGGCACTTCGACGGCCACCCGGTCGACGGCCTCGGTGCCACGGCTCTCGCTGCGGCACGCGAGGACGACCCGGGCACCCCGCCGGGCCAGTTCACGGGCGGTGACGTACCCGATCCCACTGTTGGCCCCGGTGACGACTACGGTACGGCCGCTCTGGTCGGGGATGTCGTGCGCAGTCCAGCCGCTCATGGCTTGGCTCCCTCCGCGTACGCGTGGGTTCCCAGCCTAGGGGTGGCGCGCCCCGTAAGGGGCGCGGGGAACTGCGCGCCCAGCCACGACCGACCCGCACGTACGCCCGACCCGCACATACGACCCGAGCGGAGCTCAACGAGAGGCGTACTCCTCAGGCATGGGCCGCGTATCGAGATAGAACCACTCCGCGGTGGGTCCGGGCCCCTGCGTCGGCCCCGCGCCCGTGGACGCGTACGGACGCCTAGGCAGCCCGGTCCCGGCCGGCCGGTCCCACTCATCAGCCAAGTCCGCCACAGGCGCAGCCGTGCCAACCGGCTTCGCTGGCCCCGGCATCAGCAACTCCACCCGCAGCCCGAACCCCCGCTGCTGGGCGACGAACTCCTCCACCTGGTTGCGGCATGCGTGATCCAGGTGGGTCACACCTGTCAGGTCGAGGCGAATACGCGGCTTGCCCGCTTCCGCGGCGGCCTCCAGGGCCTCGATCAGCTGCGGGAGCCGCAGGAACGTGGCGTTGCCCGCCATGACGATCTTGGCGGTGTCCTCCTCCAGGTGCTGCTTGATGACGGTCTGCGACATGCGCAGCGCGGCGAGCACGATTCCGGCGGCGAGGCCGAGGAGGACGCCTTCGAGGAGCGCGGTCGCCACGATGACCAGCGTGGTGAGGGTCATGACCGCGAACTCGCCCCGGTCCTGGCGCCACATCTTCGGGAACTCCTCGGGGGCGAAGAGCTTCCAGCCGCTGTGTACGAGGACGCCCGCGAGGACGGCGATCGGGATCAGGGCGAGGACCTGAGGGAGGAGCAGGGCGAAGGCCAGCAGCCACAGACCATGCAGGGTGCGGGACAGGCGCGTCTTGGCGCCCGCCTGGACGTTCGCCGAACTGCGGGCCACGACCGCCGTGATGGGCAGCGCGCCGAGGAGGCCCGCCACGGTGTTTCCGGCGCCCTGGGCGATGAGTTCGGGGTTGTAGCGGGTGCGCGGGCCGCTGTGCATGCGGTCCACCGCCGCGGCCGTGAAGAGGCTCTCCGCCGAGGCGATCACCGTGAAGGTGAGGATCGCGGTGATGATCCCGACGTCGGCGAGGCCCGCGAACTCCGTCGGGCCGGGGACGTCCACGGACGCGAGCAGATTGCCCACCTGGAGCGTCTTCACGTCCACGCCCGGCAGCGAGGCGACTCCGATACCGATCCCGACGGCCACGAGCGCCGCCGGGATCTTCTTGACCGGGCCCGGCATCTTCTTCCACAGGAAGCTGAGCACGATGGTGACGACGCCGAGTCCCGCGGCGATCAGCGCCTGGGGGTTGGCGACGGTGTCGGCGATCAGACCGGGCAGGCCGGCCATGTTCTCGATCGGGGTGCCCGGGGCCTTGGAGTCGGACATCGGGTACAACTGGCTGAACATCAGCGGCAGTCCGATGCCCGCGAGCATGCCCTGGACGACGGCCAGCGAGATCGCCTGGAAGATCCGGCCGAGACGGACCAGCCCCAGGACGATCTGCAGGATGCCCGAGCCGAGGACGATCACACCGAGCATGGCGACGCCGTACTCGAGGACCGTCTCCGCCACGAGGGCCGCCAACCCGGCCGCCGGACCGCTGACTTGGAGGGTGCTGCCGCGCGCCGCGCCGACCACCAGGCCGCCGATGACACCGGAGATGATGCCCAGTTCGGCGGGGACACCCGAGGCGACGGCCACGCCGATGCACAGCGGGAGCGCGACGAGGAAGACGACGAGGGAGGCGGTGATCTCGGTGGCGAGGTCAACCTTCGGCCCCTTGCCGTTCTTGTCCGTCCCGCCGGTCCTGGACGACTTGGTCGACTTCGCGGTCCCGGTCGGCTTGTCCATCCGGGAAGTGGGCGTCGGCGTGATGTCCGGGGCGTACGTGGGGGCGTAGGCG
>NZ_LIQZ01000027.1 GCF_001418655.1 Streptomyces phaeochromogenes | reverse complement strand
TTCTGGGGGAGGGCGCAGGCTGGGGTTGCAAGCCGATCTCTCGAACCGCAGGCGGTGTTACTCGTGTCGCAGCTCTCCTCGTTTCCGCGTCCGTTGGGCACGGATGTGCCCAGCACTTGTGAGGTTCCGCATTTCGCTCCTGTGCGGGTTCGGGGTGGGCGGTATCAGGTGCGGCGGCTCGTTCGGCATCGGAGGCGGGCCTTGGCGGTCGGTCTCGCTGTGACCGCGGTGGCCCTTGTGGCGGCGGGGCCGAGGGAGAAGGAGAGGGAGAGGGAGAGGGATACGGGGGCTCGGGGGCGTGCGGTGGTGGATGCCGTGCGGGAGCGGCCCGTTGAGATGGTTGCGGCGCCTGTGCGGATTGCCGATGGTGCGACCGTGCGGTTGCTCAGGGCCGGGGACCGGGTCGACGTCGTCGCGGCCGAGCAGGGTGCGGTGGGGCCCGGTGACGCTCGTGTCGTCGCGCGTGGTGCGCGGGTTACCAAGGTGCCCGAGTCGCCGGACAGTGTGTCGGAGGGTGGGGCGTTGGTCGTCCTGTCCGTGCCTCGGCGGACGGCTACGTTGCTGGCCGGGGCCGGCGCGACCTCGCGGTTGGCGGTGACCCTGTGCTGACCATGGCCAGGATGGCTGCCGTCAGGCTGTCAAGTCCCTCGTTGGAGTTACGGAATTGGACAGCGCTGCCACGCCCTGACGTAGGTTGCGGAGCTGTTGATTCCACAGTTTGTGCGGCTGAAGAGGGGCTCCCTGGTGAGCGAGAAGAAGAAGGAACCTGGCGTCTGGGACGGCTTCAAGGCCTTCCTGATGCGCGGGAACGTCGTCGATCTGGCTGTCGCGGTGGTCATCGGCGCCGCCTTCACCAACATCGTCAACTCCGTGGTGAAGGGCGTGATCAATCCGCTGGTCGGCGCATTCGGCACCAAGGACCTCAACCAGTACAGCTCGTGTCTGAAGGACCCCTGCCGGTTCGACGAGGCGACGGGGACCGCGACGAGCGGTATCCCCATCATGTGGGGCAGCGTCCTCAGCGCGACGCTGACCTTCCTGATCACCGCGGCCGTCGTGTACTTCCTGATGGTGCTGCCGATGTCCAAGTACCTCGCCAAGCAGGCGGCCCGCCAGAAGGCGAAGGAGGGCACGCAGGAAGTGATCGAGGTGAGCGAGCTGGAGGTTCTGAAGGAGATCCGCGACGCCCTGGTGGCCCAGCGCGGCTCCGGGCACAACGAGCAGTAGTCGCGATTGTGGTTCTGGCTGCGGCAATCGCGGCAACGGTTGTGCCGGCAGTCGTCCGTGTTTTGCTTGCAGCCGTCCGTCGGGGGCGCGTCGTGGCTGCGGCCCTCGGGGGTCAGATGTGGTGGGGCGGCTTCTCGTCCAGGAAGCGGGCCAGGTCCGCCGCGCTGTCGCCGGTGGGCCGCTCGCCCCAGCCCTGGTCCGTGTCGTCGGTGGACGGCCGGCTCAGCGGGTCGTCGAAGACCAGCGCGGCCTTGGGGTCACGCGGTTCCGCGTCGGGGCGAGGGGACGGGGGTGTGGCGGGGGTAGTGCTCATACGTCCAGGGTACGGGGCGGTGTCTGGTGAACCAGGCGGAGCAAGGAGTCCTGCGAATGACCACCGTCACCGATGGCACCTATCCCGACACGCGCGTGCCGAACGGCGGCTACACGATCCTTGAGCTGCCGTCCCGGGAAGCAGCTCTTGAGTGGGCGGCGAAGATCGCGGTGGCGTGCCGCTGTTCGCAGGAAGTGCGGGCTTTCGGGTACGACCCCGCGTCCTGAGCGTCGGGTGGCGGGCCGGAGCTGGTCCGGCGTGCTTCTGGATTTTTGGAGCGTTTCTGCTGTGCTTGGGCGCATGACGCCCGATGCCTCTTCCGAATCCGGTCCGCGCCGCTCCCGAACCGTCCCCTCTTCTCGGCCCTTGCGCAGGATGACCGCGCGCGGGCGTGACGAGGCGCACCGGGTCGCGTCGCCGCTGGAGCTGTTCTTCGATCTGTGTTTCGTCGTGGCCATCGCCCAGGCGGGAGTGCAGCTGGTGCACTCCGTCGCGGAGGCGCACGCGGCCGAGGGCATCCTGAACTACGCGATGGTGTTCTTCGCCATCTGGTGGGCGTGGATGAACTTCACCTGGTTCGCCTCGGCGTACGACAACGACGACGTGCTGTACCGGGTCGTCACACTGATCCAGATCGCCGGTGTGCTGGTGCTGGCCGCCGGGGTGTCCCAGGCGTTCGAGGACCACGACTTCCTGCTGGTCCTGCTGGGCTACGTGATCATGCGGATGGCGCTGACCGCGCAGTGGCTGCGCGTGGCCCGGAACGCGGACGGCGCCGAGCGGCGGATGGCCTTGCGGTACGCGGGCGGGGTCCTGGTGTGCCAGGCCGGCTGGGTGGGGCTGGTGCTCCTGCCGGAGGCCGGCCGGCCGTGGCTGTTCCTGGTGATGGCGATCGCCGAGATGTGCGTCCCGTTGGTGGCGGAGAGGGAGTTCAGCACGGTCTGGCATCCGCACCACATCTCCGAGCGGTACGGGCTCTTCACGATCATCGTCCTCGGCGAGACCATCGCCGCGGCCACGATCGCGGTGAAGGTGGGAGTGGACGAGAACGACGCGTTGGGCGAGCTCCTCCCGATCGCCTCGGGCGGGCTGCTGATCATCTTCGCCGCGTGGTGGATCTACTTCGTCGTACCGATCCACGGCCATCTCAGCTCCAGCAGGAAGGCGTTCCTGTGGGGGTACGGCCACTACGTGATCTTCGCGTCGGCGGCGGCGATCGGTGCCGGGCTGGAGGTCGCTGTGGAGCAGGCGGTCGGCAAGGCGCACATCTCCACGTCGGCTGCGTCGGCCGCGGTGACGCTTCCGACGGCTCTGTTCCTCCTGATGGTGTGGGTGCTGCACGCCCGCCACTACAAGGTGGGCACGGCGCAACAACTGGTGCTGCCGGTCACGGCGTTGGCGGTGGCTCTGTGCACGTTCCTGGGTGACTGGGCGGTGTTCGCGGCCGGCGTGGTGGCCGCTCTTGCGGTGGTCGTGGGGGTGACGTTGACCGCCCGGATGGCCGCGCGGGAGGGGCGGGAGGAGGAGGCTGCCGGCGCGCCGGCCGCGTAGGGCGGGTCGACACTGGGCTTATGACAGTTGACGCTCTGACGGATGTGGCCGGGCTGCGCGTGGGGCACGCCACGAGGATCGGTGACGGTTGGCTCACCGGTACGACGGTTGTTCTCGCCCCGGATGGTGGCGCGGTCGCCGCGGTGGACGTGCGTGGTGGTGGGCCCGGCACCAAGGAGACCGACGCGCTCGATCCGCGCAATGTGGTGCGGAAGGTCGAGGCGCTCGTACTGACCGGTGGCAGCGCGTACGGGCTGGACTCGACGACGGGTGTGATGGCCTGGCTGGAGGAGCGGGGGCGCGGAGTGCGCGTCGGGCCCGATCCGCTGCACGTGGTGCCAGTCGTGCCGGCGGCCTGTGTCTTCGACCTCGGCCGGGGCGGCGACTTCCGGGCCAGGCCGGACGCGGCGACCGGCCGCGAGGCGGTGGAGGCCGCGGCGGCGAGCGAGCCGGGCGCGCCTGTTCCGGAGGGGTCCGTGGGCGCCGGGACGGGGGCGGCCGTCGGAATGATGAAGGGAGGGGTCGGCACCGCGAGTGCCGTGCTCGAATCGGGTGTCACGGTGGCGGCGCTGGTCGTGGCCAACGCGGCGGGGTCGGTGGTGGAGCCTGAGACAGGTGCGCTGTACGGGGAGTTGGTCCAGGGGCTGTTGGCCAGTCCGGCCGAGGAGGTTCACCGGGCGGCGCGGGTGCGGCTCGCCGAGGCCGCTGAGAAGAACAGTCTTCCCCCGCTGAACACCACCCTCGCGGTGGTCGCCACCGATGCCGACCTGTCGAAGGCGCAGGCCCAGAAGCTCGCGGGCACGGCGCACGACGGCATCGCGCGTGCCGTCCGGCCGGTGCATCTCCTCCACGACGGCGACACGGTGTTCGCGCTCGCGACGGGGGCGCGTCCCCTCGCGGAGGAGAACCCGCTCGCGCTCAACGACATCCTCGCCGCCGGCGCGGACCTGGTGACACGCGCGATCGTCCGGGCGGTACGGGCTGCCGAGTCGGTGGAGGGACCAGGAGGGATGTGGCCGGCGTACGGGGAGTTGTACGGGCGGCGATGAGGCGAGTTGCCGCTCCCGCCGACCCGGCCGAAGGCTTCTAGGGCGCCGGGGAGACGGCCTTCCGGAGGGTGTGCAGGCACAGGGTCAGGGCCTCGTGCTTGGTTCCGCCGGTGCGGCCTCGTTGCCAGGCCACGTACAGGAGGGACCACAGGGTCTGGACGATCCAGTCGACGTCCAGGGCGGGGTCGAAGGCGCCTTCGGCGTGGCCGCGTTCGATGAGGCGGGCGAGGGCGCGGTCGGCGTCGGTGTCCTCTTCCCAGCCTTCCCAGTTCCAGGTGGCCACCAGTGACTCGTCGAAGACGAGGGTGAGGGCGTCGCCGAGTTCGAAGAGTTCCTGGCAGAGCCGTTCCAGGGCGGCGAGTGCCGGGCCGTCCTCCAGGCGGCTGCGGTCGGTCGCGGCGGCGACCTTTTCGAGGACGTCGGCGCCCAGGGCCTTGAGGAGGTCGGAGCGCTCCGCGAAGTAGCGGTGGACGGTGGTGCGGCCGACGCCCGCCGCGGCGGCCACGTCACCGAGGGAGGCCCCGGAGTTCTTGGCCAGTACGACGGCGGCGGCGTCGAGGATGGCGCGCCTCGTGCGGCCTCGCGCGCCGCTCCTGGCGCTTACAGCGGTGTCCATGGGCTCCATGGGCACACACTGTAGCGCCGTTCCATAATAAAACAGCGTTGACAGTTTTGGAACATCAGTGTTCCACTCGTGAGCATGGTTGCTCCGGAGAGTCTGCGGGTTCTTGCTTCGTTCGCCCGGCCTCATCGGCGGACGCTGGTGGTCGGGCTGCTGCTTGCGCTGGCCGCGTCGGCGTTGGGTCTTGCCACGCCGATGGTGACCAAGTGGGTGCTGGACGCGCTCAACGACGGGAGTTCGCTGGGTGGCCCGGTGGTCGCGCTGCTCGTGCTGCTGGTGATCGGCGCGGTGCTGTACCGCGTGCAGTGGGTGCTGCTCGGCACGCTCGGCGAGCGGGTGGTGCTGGACGCCCGGGAGTCGATGGTGCGGCGGTACTTCCGGGCGACGATCCCCGCGGTGACCGCCCGACCGCCGGGCGAGCTGGTCTCACGGGCGGTCTCGGACACGGTGCTGCTGCGCGAGGCGGCCTCGTCCAGTGTGATCGGGCTGATCAACGGCGCGGTGATGCTGATCGGCACGCTGGTGCTGATGGGCTTTCTGGACCTGGTCCTGCTCGGCACCACGGTGGCTGCCGTGCTGGTGGTGATCGTCCTGTTCGCGGTGCTGATGCCCGGCATCGCGAAAGCGCAGGAGCGGGCGCAGGAGCACGTGGGCCGGGTCGGCGGCACCCTGGAGGGCACGCTGCGCGCGATCCGTACGGTCAAGGCGAGCGGCGCCGAGGACCGGCAGGCGGAGCGGATCGCGGCGGACGCGCGCGCCTCGGCGGCGTACGGCATCCGGGCGGTGCGGCTGGAGGCCACCGTATGGACCATCGCCTGGACCGGGATCCAGCTCGCGGTGATCCTCATCCTCGGCGTCGGCGCCTGGCGGGTCGGGGAAGGGCAGTTGGAGGTGTCCAGCCTGATCGCCTTCCTGCTCTACGCCTTCGGGCTCATGGAGCCGATCACGGAGCTGTCGGAGAACCTCACCGCGCTGCAGTCCGGCATCGCCGCGGCGGAACGGATCCGGGCGGTGGACGAGTTGGGCGCGGAGACGGACGGGCCGACTGTGACGGACGGGCCGAGCGGTCCCGTGCCGGACACGAGCGGTTCCGTGCCGGAGGAGAAGAGGGACCCGAGCGGCCCGGTGTTGGAGCTCAAGGGCGTCACGGCGTCCTACGGTCCCGGGCGGGAGCCTGCCGTGCGTGGGGTCGACCTGGTGGTGCCGGCCCGTGGGCACACGGCGATCGTCGGGCCCTCCGGGGCGGGCAAGACCACGGTCTTCTCCCTGCTGTTGCGTTTCCTGGAGCCGCAGGAGGGCGCGCTGCTGCTGGACGGCGTCCCGTACCACCGGCACAGCCACGCGGCGATCCGTTCCAGGCTGGCGTATGTGGAGCAGGACACCCCGGTCGTCCCCGGCACCATCCGCGACAACCTGCTCATCTCCCGGCCGGAGGCGGGCGAGGAGGAGCTGCGGCAGGTGCTCGCGGACGTGCGGCTGACGGAGAAGGTGGAGTCGCTGGACGAGGGACTGGACACGGAGTTGTCGACCGCGGCCGTCTCCGGCGGGGAGCGGCAGCGCATCGCTCTCGCGCGGGCGCTGCTGCGGAAGCCGGACGTACTGCTGCTCGACGAGGCGACGGCACAGCTCGACGCGCTCACGGAGTCGGCGGTCCACCACTGCGTCCGGCGGCGGGCTCGGGAACACGCGGTGGTGACGATCGCGCACCGGCTGTCGACGGTGATCGACGCGGACACGATCGTGGTGATGGACGCGGGCGGTGTCCGCGCCCGGGGCACCCATGACGAGCTGCTCGCCACGGACTCCCTCTACCGCGATCTGGTCGAGGCACTGCGCATCGCGGACGGGTCCCCCGCCGACGCCCCCGCCAAGACCCCGGCCGCATAAGGCGATTGTCCCGAATCTGTCACGTGATGGTGTTGATGGCGGGCTGTGGGAACCCGGGCGGGCGATGTTCCCCTCCTTCTCCATGGATCCGATCTTTCTCCACGGAACGGAGCGGATCACCCCCAACCGCGAGAACTGGAGCAGCCCGTGACAACGCCGGACACAACAGCGAGGCGCGCGCTGGTGGCCTGTGCCGCCCTGATGATCGGCGCCCTGACCCTCACCGCGTGCGGCGGCGACGCCAAGGCCGACAACAAGTCCGAGGACAAGAACGGCGACACCAAGTCCTCGGCGGCGAAGATCCTCATCTCCGCCAAGGACGGCTCGACGGCGGCGTCGATCAACTCGACCGGGGTGAAGGTCAGCGACGGCAGGCTGACCGAGGTGGCGATGAAGGAGTCGGCCACAGGGGCGGCCGTACCGGGGACGCTCGCGGCGAACGGGAAGAGCTGGAAGCCGAAGGAGCAGCTGGAGCGCGGGACCAAATACCAGATATCGGCCACCGCGAAGGACGGCGACGGGAAGCCCTCGGCGGCCAACTCCATCTTCACGACGGTGTCCACGGACAACAGCTTCATCGGGACCTACACGCCCGACGGTGGCACGAAGGTCGGCGTCGGAATGCCGGTGTCGTTCACCTTCGACAAGGCGATCGGCGACGGCAGGTTCAGGAAGGACGTGCAGTCGCACATCACCGTCACGTCCAGCAGCGGACAGAAGGTGGTCGGGCACTGGTACGGCGCGCAGCGGCTGGACTTCCGGCCCCAGGCGTACTGGAAGGCCGGCTCCAAGGTCACCATGAAGATCGACCTGGACGGCGTCGAGGGCGCGAACGGTGTCTACGGGGTGCAGGACAAGACGGTCACCTTCACGGTCGGGCGCTCCCAGGTGTCCACGGTCGACGTCAACACCCAGACCATGACGGTCGTTCGTGACGGCAGGACCGTCAAGACGATCCCGATCTCGGCGGGCAGCCCGGACAACAGCACGTACAACGGGCAGATGGTGATCTCGGAGAAGTTCCGGCAGACGCGGATGAACGGGTCGACGGTCGGCTACGGCGGCGAGTACGACATCGCGGACGTGCCGAACGCGATGCGGCTGACGACGTCGGGGACCTTCATCCACGGCAACTACTGGTACAACAAGGGCAATCCGCCCTTCGGGAAGCAGGGCACCAGCCATGGCTGCGTGGGCATGGCGGACGTGCAGGGCGCGGGCGGCGACACGGTCGCCAAGTGGTTCTTCGACAACTCGCTCGTAGGCGACGTCGTGACCGTCAAGAACTCCCCCGACAAGACGGTCGCACCGGACAACGGTCTCAACGGCTGGAACATGGCATGGAGTGCCTGGACCGCGGGAAGTGCCCTCTGACCAAGGGGTTTTGAGGCTTCGACGGGCCGTGTGGGAACTCCTCACACGGCCCCGGCGTTTTCCGTGCGTACGTTTTCTCGGTTCCCGGACATGATGTCCGCCCGAGGGGCTACGGTATGCACCCACAAGGTGACATGCAGCAACGCCGGGAGAAGCCTTGAGCGTTCCGTACGAGACGACAGCGTACGAGCCAGCCGAGTCGCCCGAGTCTCCGGAGGAGCATCTCGCGCGGCTCCTCGGCCGTGCCCTGAACTCCTTCGAGCTGCCGGACGAGACGATACGGCGGCTGGACCGGGCACTGGCCCACGACAGTTCGCTGCACTCCGCGCACCACAGCGCGGGGCTGCACCGCGAGACGTACCGGCACACCTGGCTGCTGGCCGATGGGAGCGCGCTCACGCTCTGGGAGCTCGTCCACAACACCGCGCCGGGCCGCGACACGCAGCACGAGGTGTACGAGGACGAGGAGGAGCTGCGTACCGCGACAGGGCGGCTGCCGCTTCCCGCGGACGCCCCGGACTTCGAACTGCCCGCGCTGGTGCTGGTGTCGCACGTCCCCGATCCGCTGCACGCGTACGTTCCCGACGACTCCGCGGATCACGGGCGGCGGCTGCTGCGGCGCGCGGAGAACTCGGACCGGCCGGGCGAGGACATGGCCGATCTGCTGCGGATGGCGTTCGCGCACCAGATCACCCAGGCCTTCGGGCGGCCGTGCCGGGCCGGTGAGCGGGGGATGTGCTTCTCGCTCTACGAGCACGCGTTCCTGCTCCACGACGGGCGGGAGCTGTCCCTGTGGGAGGTCGAGCACACGGCTACGCCCGACGGGCGGCACATGTGTGAGGTGTATCCGTCCGAGGAGGACGCGCGGGACGCCATGGAACGGCGTGCGTCTGCCTCCGGCGGTTAGGCGGGATTCGGCCGCGTCGTAGTCTGCGGGTTGGCTGGCCGCGCCCACGCGGCGGAGCCGCAAATCGATACAGCCCCGCGCCCCTAAAAGCCGCTGTCGGCCCTGACCGCTTGAAGAGGCACCCAGCGCCCCTGAGGAGTACGACGGTGGGCCGGGACTTCTCAAGTCCCGGCCCACCGTCGTTTTCGCTCCTCAGCGGAGCGTTCAGGCTGCTATCGGTTCCTTCTTCTGGGTGGCCGTCGGGGCCTCCGGGGTCTTGTCCTCGTCGCCGTCCAGGGGCGTCCTGCGCATGCCCTTCAGGACGATGACCAGGCCCGCCGTGACCGCTGTGCCGATCGCGATGGCGAGCAGGTAGAGGAACGGCTTGCCGATCAGGAAGGTGACCCAGATGCCGCCGTGCGGGGCGCGCAGGGTCGAGCCGAAGGCCATGGTCAGGGCGCCGGTGACCGCGCCGCCCGCCATCGAGGCGGGGATGACCCGCAGTGGGTCGGCCGCCGCGAACGGGATCGCGCCCTCGGTGATGAAGGAGGCTCCGAGGACCCAGGCGGCCTTGCCGTTCTCCCGCTCCGCCGTGGTGAACAGCTTCCTGCGGATCGTGGTGGCCAGGGCCATGCCCAGCGGCGGGACCATGCCGGCCGCCATGACCGTCGCCATGATCTTCATCGCGGACCCGCTCGGGTCCTGGACGGCGATACCGCCCGTGGCGAAGGCGTACGCGACCTTGTTGACCGGGCCGCCGAGGTCGAAGCACATCATCAGGCCGAGCAGCACACCGAGCAGGACGGCGTTGGTGCCGGAGAGGCCGGACAGCCAGTCCGTCATGGCCTTCTGTGCCTCGGCGATCGGCTTGCCGATGACGATGAACATCAGGAAGCCGACGATGATCGAGGAGACCAGTGGGATCACGACCACCGGCATGATGCCGCGCAGCACCGGTGGGATCTTGATCCGCTGGATGGCGAGGACGACACCACCGGCCAGCAGGCCCGCGGCCAGACCGCCGAGGAAGCCCGCGGCGATGTTGGCGGAGATCATGCCGCCGACGAATCCGGGCACGAGACCTGGCCGGTCCGCCATGCCGTACGCGATGTAACCGGCGAGGACGGGGATCAGGAAGCCGAAGGCGACGCCGCCGATCTGGAAGAGCAGCGCGGCCCAGCTGTCGACCTGGCCCCAGTTGAAGACCTCGGTGACCGGCTTGGCCTCGTTGATCTGGTAGCCGCCGATCGCGAACCCGAGCGCGATCAGCAGACCGCCCGCGGCCACGAACGGAACCATGTAACTCACGCCGGACATCAGCCACTTGCGGAGCTTGGTGCCGTAGCCCTCACCGGGCTCGCCGGCCCGCTGCACGGGCGTACCGCCGCCGGGCCCGGCAGCCGCCGTGACCTCGCCGCGCTCGGCCTTGCCGCGCACCTGGGCGATCAGCTCGGCGGGCTTGTTGATGCCCGCCTTCACGCCGACGTCCACGGTCGGCTTCCCGGCGAACCGGTCCTTCTCCCGTACGGGCATGTCGTGCGCGAAGATCACGCCGTCCGCCGCGGCGATGACGGCCGGGTCGAGCCGGCTGAAACCGGCCGAACCCTGCGTCTCGACGACGACCTCGACGTCACCGGCGGCACGTCCCGCGTTCTCCAGCGACTCGGCCGCCATGTAGGTGTGCGCGATACCGGTGGGGCAGGAGGTGACGGCGACGATACGGAACGGTCGCCCGCCCGTCCCTTCGGAGGCACCCTCGTCGTCCGTACCGGCGGGTGCGGGGGCCGGGGCGGGCGCGGTCCCGGACGCCGCCTCGGAGTCGGCCGAGGAGTCACCGGCACCCTCAGAGTCCTCGGCACCCGGCTCGGCAGCCGCAGTTGCGGCCGCGGTGGCGGGTGCGGCTGCAGCGGCGGGCTCATCGCCGCTGATCAGGGCGGCGGCCCCCGCCGCGTCGCCCACCGACCGCAGCGCGGAGGTGAACTCGGCGTTCATCAGCTGGCGGGCCAGTGACGACAGGATCGTGAGGTGGGCGTCGTCCGCGCCGGCCGGGGCGGCGATCAGGAAGATCAGGTCGGCGGGGCCGTCCGGCGCGCCGAAGTCGATCCCGGCCGCGCTGCGCCCGAAGGCGAGCGTCGGCTCGGTGACGTGCTCGCTGCGGCAGTGCGGGATGCCGATGCCGCCGTCGAGACCGGTCGGCATCTGGGCCTCACGGGCGGCGACGTCGGCAAGGAAGCCGTCCAGGTCGGTCACCCGGCCCAGGGACACCATGCGCTCGGCGAGGGCGCGCGCCGCCGCTTCCTTCGTATCGGCGGACAGGTCGAGATCGACCAGGTCCGCGGTGATCATCTCGCTCATCGCGGGCTCCTTCGCACGCGTATCGCCCGGGGAACGTTGTGGGCGAGGGTGGGGACGGGGGTGCCGCGGTCGAAAACCGCGACGGTTACGGGGACTTCGGGTATTACGGGGTGTGCTGAGACGGGGCCGGGGCCGGGGAAGCCCCGCTTCCGTACGGCGGCGGCTGCGGCGGGTAAGGGGAGTCCCCGCCGCATCAGGGCCGGTTCGTGGGTTGTGCGGAAGTCCGTACGCGGGAGTGGACAGCCCGTGTGCGGCAGTCGGCGGCCGGTCATGACACCGGCTCCGTCAGTACGCGGTCCACGGGGATCTCGGACGTGACGGTCACCGCGGACGGGTCGAGGTCCGCCGGGCTCGGCATCACGCTGCCCGGAAGCTGGACGGCAGCCGCGCCATGGGCCACCGCGGAGGCGAGCGCGCCGGGACCGCTGCCGCCGGCGATGAGGAATCCGGCGAGCGAGGAGTCTCCCGCGCCCACATTGCTGCGTACGACGTCGACGCGCGCCCCTGCGAACCACGCGCCCTCCTCGCTGACGAGCAGCTGCCCGTCGGCGCCGAGGGAGGCGAGCACGGCACGGGCGCCCAGCTCTCGCAGTTCCTCGGCGGCCTTGACCGCGTCGCCGACCGTGGCGAGGGGGCGGCCGACGGCCTCGGCGAGTTCCTCGGCGTTGGGCTTGACGACGTCGGGCCGCTCGCGGAGGGCCGCGAGGAGCGCGGGTCCCGAGGTGTCGAGCGCGATACGGGCGCCCGCCCGGTGGGCACGGGCGACGATCTCGGCGTACCAGGAGGGGGCGAGGCCGCGCGGCAGGCTGCCGCAGCAGGCGATCCAGTCCGCGTCGCCGGACTGCTCGCGCACGGTCTCCAGGAGCAACTCCTCCTCGGCGGAGGTGAGTTCGGGCCCTGGTGCGTTGATCTTCGTCAGTACGCCGTCGGCCTCGGCGAGCGCGATGTTCGAGCGGGTCGCTCCGGCGACCGGGACCGGTGCGACCTCGATGCCCTGGGCGTCGAGGAGGTCGGCGACGAGCGCGCCGGGCGCTCCGCCGAGCGGCAGCACGGCGACGGTGCGCCGGCCGGCCGCCGCGACGGCCCGCGAGACGTTGACGCCCTTGCCGCCCGGGTCCATGCGCTCGCCGGTGGCCCGTATGACCTCGCCGCGGTCGAGCGAGGGGACCTCGTACGTACGGTCCAGGGACGGGTTCGGGGTGACGGTGAGGATCATGCGCGCACTACTTCCGTGCCGCCGCGCTCGATGGCGGTCGCGTCTTCGGGGCTCAGCCCGCTGTCGGTGATCAACAGGTCCACTTCACTGAGGTCGCCGAAGCGCGCGAAGTGTTCCTGGCCGTGCTTGGCCGAGTCGGCGAGCAGCACCACGCGGCGCGCGGCGGAGAGCGCGGCGCGCTTCACGGCCGCCTCGGCGAGGTCCGGGGTGGTCAGTCCGTGCTCGATGGAGAAGCCGTTCGCCGCGAGGAAGACGACGTCCGCGCGGATCTCCCCGTACGCCCGCAGCGCCCAGGCGTCGACCGCCGCGCGCGTACGGTGCCGGACGCGGCCCCCGATGAGATGGAGCTGCATGCCGGGGTGGTCGGCGAGGCGGGCCGCGATGGGGAGGCTGTGTGTCACGACGGTGAGCGTCGCCTCCAGCGGGAGGGCCCCGGCGAGGCGGGCGATGGTCGTGCCCGCGTCGAGGATCATCGTGCCCTTGTCCGGCAGTTCGGCCACGGCCGCCTTGGCGATGCGGTCCTTCTCGTCGGCCGCGGTGGTCTCGCGCTCGGCGAGGTCGGGCTCGAAGTCGAGCCGCCCGGCCGGGATGGCACCGCCGTGGACCCGGCGGAGCAGTCCCGCCCGGTCGAGGGCCTTGAGATCCCGCCGGATCGTCTCCGCCGTGACCTGGAACTCCTCCGCCAGCGACACGACATCCACACGGCCGCCGTCACGTGCGAGTCGGAGGATCTCCTGCTGTCGCTCCGGTGCGTACATGTCCGTTCGCCTCCGCTCAGTGCCCGAACCTGTGGTTTCAGCGTGAGGCTACGCCCAGATTTCCGCAAAGTAAACAGGTTCGGGCATGGATGTGGGCATGAACGGACATCGAACCGGGCGTGGACGGCATACGGCGAGGCCCGGCNNGCCGGGCCTCGCCGTATGCCGGATCCAGCCGATCGCTGTCGTCAGTCGCTGCCGTCGGTCGCTGTCGTCGACCGCTGTCGTCAGCCGACGAGTTCGGGTGCCTTGTCGAGCGGCGTGCTGCTCGGGGTTCCGGCGGTCTCCGCTCCCTCCACGTGCTGGGCGGGCCGCTTCGGGAGGGCGAACATCAGCAGGAAGATGGCCGTCATCACGACGGCGACCCAGACCAGCGCGTTCTGGAAGGCGTCGACGAAGGCGGGGCCGACCTCGGGTGCGGGCAGGTGGTCGGACATCGAGCCGAAGAAGACGACGGAGACCAGGCCGAGGCCGAGGGCGTTGCCCATCTGCTGAACCGTGTTGATCAGGCCGGACGCCGAACCGGAGTGCTCGCGCGGCACCTCGGAGAGGATCGCGTCCGTCAGCGGGGCCACGATCAGGCCCATGCCGGCCCCCATGACGACCAGCGGAAGCGCCATCTGCCAGGAGGAGATGGACATGCCGTACCGCTCGGCCTCCCAGATGTAGAGCAGGACACCGGCCGCCATGGTCAGCGCGCCCGCCTGGAGCACCTTCCGCCCGAACCTCGGCACCAGCATCTGCACGGACATGCCCGCCGCCGCCGAGACCGCGATCGAGAAGGGAACGCCGGTCAGACCGGCCCGCAGCACGCTCCAGCCGAGGCCCACCTGCATGTAGAGCGTCCAGACCAGGAAGAAGATGCCGAGGCCGACCCCGAAGACCGTCTGCACGGCGATACCCGCGGCGAAGCTCTTCACCTTGAAGAGGGAGAGCTCGACGAGCGGGGAACCGTCGCGCGCCGCCTTCCTCTTCTCGTACGCCACCAGCGCCGCGAAGACCACGAGGGCGCCGGCCATCACGACGTACCCCCACACCGGCCAGCCCAGCTCGCGGCCGCGGGTCAGCGGGTAGAGCAGCATCAGCAGACCGAGGGTGACGAGCACGACGCCGACGAGGTCGAGCTTGAGGGCGTGCGGGGCCTTGGACTCGGTGATGAACTTCCGGCCGAGGACGAGGCCCGCGATGCCGACCGGCAGGTTGATGAGGAAGATCGGCCGCCACTCCAGGCCCAACAGGTTCCACTCGGTGAGCAGCGCGCCCAGGATCGGGCCCGAGACCGCGCCGAGTCCCACGATCGCGCCGAACATCCCGAAGACCTTGCCCCGCTCGTGCGCCGGGAACGTGGCGTGCACGATCGACAGCACCTGCGGCACCATCAGCGCGGCCATGGCTCCCTGGAGGATGCGGGAGGCGACGAGCATGTCCGGGTTCACCGCGAAGCCGCAGAGCGCGGACGCGAGCGTGAATCCGCCGATGCCGATGAGGAACAGCCGCTTGCGGCCGTAGATGTCACCGAGCCTGCCGCCGGTGATCAGGCCGGCCGCGAAGGCCAGCGCGTAGCCGGCCGTTATCCACTGGATGTGGCTGAAGGACGCGCCCTCGTCCCGCTGGATCGACGGGATCGCGACGTTGACGATCGTGACGTCGACCAGGTCCATGAAGGCCGCGGTCATCACGATGGCGAGCGCGAACCAGCGCCGGCGGTCGGCCTCCGGCCGGGGGGACGCGAGAGTGCTGCTGGAAGAGGTCATGTTTTGAAGGTAGGGGGGATGTAGGTCAGGTCATGTCCTAGTGGTGGAGCATCCTCGGAGGAAGCGAGAAGGCAACAAGCAGGAACCCGGAAGCAGGAACCAGGAGAGGGAGACTCCCATGAGCACCGACACCCCGGCACGGCTCCTTCAGTTGCTGTCTCTTCTTCAGACTCCGCGGGAGTGGCCCGGCGGGGAGTTGTCCGAGCGGCTGGGAGTTTCGCGGCGGACCGTGCGGCGGGATGTGGACCGGCTGCGGGAGCTCGGCTATCCGGTGCAGGCGACGATGGGCGCGGACGGCGGGTACCGGCTGGTGGCCGGCAAGGCCATGCCGCCGCTGGTCCTCGACGACGAGGAGGCGGTGGCGATCGCGGTCGGGCTGCGGGCCGGTGCGGGGCACGCCGTCGAGGGCGTGGACGAGGCGTCCGTACGGGCGCTGGCCAAGCTCGAACAGGTCCTGCCGAGCCGCCTGAGGCATCGCGTCTCCACCCTGCAGGCCGCGACCACTCCCCTGACCAGCGGCGACGGTGCGAGCATCGCGCCCGAGACGCTGACCGTGATGGCCTCGACGATCGCGGGGCGGGAGTTGCTGCGGTTCGCGTACCGGGCGAAGGACGGGGCGGAGAGCCGGCGCCGGATCGAGCCGTACCGGCTCGTGTCGACCGGCCTCCGCTGGTACCTCGTCGCGTACGACCTCGACCGCGAGGACTGGCGTACGTTCCGGGTCGACCGGGTGACCGACCCGTTCGCGACCGGGGCCCGATTCACGCCGCGCGAGATGCCGACGGGGAGCGCGGCCGAGTATCTGCGGCAGTCGATGCAGCGGCGGCAGGAGACGTACGAGTTCGCGGTGACGTTCGCCGCCCCCGCGGAGTTCATCGCCGCACGGCTGCCGGGGTGGCTCGGGGCGCCCGAGCCTGTCGACGACCGGAGCTGTCGGCTGCGGAGTTCCTCCGGGGATGCCGTGGAGTGGCTGGCGGTGCGCCTCGCGATGCTGGACTGCGAGTTCACCGTGCATGAGCCGGTTGAACTCGTCGAGTATGTCCGGCAGTTGGGGGGCCGACTGAGCCGGGCGACTGCGTCGAGCTGAGCGGTTCGACGGCGTCGAGCTGAGCGGTTCGACGGCGTCGAGCTGAGCCGGGCGAGAGCGGGGCCGAAAGGTGCGGGTCCGCTGTGGCTGGCCGCGCAGTTCCCCGCGCCCCTGAGGTATCTCAGCCCCTCCGGCGCTTGAGGAGCGGAGGCTCGGGAGCGGAGCCCCTGAGGTACTTCAGCCCCTCCGGCGTTT
>NZ_LIQZ01000269.1 GCF_001418655.1 Streptomyces phaeochromogenes | reverse complement strand
TCCGGGCGCCAGAGGGGGACCGAGACGACCCCGGGCTCGATGAGGTCCAGGCCGTCGAAGTACGCCGTGATCTCGTCGACGGTTCGCAGGTTGTACGGGACGGCGCCGCTTTCGTTGTAGGCGTCCTGGGCCTGCTCGAAGACCGGATCGATGCCCCGCGAGCCGTCGTTGATGGAGAGGAAACTGCCGGACGGCAGCGCGTCCATCAGGCGGGTGACGATGGAACGCGCCTGGTCGTGGTCGGCGACGTGACCCAGGATGTTGCTCAGGACAAGGGCGGTGGGGCGGGTGAGGTCCAGCGTCTCGGCGGCGGCAGCCAGGATGCGCTCCGGGTCCAGCACGTCGGCGTCGACAAAGGCCGTCGCCCCCTCCGGGGTGGAGTGGAGCAGGTCGCGGGCGTGGGCCACCACCAGCGGGTCGTTGTCGACG
The DNA here is from genome assembly GCF_001418655.1 of Streptomyces phaeochromogenes. GTDB lineage: Bacteria > Actinomycetota > Actinomycetes > Streptomycetales > Streptomycetaceae > Streptomyces > Streptomyces phaeochromogenes. Next base: position 43,241 of record NZ_LIQZ01000269.1, on the reverse strand, counting down.
TAGACGATCCTGGACTCCGGCGCGATGCGCTGGGCGACCTCATGGGTGTTCTCAGCGGTCGGCAGACCGGTTCCGACGTCCAGGAACTGCCGGATGCCCGCCTCGGCGACCAGGTACGTGATGTTGCGGCGCAGAAAGGCGCGGCTGCTGCGGGCGATGGTCACGATGCCGGGGAAGACGGCCGTGTACGCGTCGCCGGCCTCCTTGTCCACGGGGTAGTTGTCCTTGCCGCCCAGCCAGTAGTTCCAGATCCGCGCGGAGTGCGGCACCGAAGTGTCGATCTTCTGGTGCACGTCGGGTCCGGGCGGCGTCGCGTGGTCGGTCATGAGTGCAGCCCGTCTCTCGGCCGAGGCGTGGATGATTCAACGCACAACGTACGTCCCAACTGGCCTGGTGCGTAGACCAGTTCACGTATCCCACAGGTTCGAGCGGCGGCTTTCGTGGAGGGGCTGGGCAGGACGCGGATCACCCGGCCTTCTAGGCAAGGCCCCTGAGCATCCCGTGCCAGTACAGGGCCGGCAGGCCGTAGCGCTTGAGCAGCCACATGTCCCGGCGCTCCTTGGTGGTGTCGACCAAGGGGATGCTGGGTGCCGGGCGCAGGTCGTAGTCGAACTCGGCGAGCAGCATCCTGTCGCGTGCCGTCACCAACGGGCAGGAGGTGTAGCCGTCGTACCGGCGCAGGTCACGGGGCTCACCCTTGGGATCAGCCTCGATCTCGGCCAGCAGGTTGGAGACCACGACGGGGGCCTGCTTGCGGACGGCGGCGCCAGTCTTGGAGGTGGGCAGGTTCGCGACGTCACCCAGGGCGAACACATTGCGGTGGCGCGGGTGTTGGAGGGTGAACTTGTCGACCTCCACATAGCCGTACGGACTGGCGGGATCGGCGAGCGGGCTGCGCTTGACCCAGTCGGGGGCACTCTGCGGCGGGACGGCGTGGAGCAGATCGAACGCGAGCGTCTCCTCGTCGCCTGTGGAGTGATCGGTCACGGTAAGCCGACGGGCAGCGCCATCGACAGCGGTCATCTCCGAGTTCAGTCGCACCTCGATGCCGTAGCGCTCCGCGACCCGTTCCAGGGCCCGGCGCCAGACCGGTACGGCGAACATGGAGTCCGTAGGCAGGACGAGGACGACTCGGATACGGTCCAGAACGCCTTGCCTGCGCCAGCGGTCGGCCGCCAGGTAGGCGATCTTCTGCGGGGCGCCGCCGCACTTGACCGGGCCGGCGGGCTGGGTGAAGACCGCGGTGCCCGAGCGCAGGCCACGAATCAGTTCCCAGGTGTACGGGGCATGCTCGAAGGAGTAGTTGCTGGAGACAGCCCCGTGTCCGACGGCGGTGTCCAGGCCGGGGACCGCGTCCCAGTCCAGTTGGAGACCGGGGGCCAGCACCAGGTGGTCGTACCCGATGGGGCGGTGCTCGGTGGTGGTGACCGTCCGCGCCTCGGGGTCGACGGACGCGGCGGCCCCGCGGATCCAGCACACCCGCCTCGGCATCACGGAGGCTTCGCGGCGGCGGGTGATGTCCAGCGGGGCCTGACCGCCGCCGACCAGGGTCCACAGCGGCTGGTACCAGTGGGTGCTCGCCGGTTCGAGCACCGCGACGTCGGTGACGCCGGCTCGGCGTAGGCGGGCGGCGACGGTGATACCGGCGGTGCCGCCTCCGACGACCAGCACCCGGTGGTGCCTCCGAGCGGAACGGCGGGCGGAGGACATGGACGGCATGGACGGCATGAAGCGCTCCTCACGATCTCCACGCGATACCCCCGTAGGTATTTTCGAGAGTAGGCGATGCCCATCGGCAGGTCCAATACCGGACCGTCAAATTGCCTGGCAGGCAAGGCAGTTGGCGTCAGCCGTCGAAGCTGCGGCGGGAGGCTTCGATGTGGCCGAAGTACCGGTGGGTCCAGTCACACATTCCGTCCACCGTCGCCCGCAGGCCCTGCCCCGGCTCGGTGAGGGTGTACTCGACCCGCGGCGGCACGGTGGGGTGCACCTTCCGGTCGACCAGGCCGTTGCGCTCCAGCATGCGCAGATTCTGCGTGAGCATCTTGTGGCTGATGCCCTCGACCTCGTCCCTCAGTTCGCTGAAGCGCAGGGTGCGCTCACCAAGGGACTCGATGATCAGAAGTGCCCACTTGTTGGCGACGTCCGAGAAGATCTCCCGCGCCAAAGAGTCCGCGCGCGTCAAGTCCGCCTCGTCCGGCGAGTCGCTGAACTGCTTGGTCACCATAAGGTTCCCCAGTCACTGAAAAGTGCGTTCTTCCATGTCAGCGCTCACTCTCCTACGGTTTCCCAGTAACCACAAGAGACCACGGGAACCGTGGTCTGACGGAAACGAGCCCTCAGCGCAAGGGCTCCGAACTCTCACCAAGGAGTCAGCATGGCCATCACTCTGGTGAACCCCGAAGGACTGACGAAGGTCGACCTGTACCGGCAGGTGTCGGTCGCCACCGGGTCGAGGATGGTCTTCCTCGCCGGGCAGGTCGCCTGGGACGCCGACGGGGTCACGGTCGGCGAGGGTGACTTCGTCGCACAGGTCGAGCAGTGCTACCTCAACGTCGGCACGGCCCTGGCCGAGGTCGGTGCCTCCTTCGACAACGTGGTGAAACTGACCGTCTACCTCGTCGACTGGACCCCCGACAAGATGCCCCTGTTCGCGGAAGGGGTCGCACGCGCCGCCGCGAAGCTGGGGGTCACCCCGGCCGCACCGCTCACCGGGGTGGGCGTCGCCGCTCTGGCCGCGCCCGACCTCCTGGTCGAGGTCGAAGCCACCGCGATCATCGACTGAACAGGCGTCTCCGCCTGGAGCTTGTTCTCGACCTGTGGCTTGTTCTTGGCCGCGGGCCTCGAACCGCGTGCGCTGAAGGGGCGGGGCGGCCGGATTCGAACCGACGTCCTCCGAGATGATGTCGCGGCGCACTACCTCTGTGCTACGACCCCGCCTTGGTCATGATCGTAGGCCCCAACCGCCCGGGCCGGCCACCCTGTTTCGGCTCCACAGGCGGCAGGTCGCACGGGAGGCGGTGCGGGATACTGCCGCAATGTTCGGGATACGGGACCGTCGGCGCGAGGTCGCCGTCCGGTGTGTGGTGGCCATTGTCCTGACCCTGCTGACCGCTCTCACGGGCGTTGACCAGGCAACGGCAGCGGAGAGGGGGCCGCGCGACATCACACAGGACTATTTCTACGTACCGCTGCATTCTCAGGAGCCGTACACCTCCGATGTGCTCGGCCTTGAGTTCGCGTACGACGGGCCGCCACGGAGTGCCGAACTCACCGTGGACGCGGCGGGGATCGACGGCGTCGCGGTCATCGCGTCGGGGGCCGACGGCTGCAGGCCGAGGATGCCGTCCTTCACCTGTTCCAAGCAGCTGCACCCCGACTCCGACGGCTGGAACATGCAGGAGCTGAAGCTCCGCCCGGCAGCCGGGGCCCGTGCCGGGGACTCCGGCAGCCTGAGCTACACCCTCAAGCCGGAAGGCCTTCCCGCCGTCCGAGGCAGCCTGAAGGTGATCGCCGGACGGCCCGAACTGCGGGTGAACGAGAGTGACGCGCTCAAGACGACCGCTGCCGGTGAGACCTTCAGCGTGCCCATCGTCATCCGCAACACCGGCGATGTCCCTGCCCGCGGCGTCGTCCTGCTCATCGAAGGCACTGCAGCTCTGTCCGTGGCCACCCGGCACAGCAACTGCCGCTACGCCAAGGACGCCGACACCATCCAGTGCCTCCTTCCCGACGCCGTCATAGCTCCCGGCGGGACGATGCGGGTGAAGCCGGTGCTACGGGTCGAGCCGAGCCGTGCCGCACTTGCCGAGCGACTGTCCTACGGGGCGTGGTCCTTCCACTCCTCCGGACGACACCCGGGCCCGCCGTGCTGCGTGGACGACCCCGGCCCCGGCCTCACGCCGGGGCAGGGGACGCTCCTTTCCCTCACTCCGGACCCGACCGGCGGCAGAGGGACTACGTTCACCACCACCCCTGAGCCGACGGAGGTGAAGGTGCCGGTGCGGAACACCGCCGACATCGAGGCGATCGGCGCAGCGCTGCGCGGCAACGTCGGCACGACCCACCGCATCCGCGTCGGCTACCGCAACAACGGCCCCGCCGAGACGGGCGAGATCCGGACCGTGTTCATCGCACCGCCCGGCACCGAGGTGATCCGGGCGCCTTACGACCCCGAAGCCGAGGAGGAGATGGCCGACCAGGTCTGCCGGACGAAGAATCGCGGCCGCAGCTACACCTGCAGCCAGTACAGCAAGGTCGGCCAGAAGGTCTTCTACGAGTTCACCTTGCGCACCACCAGCGACGACACCCGTTCCGGCTGCGCGTCCGTCTCGGCCTGGACCGGCGAATCAGGGCCAGGCGGCACCCCGGTCAAGGACACCGAAGGCAGCAACGACACGGCACCCGTCGAGGTGGCCGAGAACGACACGGTCTCCTGCGCTCTGCCCGAGGAGGACGGCAGCGGCGGCGTTGGCGGCTGGGCCGTCGGCACCGGAATCGCGGCCCTCGCCGGCTCGGCATTGCTCGTCGCCGGACACCGACGCAGGAACGCGTCGCGATCGGGTCCGACACCAACGTCCTGGTGGCTGACGCGCTTTGAACGTGAGCGGTGACCGGACGGAGGAGCTGCACTCACCCTGGCTGCGCGGCCATGAGCTTGCGGGTGAACCTGTGCATGTGAGGGTCGAGAGTGTCCCCGGGTTCGGCGAGGACCTGTGACAGGGACAGCCACTTGATCGCCGAGAATTCATCCTCGTCGAAGGTGACGACGCTGCCGACCTCTGCCTCCAGGACGTACCAGAGCGACACATCGGTGTGCCGTCCCTGCCCGCGCGTTTGCGTGATGGTCAGGAAGAACGGCTCACCACCGGCGACCGCCGACGGCACGGCGTCGATGAACAGTTCCTCGCGACACTCACGCACCACCGTGTCCCACGGGTCCTCCATCGGCTCGACATGACCACCACTGGGAAGCCACAGACCGGCCTTCCGGTGGGCGACCAGCAGGAGTTCGCCTTGCTTCTCGTCCAGGACCACGAAGTAGCTGACGAGATGGACCGGCGGCACATCGGGCTTCCGTACCCGATAGAGCGGAGCTCCGCCGGCAACCCACTCCACAGCCTCGGCGAGATGAGCACGCTCCTGTTCGTCCCAGGGACGAACACCCTCCAGCAGACTCGTCAGCCGTGCACGAAGAAGCTGGTCACGTTCGTCTGAAGCACCGGTCGCATTCACTGAGTTCATGATGCCAAGAAGCGGTGGTGCCGAGGGGTGACATGGACCGCAAAGGGTTCTTCGCAAAGAGGTCTTTGCGAAGAACCCTTTGCGGTCTAGAATCACTCGGTATGACTGAACCGAGCGAGCAGCTCCAGAACTCGACTCCCCAGCCGGACGCGGTCGTTCTGGATGCCAAGGGGCTGCGTGCCCTCGCGCACCCGGTGCGGGTGCAGTTGGTGGGACTGCTGCGGAAGCACGGCCCGTCGACGGCCACCCGGCTCGCGGAGCGGCTGGGCGTCAATTCCGGGACGGCCAGCTACCACCTGCGCCAGCTCGGCGCGGCCGGTCTCGTCGAGGAGGACACCGAACGCGGCAACGCGCGGGAGCGCTGGTGGCGTTCGGTGCACCAGCGGACGTGGTTCAACGATCAGGAGCTGGTCGAGCGGGAGCCCGAGGCCACACTGGCCTACCTGCAGTCCGTCGCCGCCACCCACACCTCACGCACCCAGCAGGCACTCAACGAGCTTCAGACCATGCCTCGTGTCTGGCGGGACACCTTCGACATGAGCGACTGGCCACTGCGGATCACCCCCGAGGAGGCTTCCGCGCTCTACGAGGAGTTGCGAGCCGTCATGTCCCGCTATCGGCAGGACACACCGGGGGCGGCGGCACAGGCCCCCGAGGGCGCCGAACGGTTCTCCGTGATCACCCACCTCCTGCCCGAGCCCGACGCACCCGCCACGCCGACGGACACGAACGCAGGCACGAACGCGGGCACGGACACAGACGCAGGCACGGACGCGGACACGGAGAGGCCATGACGAAGAAGGCCTCCGGTACGGACGACTTAGCCGACGCGCGCACCTTACGTGCGCTGGGCGGGGTGCTCGCGGCGATGGCGGTGTCGCTGACGGGCACTCGGATCTCCGGCATCGCGCTGCCCTGGTTCGTGCTCGTCACGACCGGCAGCGCCACCCAGACCGGACTGGTCGCCTTCTGTGAGATGACCCCGTACGTGGTGGTCAAGGCGCTCACCGGGCCGGTGGTGGACCGGGTGGGCCCGCGCGTCGTCTCCTGGGTCACCGACCTGGCCAGTGCGACGGCCGCCGCTGTCGTTCCCCTCCTCCACGGCCTGAACCTGCTCTCCTTTCCCCTGCTGCTGGCCCTGGTCGCGCTGATCGGCGCGGCCCGTGGTCCGGGCGACCTGGCCAAGGAGGTCATGGTGCCGGAGGCGGCCGATCGCAGCCGGGTACCGCTGGAGCGGGCCGCGGGCCTGTCCGGCGTGATCGAGCGGCTCGCCTCCACGGTCGGCCCCGCGGCTGCAGGGTCCCTGGTGGCTCTGCTCGGCCCCTTGACGGGGCTTGTGGTCAACGCGGCCTGTTTCGCGGCCGGATCGGTGATCATCGCGGTGGCGCTGCCCCGGGACATGGGACGCGCAACCGCGGCACCCCGCTCGCCGGACGGAGGGCCGGAGCCGAGCTACTGGCGACGGTTCGGCGAGGGCTTCACCTTCCTGCGCGGCGACCCGCTGCTCCTCGCCCTCATCGTCATGGTCGGGATCACCAACCTGCTGGATGCGGCGTTCAGTGCGGTACTCGTTCCTGTCTGGGCCAGGGAATCCGGCAACGGGCCGACGGCGATCGGCCTGATGAGCGGCATGGCGGGAGTCGCGGCGATCGGCGGGAGCCTGCTGGCCACAGCGGTCGCGCACCGGCTGCGGCGGCGGGCGGTGTTCTTCACCGGGTTCCTGTTCGCCGGAGCACCGCGGTTTCTGGCCCTCGCCGCCGACGCGCCGATGGGCGTCGTGCTGGCCGTGTTCGCCGTGAGCGGGCTCGGCGCGGGCTTCCTCAACCCGATCATCGGTGCCGTCTTCTTCGAACGGGTGCCCCGCCCCGTACTGGGCCGGGTCAACGCGCTCGGCGATTCGCTGGCCTGGTCCGGCATCCCCATCGGCGGGCTCATCGCCGGGGCAGCGGTGGCCGCCGTCGGGCTCGTGCCGGTACTGGTCGCCTGCGGGGTCACGTACTTTCTCGCCACGAACCTGACCGGCTTGCGGCCGGAATGGCGGGAGATGGACCTCGGGCGTGGGCGCAGAGCCCCGAAGGAATCGTCCGAGGCACGCCCACTGGAGGTCAATCCGTAACTACGGGGTTACGCTTTCAGGCATGGACGACGTGGCCCACGCGATAGCGGATCCCGTACGCAGGGAGATCCTCGGCATGCTGCGTGGGGCCACGCTCACGGTGGGGGAGATTGCGCGGTGTTTCACCATCAGCCGGCCGGCGGTCAGTCGTCATCTGCGGGTGTTGCGGGAGTGCGGGCTGGTTCGGGACGAGTTGGTGGGGCGGCGGCGGATCTACAGGCTCGATGCGGCGCCCCTGGCGGAAGTCGCCGAGTGGGTCGCTCTGATTCGCGCGCCGGGCGGCTGGGATCAGCGGCTGGACGCCCTTGAGACGGAGGTTCGTCGCACTCGCCGTGAGAGGTCCATGCGTCGCACGGCAGCACATGGAGAACGTGGAGAACGTACGGAGGACACCGCATGAAACCAGTACCCAGCGGCCGGCTCATGCCCACCGCCGACGGCAACGACCTGATCCTCACCCGTACCTTCCGGGCGCCCATCGATGACGTCTGGGCGAGCGTCACCGAGTCGGAGCGCACGGCACGGTGGTTCGGTCCCTGGGAGGGGGACGCGGCGCCGGGTCGTACCATCCGGGTCCGGATGGCGTTCGAGGAGGGCGAGGCGTGGACCGAGGTGCGCATCGAAACGTGCGAGCCGCCGCGGCACCTCGCCGTCTCCACGTCCGACGAGGCGGGCGACTGGCGCATGGAACTGCGACTGTCCGAGTCGGCCGGGACGACGGAGCTCCAGTTCGTCCACCACCTCACGACCACGAAGGGGATCGGCGAGATCGGACCGGGCTGGGAGTACTACCTCGACATGCTCGTCGCCTCACGCGACGGCACTCCGGCGCCGAGCTTCGACGACTACTACCCCTCGCAGCAGGCCTACTTCGAGGCCCTGGCCGACTAGCAGTTCTTCATAGGTCAGTGCGATTCGCGGCTGACCTCCGAGCCGCTGGAGCCGATGAGGAAGTCCAGGTCGGCGCCGGTGTCGGCCTGCAGGACGTGGTCGACGTAGAGGCGCTCCCAGCCGCGCCGGGGGCTCGCGAAACCCGTGACGGTGGCCTTGGTGGGGGTCCTGCGGGCCAGTTCGTCGGCCGGTACGTCGAGGTCGATGCGGCGGGCCGGGACGTCGAGGCTGATGTGGTCCCCCGTACGGGCGAGGGCGAGCGGGCCGCCGGCCGCGGCCTCCGGGGCCACGTGCAGGACGACGGTGCCGTACGCCGTGCCGCTCATGCGGCCGTCGCAGACGCGGACCATGTCGCGGACGCCCTGTTCGAGGAGCTTCTTCGGCAGGGGCATGTTCGCGACCTCGGGCATGCCCGGGTATCCCTTGGGGCCGCAGCCGCGCAGCACGAGGACCGAGTCGGCGTCGACGTCGAGGTCGGGGTCGTCGATGCGGGCGTGGAAGTCCTCGATCGAGTCGAAGACGACCGCCCGGCCGCGATGGCGCAGCAGGTGGGCGGAGGCGGCGGCGGGTTTGATGAGCGCGCCGTCCGGGGCGAGGTTGCCGCGGAGCACGGCGATGCCGCCCTCGGCGACAAGCGGTTCGGCGCGGGTGCGGATGACCTCGCCGTCCCAGATCGGCGCGTCGTCGAGGTGGTTCACGAGCGGTTCGCCGGTGACCGTGAGGGCGTCCGGGTCGAGCAGGTCGCGGACCTCGCGCAGGACGGCGGCGAGGCCTCCGGCGCGGTGGAAGTCCTCCATGAGGAAGCGTCCGGCGGGCTGGAGGTCGACCAGGACCGGCACCCTGGAGCCGATGCGGTCGAAGTCGTCGAGGGACAGGTCGATCCCCAACCTCCCCGCGATCGCCAGGAGATGGACGACCGCGTTGGTCGAGCCGCCGATCGCGGCCAGCGCGACGATGGCGTTGTGGAAGGACGCCTTGGTCAGGAAGGTGCCCGGCCGCCGGTCGGCGGCGACCATGTCCACCGCCAGTCGGCCGGTGCCGTGCGCGGCCTCCAGCAGCCGGCTGTCGGGGGCGGGAGTGCCGGCCACACCGGGCACGACCGTGCCGAGTGCCTCGGCCACCAACGCCATGGTGGAGGCGGTTCCCATGGTGTTGCAGTGCCCGCGGCTGCGGATCATCGCCGACTCGGAGCGGGTGAACTGCTCCTGGGAGAGCGTGCCTGCCCTGACCTCCTCCGACAGCCGCCATACGTCCGTGCCGCATCCCAGCGGCGTACCGCGGAAGGTGCCGGTCAGCATGGGGCCGCCGGGCACGACGACGGCGGGCAGGTCCACCGAGGCGGCGGCCATCAGCAGCGACGGGATCGTCTTGTCGCAGCCTCCCAACAGGACGACGCCGTCGATGGGGTTGGCCCGCAGCATCTCCTCCGTGGCCATCGCCGCCATGTTGCGCCAGAGCATCGCCGTGGGCCGCACCTGTGTCTCGCCCAGCGACACCACGGGCAGGTCCAGCGGAATGCCGCCCGCCTCGTAGACGCCGTTGCGGACCGATGCCGCCACCTCGTTCAGATGCGCGTTGCAGGGGGTCAGGTCCGAGGCGGTGTTGGCGATGGCGATCTGGGGGCGGCCGTCGAAGGCGTCACCGGGCGCACCTCGGCGCATCCACGCCCGGTGGATGTAGGCGTTGCGGTCCTGGCCCGCGTACCACTGGGCGCTGCGGAGCGTCACCATTGAGCTCCTTCCAATAATCGACACAGGGGTCTAATCTTTGGAACGCCATGAAGCATACGCAGGCGTTCGAAGGATCGACAGACCTCGGCGCGGACGGCTCAACAGGCGCCGAGAGCAGCCGACTTGTGGGATCGGACCGGGTGCTCGCCGTCCTCAAGGAACTCGCCCGGTTTCCCGACGGGGTGGGTCTTGAGGAGCTGACACGGGTGATCGGCAGTCCCAAGCCGACCGTGCACCGGGCGCTCGGTGCCCTCCGCCGGGCCGGTCTGGCCGACCAGGACGTCCGCGGTCGCTATGTGCTCGGCGACGAGTTCCTCCGGATGGCCTTCGCCCACCACGAGGCCCGCCCCGAGCACGTACGTATCCGTCCGGCGTTGGAAGCACTGGCCCACCGGTTCGGCGAGACCTCGCACTACGCGGTCCTGGACGGCCGCGAGGTCGTCTACCGCGCCAAGGTCGACCCGCCCACCGGAGCCGTCCGGCTGACCTCGACGGTGGGTGGCCGTAATCCCGCGCACACCACCGCCGTCGGAAAGCTGCTGCTCGCCCAGCAGTTGGACACGCTCGACGACGTCGAGGCCTGGATCGGCTCGACGCCACTGGTGCCCCGCACTCCGCGGACCCTGTGCTCGGCCGCCGCCCTGCACCGCGAACTGCGGATCACGCGCGAGCGGGGCTACGGCGTCGACGACCAGGAGAACGAGACCGGTGTCAACTGTCTCTCCCTGCCGGTGTACGCGACCTCGCCGACCGCCCCCTCCGGCGCTCTGAGCATCAGCGCACTGGCGTACCGGACACCCCTGGAGACCCTGGTCGGCGCCCTCGACGAGATTCGTGCCGTACTCGGGCCTCTGGGAGAGCCGCACCGGTGACCGACCCACCACCGGGGTCGACTGTCCAAGCCGGGCCCGGTCATCCACCATCTCCCCCTCCTATGCCTCACCGCCCCACCATTGGAGACTGACCTCGTGTCCCTCATGCGTGCCTTCGTACTGACCGGGCCCGGGAAGTGTGCGGTCCAGGAGGTTCCGGTGCCGGTGGCCGTTCCCGGCGAGGTCGTCGTCGATGTCGAGCGGGTCGGTGTGTGCGGCACCGACGTGGAGTTCTTCACCGGCGCGATGGCCTACCTCCACCAGGGCCACTCCACCTACCCGACGCGGATCGGCCACGAGTGGGCCGGTCGCGTGGCCGCGGTCGGCGACGGCGTCGATCCCGCCTGGATCGGCAGGCGGGTCATGGGTGACACCATGCTGGGCTGCGGCCACTGCCGGCGTTGCCGTCGGGGTCATCAGCACGTGTGCGAGCAGCGGCAGGAGGTCGGCATACGCGGACAGCGGCCGGGCGCTCTGGCGGAGCAACTCGCGGTACCTGCCTCCTCGTTGCATGCTCTGCCCGACTCCGTCGGTCCCGTACTCGGCGCGCTGGTGGAGCCGGGCGGCAACGCCCTGCGCGCCGCACAGGCCGCCGAACTGCGGCCCGGTGACCGGGCGTTGGTGCTCGGTCCGGGGACCATAGGGCTGCTGGTCGCGATGTTCGCCCGCGCCGCCGGTGCGGAGGTGCATCTGATGGGCCGCACCGAAGAGTCGCTCTCCTTCGCCCGCACGCTGGGCTTCGCACACATTTGGACGGAGAACTCCGTCCCGGACCTGCCGTTCGACGCGGTGATCGACGCCTCCAACGCCGTCCATCTGCCCGGCTTGGCCCTGGAGTCGGTCGAGCCGGCCGGCCGCGTCGTGTACGTGGGACTGTCCGGTGAACCGAGCCGGATCGACACCCGCACCCTCGCCCTCAAGGACGTCACGGCGGTCGGCATCCTGTCCGCCTCCCCCGGCCTCGACGCCACCATCCGCGCCTACGCCGAGGGATCCGTCGACCCCGGCCCCCTCGTCGCCGCGACCGTCGGCCTGGATAAGGTCGGTGACGTCCTGGCCGGCGTCCGACCGACCCATGCCGGGCCCGGTCCCAAGATCCACGTAGATCCCCGACCGACCTGAGCAGAAGCCGGTCCGCGGTGAACGCGGAATCGGGCACGGACACGGACACGGACACGGACACGGACACAGTCACGATCACGGACCACGGTGGCGCGGAGCGTCCGTAGAGGCTTCGAGGCATGTGTGCGCCCTCCGCGCCGGTGGGAGGGAGCACTCGACCGGCGTGGGGGTGCGCGCTCGTCGAGGGGCTGCTTCGGACCGTGGGGTGGCGTCGTCGGGGCGTGAACACGCCCCTTTCGCGCGGTTCCCGAGTGGCGGCCGGGGCTGTTTGGCTTTGACATGCAGCGCGTGCTGCCAAGTTGCCCGGACCAACACGAGGGTGCCGACCGGGCGTTCCCCCACCCGGCCTCCCTGACAGCGCGTCAGGTCCGAGCCGCCCGCACCCTTCCCGAGTCCCGATGCCCCCGACACCACCCTGTTCAGCCATGTTCGTGCGCGTCCCCTCACGTCCGCTCATGCCTTGGGAGGAAATGTGTCTGCCCCGGAAAGCTCGCCCGAAAGCGCCGCCGGGCCCACCGACGAACAACGCTTCACCAGCCTCGGCACCCAGGCGGCGCGTCAGCTCGCCACCACCACCAAGTCCGAACCACAGATGCAGGCCATCACCTCACGGTGGCTGCTCAAGATGCTGCCGTGGGTGGACATCAAGGGCGGCACCTACCGGGTGAACCGGCGACTCCAACTCCGCGTCGGCCGGGGCCGGGTGCAGTTCGAGCAGAACGGCGCGGACGACATCAAGGTCATCCCCGAGACGCTGACCGAACTGCCCGCCCTGCGCGGCTACTCCGACACCGCGGCCCTCAAGGAGATCTCCTCCCGGTTCCGGGTGCGGGAGGTGCGCGCCGGCCAGATCATCTTCGACGCCGGGCAGCCCGTCACGGAGGCCTACCTGGTCGTCCACGGCCGGTTCACCCGCTACACCATCGGAAAGTACGGCGAGGAGGAGGTCACCGGCGTCATCACGGACGGCGACGGAATGGGGGACGAGGCGATCGGCCAGGCCGACCCCCTGTGGCTCAACTCGGTGCGGGCCGAGACCGCGGGCGTGGTCCTGGCCCTCAACTGGGACTCCCTGAGGCAGTTCGTGGACCGTACCCCGTCCCTCGCCGCCCAGCTGGCCGCGTTCGCGGAGCAGCAGAGCAAACCCATGAACCGCAAGGGCGAGGCCGATGTCCCCGTACAGGCGGGTCATGTGGGCGAGCCGGTCCTCGCCGGCGGCTTCGTCGACTACGACCTCGTGCCTCGCGAGTACGAACTGTCCCTGACCCAGACCGTGCTGCGCGTCCACACCAGGGTCGCCGACCTCTACAACCACCCGATGGACCAGACCGAGCAGCAACTGCGCCTGACCGTCGAGGAGATCCGCGAGCGCCAGGAGTGGGAGCTCGTCAACAACCGCGAGTTCGGTCTGCTGCACAACGTGGACTACAGCCAGCGCGTCAGCACGTACTCCGGTGCCCCCACACCCGACGACCTCGACGAGCTGCTGTCGATGCGCCGCAAGACCCGGCTGTTCCTGGCCCATCCGAAGGCGATCGCCGCCTTCTTCCGGCAGTGCAACCGGCGGGGCCTGGTGCCCGGCACGGTGAACGTCGAGGGCCATGAGGTGCCCTCCTGGCGGGGTGTTCCGTTCTTTCCGTGCGGCAAGATCCCGATCAGTCCGCAGCACACCAGCAGCATCATCGCGCTGCGCACCGGAGAGAAGGACCAGGGCGTCGTCGGTCTCCACCAGACCGGCATTCCCGAGGAGTTCGAGCCCGGTCTGAACGTGCGGTTCATGGGCATCGACACCACCGCGATCATGAGCTACCTCGTCACCGCCTACTACTCGATGGCCATCCTCGTGCCCGATGCCGCGGGGATCCTGGAGAACGTCCAGGTCGGGCGGACCGCGGAATGAGCACACCGCCGGCTTCCGGTTCGCCGTCGCGGCTGCCCGGTCCGCCGAGCCTCGCCCGCCCGCCCCGGCGGGGCGGGGCGATCCCCGGGCTGCGGTACCGGCCCGTCGCCCCCGCCGACCCGGCCAAGGCCGCCGAGGTCGACCGCAGACTGGAGGAGTGGGCGCACGGGCTGGATCTGTTCCCGGCGGCGTGGAAGGGGGACTTCTCGGGCTTCCAGTTCGGCCGGGCCGTCGTCCTCCAGCATCCCTGCGCGGCCGACCTCGAACGCCTCACCTCGGCAGGCAAGTTGCTCCTCGCCGAGAACCTCGTCGACAACCTCTACTGCGAGGAGGACGAGGGCAAGGGCGGCTCACCACGCGGGCTGGGCGGCCGGCTGATCATGGCGCAGGCGGCACTCGATCCCTACCACGGCACTCCCGAGCTGGAGGAGGAGTGGCGCCGCGGCGTACGGGCCGACGGGCCGCTGCGCTCGTACCACTTCGCGCTGCGGGACTACGCCGTCCTCGCCACTCCCAGTCAGACCGACAGGTTCGTGCACGACATCGCCCGGCTGCATCTGGGCTACCTGGGCGAGGCCGCCTGGTCGGAGATCCGGTACGTGCCGAAGGTGTGGGAGTACCTGGTGATGCGGCAGTTCAACAACTTCCGGCCCTGTCTGTCGATCGTCGACGCCGTGGACGGCTACGAACTGCCCGAAGCCGTGTACGCGCGACCCGAGATCCAGCGGATCACCGCCCTCGCGTGCAACGCCACCACGATCGTCAACGACCTGTACTCCTTCACCAAGGAGCTGGCCAGCGATCCGACACATCTGAATCTGCCCCAGGTCATCGCCGCGAACGAGAAGCGCGGTCTGAAGGCCGCCTATCTCAAGGCGGTCGAGATCCACAACAAGGTCATGGCGGCGTTCGAGGAGGAGTCGGCGCTCCTGTCCGCCACCTCCCCCCTGGTCGAGCGCTACGCACAGGGACTGTCCGACTGGGTGGCCGGCAACCACGAGTGGCACGCCACCAACACCCACCGCTACCACTTGCCCAACTACTGGTGAAGCGCACTGAACTGACACATCGTCACACGCACCAGCATGAGGAGTCACCGTTGACCACCGCCCCCCACGCCTCCATCACGACAGCCCCGGTGCCGACCCAGTCCACGTACCAGACCCGCGTCGCGGACTACTGGAACGCCGAGGAGAACCCGGTCAACCTCGAACTCGGCAGGATCGACGACCTGTACCACCATCATTACGGCATCGGCGCCGCCGACCGGTCCGTGCTCGACGAGACCGACCCCGACCTGCACCGGGAGCGGCTCACCGCCGAACTGCACCGTCTGGAGCAGGAACAGGCCGTTCTCCTCTCCAGCCACCTCGGCCCTCTCTCCCCCGACGACCGTGTCTTCGACGCCGGCTGCGGACGCGGCGGCGGCAGTGTCGTGGCGAACCTGCGGTACGACTGCCACGCCGACGGAGTCACCATCTCCGCCAAGCAGGCCGAGTTCGCCAACGCGCAGGCCCGTAAGCGGGGCATCGACGACAAGGTCGCCTATCACCACCGGAACATGCTGGACACCGGCTTCCCGTCGGGCGCGTACGCGGCGTCCTGGAACAACGAGTCCACCATGTACGTGGAACTGGACCTGCTGTTCGCCGAGCACGCCCGGCTGCTGCGCCGCGGTGGACGCTATGTGACGATCACCGGCTGCTACAACGACGCGTACGGGCGGGCCTCCCGCGAGGTGTCCCTGATCAACGCCCACTACATCTGCGACATCCACCCACGGTCGGAGTACTTCCGCGCGATGGCCCGGAACCGGCTGGTGCCCGTCCACGTACAGGACCTGACCGCCGACGCCCTCCCCTACTGGGAACTCCGCAAGCAGGCCGACCACCTGGTCACGGGCATCGAGGACACGTTCCTGACCGCGTACAAGAACGGCAGCTTCCAGTACCTGCTGATCGCGGCCGACCGCGTCTGACGTACCCCCGAGGTACCACCGACGTACCACCGAGGAGTCGGCGCAGACCGGTCACCAGGACCGGTCTGCGCCGTGCCGTTGCCTGTGTCAGGGCAACTGGGCTGTCAGGTTCCCGTACTCCGTCGGCCGCTCCTACACGCGAACAGCCTCAACGGGGAGGGTCAGCGACAGGTGCGGCCAGGTGTGGATGTCGCGTTGCATCTGGCGGTCGTGGGTGGCGAGGACGATGGCCGCTTCGGTGGTGTGGAGAGCCTGGGTGAGTTCGTCGACCAGGGCGATGGACAGGTGGTTGGTGGGCTCGTCCAGCAGCAGGACGTGTGGGCGGGCGGCGAGGGCCAGGGCGAGGTCGAGTCGGCGCTGCTGTCCCATGGACAGCTCGGCCACGGCCTTGTTGGCGTCACGTGAGCTGAGCAGGCCCAGCGCGCCGAGCCCTGTCACCTCGCCCTCCTTGAGGACACCGGCGCTGACCAGTCGCGCGGTGTGCTGGTGGTGTTCTCCCCCGTCACCCTCAAGCGCCTCGTCGACGCGGGCGGCCTGACGAACGTCGGCGCGGAGATGGACCCCTCCCACCTGATGTGGCAGGGCATGGACATCGTCGCCTCCATCAAGTGGCTGGGCCCGCTGGTGTTCCACGCCGCCGCGAAGGACGCCACGCTCTGCGCCGGCGCCGACATCCGTGGCGTACTGGACACGTCGTTCACGCGCGTGCCCGCCGACGCGCCCGACAAGGTGCCCACCGGCTACGGCTTCTGGTGCAACGCCTGGCCCAAGAACCCGGCGTGGAAGTTCGTCGCCGTCGGCAACGGCAACGACGTCCCCTACTGGACCGAGTTCCTGCGTGCCCTCGCGGAGATCGACCCGGACATGGCCGTGAACATCGAGCACGAGGACGCGGCCTACTCCCAGACCGAGGGACTCGCGCTGGCGGCCAAGAACCTGCACAGCGCAGCCGCCGCGCTCCGACCCACCCGCGGGCCGCGGCTGCGGCCCGCCCGCGTCACCTGGCCCCGCGCCCGCCCACCGGGCGCGGGGCCCTGTCGTGTCCCGGGGTGGCCGCGCCGCCCGGGATCGGTGTGCGTGCCGGGCCTCCGGCGAGTACGTCCTGGATGTTGTCCACGGCGAGGTCCACCATCGCGGCCCGCGTGGCCTCGGTCGCGGAGCCGATGTGCGGAAGCGTGACCGCGTGGGGCTCGGCGACCAGCGGGGAGAGTTCCTGGCCCATGGGTTCGCGCTCGAAGACGTCCAGACCCGCCGAGTGGATGACGCCGTCGCGCAGGGCCCGCAGCAGGGCGTCCTCGTCCACGACACCACCGCGCGAGGTGCTGACGAGGGTGGCGGTGGGCTTCATGGCGGCCAGTTCGGCGGCGCCGATGAGGTGCCGCGTCTGCGGGGTGAGCGGGACGTGCAGCGAGACCACGTCGGCCTCGGCGAGCAGCGTGGGCAGGTCCACCGATGTGGAGAGGGCGTCGTCGGGCGCGTAAGGGTCGTGGTGGATGACCCGCATCCCGAAGCCCTGGGAGCGGCGCGCCACGGCTCGTCCGATCTGGCCGTAGCCGATCAGGCCGAGCGTGGCGCCGTGCACGTCCAGGCCCAGGTAGTCGTCCATCCGGAACAGACCCCACTGGCCGGCGACGAGCGAGTCGCGGGCGGCGCCGAGGCGCCTGCGGGCCATGAGGATGAGCGCGAACGTGAGGTCGGCGGTGGTCTCGGCGAGAACTCCGGGGGTGTGGGTGACCACGACGCCGCGTTCGGCCGCCGCCTCCCGGTCGACCGCGTCGTAGCCCATGCTCGCCAGCGCGACGACATGCAACGTGGGTCCGGCCGCGTCCAGCAGGGCGGCGTCCACCCGGTCGTTGCCCAGGGCCAGGACGGCGCTCGCGCCCTTCGCCAGTTCCGCCAGATCCCTTGGCTCGGGCTTGCTCGTCCCCGGCCACGCCACGACCTCCGCGTGGGACGCCAGGCGGGCGATTCCCCCGCCGGGGAGGGCGGCCCGGGTGGTGAGCACACGCTGCTTCATCTGTTTCTCCCGTACTTGATCCGCGTTTCACGAAATCAGTGACATCGATTTGACTCGATTCGATTCGTGAAGACGCTAGTCAGCACATACCAGAGCAACAAATAGCCAATTTGCGTGACGTCATAGAAAATCGGGATGCATTACTTCGACACCCCCGAAGAATCCGACGACGCCGAAGACTCCATCTCCGCGTCTCCGAAGGCGACATCCTCACCGAATTCCGTGATCAATTCATGGAAGAGGTCGTGCACGGCGTGCGCGGGTTCCGAGAGCGGCTGATGGTCGGAGGTGCACAGCGACAGTTTCACCGTGATCGCCGGATTGACGATCCGGCGTACCACCAGATTCTGTACGTCGAGGGTGGCGCGCGCCGCGGACCAGGGCAGGACCGTCGCCCCGACGTCCGCGCCCACCGCGCTGATCAGGGTCAGGACCGACTCGATCTCGCCGACCACCCTCGGTTCGAGGGAGGCGTGCTGGAACGCGGCGTCGACGACCTGTCTGATGGTGTGGATGCGGCTGGGAAGCAGCAGCGGGACGCCGGCCAGCTCTTCGAGGGAGACGTCGCCGTCTCCGGAGGGCACCGCCCCGCCCGGCGCGGCGATCAGGAACAGGTCCTCGGTGCGCAGCGGCTCGAACTGCACGCCCCGCAGCGGCCCGGCCCCGTAGATGAACGCCATGTCCATCCGGCCGGTCATGATCGCCTCGCTGATCACCCCGCCGAAGTTCTCGTTGATGTGCAGCAGGATGTCGGGGTAGCGCTCGCGCACGCTCCTGAGCAGGGGCAGCGCGAGGGCCGCGCCCATGCTGTAGGGGGCGAGGCCCACCGAGACGCTGCCCGCGGGCGCCCGTCCGGAGATGTCGACCGCCGCGTGGGCGAGGTCGATCTGGCGCAGGATGAGCTGCGCGTGCCGGTACAGCGCGCGGCCCGCTTCCGTCGGGGCAACCCCTCGTTTGCTGCGGATCAACAGCTGCTGCTTGAACTGGGCCTCCAGCGCCGACAGCTGCTGGCTGAGTGCGGGCTGCGCGATGTGCAGGATGTCCGCCGCGCGCGTGATGCTCCCGGCATCCACGATCTTTACGAACGAGTAGAGACGCCTGGTGTCCATGTGCGGCCTTCCAGCGGGGGCGGAGCCTCATGGTAGGCGCGGGGCCGCCGGACGACCCTTGGCGCGTGTGCTCGACGTCATACCCAACGGTGATTACGTCACGCACAACGGGTATTTGCCGCCTCCTCTCGTTCGGACTACGTTCACCGAAACGCGATTTCCAGGTCGCTCGAGCGAACGGCTCGCATATCTCGCAGGAAATGTAACGGCCCCGTTAATCCCTCTTTTCAGGCAGCGTACAGACGCTGCCCGGAGAGCGCCGGATCGGCAATGCGGCGCCGCCGTTTTCTTCTTCTGTCCGGAGGATGTCATGACGCACAGGGTTGATCTCGTGGCCGACCTCGGCGAGGGGTTCGGCGCCTACACGATGGGCGACGACGAGGCCCTCCTCGATGTGCTGACATCGGCCAACATCGCCTGCGGATTCCACGCGGGCGATCCACGGATCATGGACTCCACCGTCCGCCACTGCGTGCGGCGCGGCGTGGCCGTGGGCGCCCACCCCAGCTTTCCCGATCTCGTCGGGTTCGGCCGCCGTGCGATGGACGTGACACCGGACGAGGTCCGCACCGACGTGCTCTACCAGGTCGGGGCGCTCCAGGCGTTCGCCGTGTCGAACGGCACCGGGCTTCGGCATGTGGCGCCGCACGGCCGGCTGGGCAACCTGGTCGCGACCCGGCCCGACTACGCGGCGGCCGTCGCGGACGCGGTCGCCTCCCTCGACCCGTCGCTGATCGTGCTGGCCCAGGACGGCGAGCTCGCCGACGCCGCACGCGCCCGCGGTCTGCGGGTGGGCATCGTCGGGATCGCCGACCGGGCCTATCGCGACGACGGCACGCTGGTGCCGCGGAGCGAGCCCGGCGCGGTCATCCACGAGGAGAAGGAGATCGCCGAGCGGACGATCCGCATGGTGACCGAGGGCGTCATACGCAGCGTCGACGGGCGTGACATCCCCGTCGACTGCGACACCGTGCTGCTGCACGGAGACACCCCGGGCGCGATCTCCCTGGCCCACCGCGTGCGCCAGGACCTGCTCGCCGCCGACGTCGAGATCACGGCCCTGGCCGACGTACTCGACGGAAAGGCCGCCTGACATGGACAGCGGCACGGGCGTCGTGGACGGCGCCGACACCGCGCGCGGCAGCGTCGTGATCGTGGACTGCGGTGATTCGGGCGTCGTGGCCAAGGCCGTCGGCATGGACGCCGAGCGTGCCTGGCGGACCGTGCACGCCCTCGCCGACGCCTTCGACGCGGTGCGGCTGGCCGGGGTGCACGGCATCGTGCCCACCTACGACTCGCTGCTCGTCGAGTTCGACTGCGCCGACACCGATCACGACACGGTACGGCGTGTGCTGCGGCACGAGGCGGACCGGCTCGGCGAGGGTCCGGTGACGCCGCCCGCGGCCCGGCGTTTCGTCGTCCCGGTGGTCTACGGCGGCGAGTTCGGCCCCGATCTTCCCGTCGTCGCCGACCAGTTGGGGCTGAGCGAGCGGGAGGTCGTGGAGCTGCACTCCGCCGCGGACCTCACCGTCCGCTGTCTCGGCGCACCGGCCGGCGCCCCGATGATGGACGGCCCGGCGTTCCCCCGGCCCGTACCGCGGCTGTCCTCGCCCCGCATCCGGGTGCTGCCCGGCTCGGTCGCGGTGGCCGGGCGGCAGGCCGTGATCTGCCCGATGCCGTCGCCCGGCGGCTGGCCGCTGCTCGGCCGCACGCCCCTGCGCGTCCTGGAGGACCTCGACGCCGACCCGCTGACCGCGTACCGGCCCGGCGACACCTTCCGCTTCGTACCCATCACACCCGAGCAGTGGGACGACCACGCGGGCCGCTCCCTGGCGGTGTCGCATGGCTGACACCCTGAACATCCTCCGGGCCGGTATGGCGACCGTGCAGGATCTGGGCCGGTTCGGGCGCTCCCGCTACGGCCTGCCGGTGAACGGCGCGCTCGACCAGCACTCCGCCCGCGTCGCCAACGTGCTCTGCGGCAACGACGAGGGCGCGCCGCTGCTGGAGATCACCGCCCTTGACTTCAGCTGCACTCCGTCGACCGACGTACTCGTCGCGGTGACCGGCGCGCCCGCGGACCTGACCGTCGACGGTGTCGTACGACCGCGGTGGGAGCCCCTCTCCGTGCGGTCCGGCGAGACGATCCGCATCAGCGGGATCCGGAGCGGCATCCGGGTCTACCTGGCCGTGCTGGGTTCGTTCGACACCCCTTACCTACAAGGCAGTTGCGCCCCCGACACGATCCTCGGCTTCGGCCGCTCGCTGCGGGACGGGGACGAGCTCGGTCTTCAGCGGCACTGCCCGCCCGTGGACCACCCGGAGTACCGCATCCCGCTGTTCCGGCTGCGGGCACCGGTGCCGCGCCTGCCGACGCCCTGGACGATCGACGTGACCGACGGCCCCGACCTCGCCGAGTTCGGTGACACGGCGGACCGGCTGTTCCGGTCGGAGTTCACCGTGAGCCCGCAGAGCAACCACATCGGACTGCGGATGGCCGGTGACGTGCCCCGGCGCGTGGCAACCGGCGAGGTGCTCTCGCGCGGCGTCCCCGTCGGCGCCGTCGAGGTCCCCGCGGGCGACGAGCTGCTCGTCCTGCACCGTGGCCGCGGCGTCACCGCCGGCTATCCGGTACTGGCCGTCGTGACCGCGACCGGCCTGTCCTCGCTCGGCCAGGTCGGACCGGGCCAGACCGTCCGTTTCCGGCGCCGGACCGTCGCCGAGGCGGTGGCCGCCCACCGCTCCCAGCGAAACGCCGTCCACGCCCTCCAGAACCGGGTGCGCACCGTCTTCGACGCCCTGCGCATCCCCTCGAGCCCCGCACGCACCGTCCCCGTCTCCCCGTAACCTGCCTGCAGACAGGAGAACGTCATGAGTACCGTGGCCGCTCAGCCGGTGCCGAACACCGTCGATCCGAAAACCGCGCGAAAAGTCACCCTCGCCGGGTGCGTGGGTATCTTCGCCGAGCTCTACGACAACGGGATCTTCGGCTTCATGGCGGGCACCCTGGCCGTCGTGTTCTTCCCGAACGCGGACAACGCGACCGCCGTCCAGTTCGTCTTCCTCGGCTACGCCGTCTCGTTCTTTTTCCGCCCGCTCGGCGGGATCATCTGCGGCCACCTCGGCGACCGCATAGGCCGCCAGCGGATGCTCGTCTTCGTCATCATGCTGATCAGCGTCGCGACCGCGGCGATCGGCATCCTGCCGACGTACGCGAGCATCGGCATCGCGGCCCCGGCGCTGCTGATCCTGCTGCGTGTCGCGCAGGGCTTCTCGGTCGGCGGCGAGGCCTCCGGCGCGATGAGCTTCCTCGCCGAGCACGCCCCCGAGGGCAAGCGCGGCCTCTACACGAGCTACGCCCAGATCGCCTCCTTCCTCTCCCTGCTCACCGGCACCCTGATCGCCGCCGCCATGACCAGCGGCCTCGGCCAGGACCGTATGGAGTCGTGGGGCTGGCGCATCCCGTTCCTGCTCGCCGTGCCGCTCGGCATCACCGGCATCTACATCCGCAAGCGGATCAGCGACACCCCCAACTTCACCCGCCTGAAGGAGACCGGCGGCCTGTCGAAGAACCCGCTCAAGGAGGCCTTCTCCTCCCCCGAGCACCGCCGGGCCATGCTGCTCGCCCTGTTCATCCCGCTCATGAACGGCTCCGGCTACTACGTCCTGTTCAGCTACATGCCGACCTTCATGAACACCGAGCTCGACTTCAGCAAGGTGCAGGGTCTGCTCGTCACCGCGACCAGCCTGGTGGCCATCTCGATCGCCATCCCGTACATGGGCAGCCTCTCCGACCGCATCGGCCGCAAGAAGGTCCTCGCGGGCGCCGCCGTCGCCATGGCCATCGCCGGCATTCCCTGTTACCTGCTCATCGGCACCGGCAGCGTCCCGCTCGCCATCCTGGGCGCCTGCATCATGGCGGTCATCTTCGCCGGCCACACCGGCGTCATCCACGTCATGCTCGTCGAGCTCTTCCCCACCCGCGTGCGCTACTCCGCCTACGGGCTCGGCTACAACGTCTCGGCCGCCCTCTTCGGCGGTACCGCTCCCCTGCTGATGACCTACCTCATCGACAAGACGGGCAACGTCAACATGCCCGCCTTCTACGCGGTCGTCACCTCGATCGGCACGCTCATCGCCGTGTCCCGGGTCAAGGACAGGGCCCACCTGCCGCTGCGCGACGCGTAGCCCGGCGGAACGCCCTCACCCCCCACTCTCTTTCACCCCCCACCTCTCTCCAGGATCTCTAGGAGTGCATCCACATGCCCTTTTCCGACTACAACACCGCCCTGGTGACAGGAGCCTCCACCGGAATCGGAGCGGTGGTCGTCGAGCGGCTGACCAAGCAGGGGCTCGAAGTCCACGCCGTCGCCCGTAACGCCGAACGCCTCGAAGACCTCGCCCGGCGTACGGGCTGCATCCCGCACGCCGTCGACATCACCGACACCGCCGCCCTCGCCGAGACCCTGCGGGGCATCGAGGTCGACGTCCTGGTCAACAACGCCGGGGTCTCCCGCACCGGGAACATCCTCTCCGCCGACGAGTTCGCCGTGGACGAGCAGATCGCGGTCAACCTCCAGGCCGTACTGCACCTCGTCCGCCTGATCATGCCCGGGATGGTCGAGCGCGACCTCGGGCACATCGTCAACATCAGCTCGATCGCCGGCGTCTACAACTTCGGCGGGAACACCGTCTACCACGCCACCAAGGCGGCCGTGCACACCCTCTCCCGGCAGCTGCGCGTCGACGGCTACGGCCGCCGGATCCGCGTGACCGAGATCTGCCCCGGCCGGGTGGAGACGGAGATCTTCGGCCGGCTCCTCGGCGACATGGAGGAGGCCCAGAAGCAGTTCTACGACGGCTACGAGTCGCTCAAGCCGGAGGACATCGCGGACGCCATCGAGTTCGCCGTCGGCTCGCCGCGCCACGTGAACATCGGCCATGTCGAGATCCTGCCGACGTTCCAGGTGCCGGGTGGCCTGAACTTCGAGAGGCGGACCGACTGACATGACGACGGCAACGAGCTCCACGACCGCCCTGCGCGTCCAGCGCATCAAGCCCTCGGCGAGCACCGCGGCGGCCCAGCGCGTCCGCGAACTGAAGGCACAGGGACTCGCCATCCTCGACCTGACTGTCGGCGAGCCCGACTTCGACACCCCCGAGCATGTGAAGGCAGCCGCCGTCGAGGCGATCCGGCGGGGCGACACCAAGTACACCCCGGTCAACGGCACCCCCCAACTGCGGGCCGCCATCGCCCAGAAGCTGGAGCAGCGGCACGGACTGCGCTACTCCGCCGACCGGATCGCTGTCGGCGGAGGGGCGAAGCAGGTCATCTTCCTCGCGCTGATGGCCACGCTGGACACGGGCGACGAGGTGATCGTCCCCGCTCCGTACTGGGTGTCGTATCCCGACATGGTCCTCGCCAACGACGGCACACCGGTCGTCGTGCCCTGCCCGGAGGAGGAGGGCTTCAAGCTGACTCCGCAACGGCTGGAGTCGGCGATCACCGACCGGACCCGCTGGGTGATCCTCAACGCCCCCGGCAACCCCACCGGAGCCGCGTACACGGTCGACGAACTCCGCGCCCTGGCCGATGTGCTGCTCGCGCACCCGCACGTCCAGGTGCTGACCGACGAGATCTACGACGAGATCTGGTTCGAGCCGGGCCGGGTCCCCAGCCTCGCCGCTGTCGAACCTCGCCTGACCGACCGGGTGTTCCTCACCAACGGTGTCTCCAAGTCGTACGCGATGACCGGCTGGCGGATCGGCTACGGCGCCGGCTCCGCCTCGCTGGTGGCCGCCGTCAACACCCTGCAGTCGCAGATCTCGTCCTGCCCGTCGTCCATCAGCCAGGCCGCGGCTGCCGCCGCCCTCACCGGCGACCAGGATTTCGTACGCGAGTGTGTGGCCGTCTACCGCGGCCGTCGCGACGTGACCGTGAAGCTGGTCGACGACATCCCCGGTCTGTCGTGCACCCCGCCCAACGGCGGCTTCTACGCCTTCGTGAACTGCACGGGCGTACTGGGCAAGCGGACTCCGACGGGTGAAGTGATCGGCTCGGACGAGGACTTCGCCCGCCATCTGCTGGAGTCGCAGCAGGTGGCGGTCATCCACGGTGCCGCGTACGGATCACCGGGCTACTTCCGGATCTCCTTCGCGACCTCCACCGATGTCCTCACCGAGGCCTGCGAGCGCATCGGCCGCGCCTGCGCGGACCTGTCCCCGGCCGATCCCTCCTGAATTCCTGCCCGCCCCTCCTGAAGACCCGAAGGAGCGTCATGATCCGCGTCAACACGAAGTTCGACCGGCCCGACCCGGACCTGGTCGAGCAGTTGAGCAAGTACTCCGCCGCCACGATCCACGAGGCGCAGGGCCGCCTGGGTGCCCTCGACTCGACCATCAAGCCGGTCGACCCCGCGATGTCGCTGTGCGGCCCCGCGTTCACCGTGCGCTGCGCTCCCCGCGACAACATCATGTTGCAGGTCGCCATCGCCCACGCCCGGCCCGGTGACGTCATCGTGGTCTCCGCCGGCGAGTACGCCGAGGCGGGCTCCTTCGGCGACGTACTGGCCAACGCGTGTGTCGCCAAGGGCCTGGGCGGCCTGGTCACCGACACCGGCGTCCGGGACACCCGGGAACTCCGCGAACTCGGCTTCCCGGTCTTCTCGTACAGCGTCTGTATGAAGGGCACCGTCAAGGAGACCGTGGGGCCGATGGCCGAACCGGTGCTGATCGGCGGCGAGATCGTCCATCCCGGCGACGTCGTGCGCGCCGACGCCGACGGCGTGGTGGTGGTACGGCGCGACGACCTGGCGGACGTCGTGCGCAAGTCCCAGGAACGGGTCGAGGCCGAGGACGCCTACATCGCGGCCTACCGCTCCGGGAAGAGCGTCATCGAGGTCAGCAACCTCGCCGCCGTCCTTGAGGCGAAGGGGCTCGTCATCGACGCGTAGCCGCCCGCCTCCGCCGCTGCGCCCGGGCACAGCAGTCCGTGAGGCTTGTCGGAGGAGTAGGCTGGGGTTACCGAGAGTACTTCGCGCACCGGCCTCCATGCTCGTGTCGTTTTCGGCGATTGACTACCCCGGGGCCGGTTCCGACCGCCCGGAGCAGGGTTCGCATCATGACTGCGACCGTTTCGTACGCGCCGACACTCGAAGACCGGCCTTCTCCTCCAGCTCTGCGTATGTCGCTGGCTCCCGCCGGTTCCGCACCGGCTCTGCTGGACGGCGCCTGGTGGCCCCGCTCCCGCGACCTCGGGGCGGAACTTCCCGCACTGACCGCCGTACTCGATTCTCTGTGGGGGCGGATCACCAGGGTCACGGTGAATCCCGCACACTGGCCGACCGTCCCACGCAAAGTGCCCGTCGCGGGCCATGTGGTGAAGGTCGGCTCGTTCATGGCCCAGCAGGACCCGCACCAGATGCTGCTGCTCTCCTACCGCGTGGGCCGCTGGGACCTGCTGGTGATCCCTCCGCAGACGAATCCCGTCGCGGCGGCCTGGCTGCTCGCCGCCGCGAGCGATCCGATACGTACGTCGACCGCCAGCGAACTGATGGCGGAGGCGGCGCACCTCGGCACAGTGACGGAGACCGACCGGGCCGTGGAGGCGGTCTGGGACTCCGAAGGAGGCCATGAGGCCGGTGGCCTGCCCTCAACTCCCCGGATCCCGGCAGTGGTTGCTCCGGTAATCGGCACATCGGCGGTCGCTCTTGCGACGCCGCGTCCGGCGAAGGAGGTGTGACGGCCATGGAGACCTTCGTGACCGTAGTGGTGATCGTGGCGATGGTCGCTCTGGGCGCGTTCCTGATCCATCGGCTCAACAACCAGCACGACGAGCGCATCGCGGCGTTCCGCTTCAGCCGCTCGCTGCCGGCTGTACGGGGACCGGCGCCATCAGCTCCTGAGCAGGTTCCGGGTCGCGCCGCGACGAGCGGAGCGGGTGATCGACGGAGCCATGACGGCGGAGGCCGTGGGCGACTCCGGTCCTGGGCCTGGGCCCGCACACAAGGGAAGTGAGTCGTCATGGACCCCGTCCAGCTCCTGGCGGACACCAGCAGTGAGCCGGTGCGTCCGGGCACCGCGGTGCTGCGGTTGGAGACGACCTCCAGGCGCACGGGGACGTTCGACGGCGCATGGTGGCCAAGATCCCGCGACATCGGAAGCCAGCTGTCCGGCCTGCTCATCGCCTTGACGGCCCGCCTCGGCACGATCTCCCGCGTCGGCCTCGACACGAGCGGCTGGGACGAGACCCCGGGCCATCTGGTCGTCGCCGGGCACACGGTCCACATCGACTGGTCCGCCGTCGGGGACAGCACGATGATCGTCACCCGGGGCGCCCAGGACCACTTCCTGTTCCTGGTGGTCCCTCCCCAGACGGCCCCCGGCCCCGCCCACACCGCGATGGCCATGGCCGTACGGGACGACAACGCCGTCTCGGCCGAACATGTCCTCGCCGCCGCCGGTGTCACCCCGGCCGCCCGGACCGTCGTACCGTCCCGCTCTCCCGGCTGACCACGCACGGCTGACAACTGACGACTGACGGCTCCGGCAGGAGCGGCAGCGCTCAGCCAGTGGCACCACCCGCAGCCCATGACCCCGGCCGCCGCACCACGGACAACAGGCCGGGGTCTTCCCGTGCCGAGTGTCTCCCGGACCACTCGGGTCCGGGAGACAGCCTCGACGTGAGGATGTGGGAACCATGGGTGTTCGTCCCAGGCGGAGGACATGAGCGGGAAACTGGCGGATCCGTACGTTGCCTCCCGCGAGATGCCGCACCGGGAGCCGCACCGGCTGGCCAACCGAGCCGACCAGGCCAACCGAGCCGACCAGGCCAACCGAGCCGACCAGGCCGACCGGGCCGACCGGGCCGACCGGGCCGACCGGGCCGACCGCCGGCGCTTTCTCAAGCGTCTCGCCTCCGATGCCTGGACGCGGTGGCCCTCGTGAGGCCCGGCAGTCGCTCGGACCGGATACAGGTGCTGGTCGCCGAGCAGGCGGCCCGGCGCGGCGCCCGGGCCGGCGTGGTGGACGTGTGCACCGCGGCCGTGGCCGCGCTGCCGGTCGGCGGGGCCGGGCTGTCGGCGATGTCCCGGACCGCGGCGAGCCATCCGCTGTGCAGCACGGACGACATCAGCGCACAGCTGGAGGAGCTCCAGCTCACGCTGGGCGAGGGACCGTGCGTGGACGCCTTCGTACGGGGTTCCGCCGTCTTGACGCCCGATCTGCTCACCGGTGAACTGCAGGAGCACTGGGCCGTGTTCGCCGACGCGGCTCTGGAAGCCGGAGCGCGCGCCGTCTTCGCGCTCCCCTTGCAGATTGGTGCGATCATCCCTGGAGTTCTGGACCTGTACGCCGACGTGCCGACCGTGCTCGACGCCGAGCAGCTGGCCGACGCGCTGGCGTTCGCCGATCTCGCGACACTGCTCCTGCTCGACACGCAGATCGTCGAGGCGGACCCCACGGGTGGCGGGCCGGCGCCGGAGCGAGGCTTCGAGGACCTGGGCACGTACCGGGCGGAGATCGACCAGGCCAGCGGCATCCTCACCGTCCAACTCGGCGTCGGTATCGAGGAAGCGTTCATCCGGCTCCGCGCCCACGCCTATGTGCAAGGGCTCCGGCTCGCCGACGTGGCCGCCGACGTGGTGGCCCACCGGCTCCGCCTCTCCCCCGACGCGGAACCCGACCGGACCGACGAGGAAACCTGACGCATCGGTGCCGTCCGACGAACGTGCTGCACTTCCCGCCCCTCCCCGGCGGGAATAGTCTCAACCGAGGGTGTCACGATGAATCAGCAGCTCCTGGCCAAGACGTTCGTCGAGCTGGCCGACAACCTGGTCGCCGACTTCGACCTCATCGACTTCCTGCGTCTGCTCACCGACCGCTGCGTCGGCATGCTCGGCGCGGGCGCCGCCGGGGTACTGCTCGCCGACCGGGACGGCAAACTGCGGGTGATGGCCGCCTCCGACGAACAGGTGCGCCTGCTGGAGCTCTTCCAGCTCCAGAACGACGAGGGCCCCTGCCTGGAGTGCTTCCGCACCGGCGCACCGGTGATCGTCCCCGACCTGACCCGCGAGGTCGACCGCTGGCCGCGCTTCGTCACGGCGGCCCATCGCAGCGGGTTCGGCGCCGTGCAAGCCCTGCCCATGCGCCTGCGGGACGAGGTCGTCGGCGCGCTGAACCTGTTCCGCGCCACCCCGGGCCCCTTCGACCCGGCCGCCACACTCATCGCGCAGGCCCTGGCCGACGTCGCCACCATCAGCCTTCTGCAGCAGCGCACCACGCACCGCAGCACCGTCCTCAACGAACAACTCCAGACGGCGTTGAACAGCCGGGTGCTGATCGAGCAGGCCAAGGGGAAGCTCGCCGAGCGCCAGAACATCGACATGGAACAGGCCTTCACCGCGCTGCGCGGCTACGCCCGCTCCCACAACCGTCGCCTGGTCGATGTGGCCCGCGCGTTCATCGACGGCTCCGAACCCCTCGTCGGTCTGGGCGCCTGACCGTCCGGGCCCGCACCCCGGCAGTCACCCCATGTCACCTGTGCATGTCTCACCCCGTGCACGCGTCACCCGCGCATGCGTCACCGCGCCCTCGGCACGTCGTCACGACACCCTCCTCAGATCGTGGGCCTCGGCCCACACCTGATCGCGCAGGCCCGCGCAGATGCGGGTGATCAGACGGGAGACATGCATCTGGGAGAGCCCGAGTTGCAGGGCGATGCGTTGCTGGGTCATCTCGCAGAAGAACCTCATGTAGAGGATCTGCCGCTCCCGTTCGGGCAGTGCCTGCAGAAGCGGCCGGAGCGCCTCGCGGTCGACGACCCGGTCGAAGCCGGGCTCCATGCCGCCGAGGGTGTCGGTCAGGGCGTAGCCGTCCGCGGAGTGGCCGGGCAGGGCGTCCATGGACAGCGCCGTGTACGCCTCCAGGGCTCCCTGGCCCAGTCGTACCTCCGCCTCGGTGAGTCCGGTGTGCGCGGCGATCTCAAGGGCGGAGGGTTCGCGGCCGTTGAGCGAAGCCCACTCGTTGCCGGCGGAGCGGACCCTGCTGCGAAGCTCCTGTACGCGCCGGGGTACATGCACAACCCACAGGTCGTCGCGGAAGTGCCGCTTCACCTCTCCGAGGATCGTCGGTATGGCGAAGCTGGGGAAGGCGGTGCCGAGGGTCGGGTCGAAGCGGGACACCGCCTTGACGAGGCCCAGTTGGGCGACCTGCTTGAGGTCCTCGAAGGACTCGCCGCGATGTCGGAAGCGCCGGGCCAGCCGTACGGCCATCGGCGCCCAGGCGCACACCACTTCCTGTTCCAGTGCCGAGCGCTCCGGGCCCTTCGGTAAAGCAGCGATGCGACGGAACGCGGCGTCGGTATCCGGGGCGTCGTCGTAGAGACGCCTGGGCGGCCGGTTCTGCGTGGGTGCGTTCGGCATGGGCACGTGTCTCCCTGATCGGTGGCATCGCTCACCGTGGGAGCCGTCGGACCGCAGCACACTGGGGAGCAGCGACAGCCGCTCCCACGGGCGTGCCTCCGGTCTGAAGCACGTCGGACGAGTTCCCGGGCAGCCCGCCTTCAAACGCCCAACGGGCCCCGGCCCGGGGCCGATTCGGGGCTATGCTGCGAAGTACACGTCCCAGACCCCGGCGGTGCACTGCCAGTTGGCAACGATGCCTGTCCCCACACCTCTCCCAGTGTCTGGAACCGAGGCGCCCATGCGCACCCCGCCGCAACCACACGACCCCCAAGTCTCCGAAGTTTCCGAGCCGTCCACCATGGACACCGTGCGGCTGCGCCGACTGAACCGCTGGCAGGCCGAGGGCCTGCGGGAGGACCTGGCGGATCTGTACGTGGAGTCGTCCGCCGCCTCGCCCGGTGAGGAGTTCCGCGACCGGCAGAAGTTCCTGAGCCGCCTGGCTGACGACGTACAACTGCCGGGATTCGACATGCTGGTGGCCGAGGCGCAGTCCCTGACCGGCTGTGCCTTCGGAGTCCCCGTGCCGCGCGACGGCTCCTGGTGGGAGGGGTTCCACGGGCCGCTGCCGCAGAACCTGGAGCAACTCACCGCGTCCGGACATGTCTTCGCGATCCTCGACACCGTCGTCCACCCCCACCAGCACGCCCACGGGCTCGCCCGCCGGCTGCAGGAACGACTGCTCGGTGACCACGAGGCCTCGCTCGGCGTCACATTGGTGGACCGCTCCGATCAATCGACCTGCGCGGCCCTGACGACCTGGGGCTGGCAGGAGGCGGGCCAGATCCACCGGCTTCCCGGCCCAACTACCTTGCAGGTACTGGTTCTTCCCCTCGGAGAACGCACGTCGGAGCATCCGGACGGCCTCGCCCACAACGACCGGACCCAACGGCCCGAGTAGCCTCACGGGCCGAACAGCCGAGCGGGCCAGGAATCGAACGGGCCGAGTGACCGAACGGGACAGGAATCGTGGGGGTGTTTGGGACTCGCCGGCAGGGCTACTCAGCAGGGGCGTCCGACGGCCGGCCGGGACGAAGGCACCGGAGAGTTGAGTTCACAGCTCCCGGTGCCATCCGCCGGGCGCACCCCGTCACCCCCGGTCCGCCGCGTGCAGGCGCCGCAGCGCCCGGCGGAACTCGCGCCGGATCTCTTCCGGGAGCGTCTCGTCGTCCGTCGTGGCGACCAGGGCCGCGGCCACGTCCCGGAGCTTGATGTTGCAGTGCTGAGACACCCCCACCAGCAGGTCCCAGGCCCTCTCGCTGGAGCACGGCGCCATGGCCATCACCATCCCGCGGGCCTGGTCGATGACCGCACGCGTCACCAGCGCCCGCCCCAACTGCTCGTTCCTGGCTCGTAGTTCGACGATCTCGGCCAGCAGAGCCGCGTCCCTCGCCGGAGCGACAGCCGTCACCGGCCGCTCTTCCTCGCGGTGCGTGGTCACCTGGTGCACGGTGGGCCTCCCAGGAGCGGAACAGGACATCGCTGCCGGGGACTGGGGCCTCACTCGACAGCGTAGTCCTGCCCAAAGGTTGCGGATACGGTGCGACGTCTGCGGGTACTCGCTGCGATGGACGGCTGCCGCACCGGCCCCGATCGCCGGCTTCCGCCCCTGGCGCACCACGCGGGAAGGACCCTTTCGATGGGGCACTCGCGAATGTCCGACCAGCACGGACCGTAGTAAAATTGTTGCGGTTGGTGCACGCTCACGCGCACCGGCAGGCGCCTCACTCAGAGGGGAACGGCATGATCCAAGCAGCCGACATCCGAGAATGGCGCAACCAGGATGTCGTCGATCCGAAGGGACACAGGATCGGCGTGCTCGAAGCGATCTACGTGGACACCGCCACCGACGAACCGGCCGTGGCCACCGTCCGGACCGGACTGCCCACCCGGCAGCGTCTTGTCTTCGTCCCCCTCGACGAGACGACCCTCGGGCCGGGCTACCTCAAGGTCTCCTATGCCAAGAGCCTGGTGAAGAAGGCTCCGTCGATCGGCACGGACGACATTCTGCCCGCCGAGCAGGAGGAAGAGATCTTCCATTACTACGGCATCGCCTACAAGCCGGGTGCGAACGGCGAACGGCAACTCGCTCGCCGTTGAGACCGCGCTCCGCCGAGACGGCAATCTACTGAGACGGCAATCAGCTCGAAGGAACCCGAAGGGAGGTGTGCCCGCGATGGTGCTCTTCCTGCTGGTCGTCCTCGCCGCAGTCGTCCTGGGGATCATCGGCGTGGCTGCGGACGGCCTGGGCTATCTGCTGGTCATCGGCATCATGCTCCTGGCGGCCGACGTGATCGTCGCCGCCGTCGTCTGGTCCCGGCGCGCCAGGCGGCGTCCCGTTCGCTGACAGGGGCGGCGGCAGGGCGTCGTCGTGGAAGGTCCCGGAGATCGGGGCCCACATCCCCACTAGTCGGTCAGCCCCGCCTAGTCGGTCAGCCCCGCCTTCTCACAGGCGCGCCGGAGTTCCACGGTGCAGATCTGGTCGACGGTGTACACACCGGCCTTGACCAGTGTCTGCTTGATGGTGTCGACCGTCACCGCGCTCGGCGTGAGCAGAACGGACGGGATGTCCTCGGTGGTGGGACTGTCGGTCGTCGTCCTGGCGACGTCGTCGAGTTCCTCGCCGCGGGCCAGGGCGACGGCCATGGTCGCGGCCGCGTCGGCTTCGGCCGCGAAGGGCTTGTACACCGTCATGTACTGCTCGCCCCTGAGGATGCGCCGCACGGCCTCGATGTCGGCGTCCTGGCCGGTGATGGGCGGCAGCTTCCTGACACCGGCGCTCTTGAAGGCGGCGATGGCGCCCGCGGCGATGGAGTCGTTGGCCGCGAGGACACCGTCGATCCGGTCGGGGCCGAGGGCCGCGATGGCGGCGGACATGTTGGTGTGGGCGTTGTCCTTGCTCCAGCCCAGGATGTCGTACGACCTGCTGATCGTCACCTTGCCTCGGATGACGGACAGGGTGCCCCGCTTGTACCAGGCCGCGTTGGGGCTGGTCGGATCGCCGTTCAGCATGACGACGTTCTCGCCGTTCCCCCTGTCACTCATGGCCTTCAGGAGGGCCTCGCCCTGGAGCTTGCCGACCTGTCCGCCGTCGACGGTGACGTAGCCCGAGATCGGGCCCTCGGCGAGCCGGTCGTAGGAGACGACCGGGATGTCCGCCTTGCGTGCCTCCTGGATCGAGGAGCGGATCGCCCGGGTGTCGGCGGCATCGAGGATCAGGACCTCGACTCCTTTGGTGATCATGGACATCATCTGTTGCCGCTGCCTCGCCGCGTCGTTCTCGGCGTTGACGTACTCCACGGTGCAGCGGGGGCACAGTTCCTTGAGGCGCTGCTCGATGAAGGGCTTGTCGGAATGCTCCCAGCGGGGGACCGCCCGGCTCGGGAGCAGCAGACCGACGGTGAAGCTGTCCATGTCGGCCGCGTCGTCTCCTCCACAGGAGGCCAGGGACATCGCCATGAGCCCGGCGACGAGCGCCGCGAGGAGTTGCCGCGTACGGGTTCTCATGGCGCGGCCCCTCGTTCCGTCCCGGGCTCCGGTCCCGTCCCGGGTTCCTGTCCCGTCCCGGACTCAGGGTCCGCGGAGGTCGGCTCGCGTCGCGGCACGACGATCTCGCTCCACACCTGCTTGCCGTCGGCCACCGGCATCGAGCCGAAGGACTCGGACATCGCCTCGACCAGGAGCAGGCCCCGACCGCCCGTCGACTCCCAGTCCACGGACACGGGCTTGGCGGGCGCGCGCGGCGAGGAGTCGGTCACGCAGACCCGGAGCCGGTCCCCGCGGAGCATCAGATCGACGCGGACCGGGCCCTGGGTGTGCACCAGGGCGTTGGTGACGAGCTCGGACACGACCAGCAGCACCGCGTCGGCCACGTCCTCGACCCGCCACTTGCGCAGCGTGCGCGCCGTGAACCGGCGGGCGTGCATGACAGCGTCGGGCAGCCGCCACACCGCCCAACCTGCCCGGATCGGCCGGGACTTCATCCCGTCGTAGCGCAGCAGCAACAGCGCCACGTCGTCCTCGCGACGGTCGACACCGCCGAGCAGTTCGTCGGCCATCCGCCCCGGATCCGTGGGATCGGCGGCGGCGAGCGCGTCGCGTGTGCGCCGCATGCCTTCGTCCAGAGGCAGGTCGGCCGCCTCGACCAGTCCGTCGGTGACCAGGGCGAGCACCGTGCCGGGGGTCAACGCGACGGTGGTCATGGGGAATTCGGCCTCCGCGAGAATGCCCAGCGGGAGCCCGCCCTCGACCTGCACCTCCTCGGTCCTGCCGTCGGGATGGCGTATCAGCGGTGAGAGGTGCCCGGCCCGGACGAAGAGGGTGTTGCCCTCCTCCAGGTCCAGTTCGGCGTAGCAGCAGGTGGCGAAGAGATCCGTCTCCATGCCGACGAGGAGCCGGTTGGCGCGCGAGACGACCACGTCGGGCGGGTGGCCCTCGACCGCGTAGGCCCTGACCGCCGTACGCATCTGGCCCATGATCGTCGCGGCTCCGGCGCTGTGTCCCTGTACGTCTCCGATGACCAGCGCCACCCGGTCCTCGGACAGGGCGATGACGTCGTACCAGTCACCGCCCACCTGCAGTCCCCGCCGGGCGGGCAGATAGCGGGCGACGGCCGTCCCGCCGGGCAGCTCCGGGAGGCGCCGGGGCAGCAGGCTGCGCTGCAGCATCGTCGCGAGTTCCTGCTCGGCGTCGTGCGCGTGCGCGCGGTTGAGGGCCTGTCCGACCAGCGCCGCGGTGGCGGTGAACAGGGACCGCTCCTCGGGGACGAAGTCGTGGGGCTCGTCCCAGCCGACCAGGCACACGCCCGCGACCCGGCCCTTGGCCGGAAGCGGCAGCACGGCCAGACCTCCGGCACCGATGCCCGCGAGCGCGGGTTCGAGGGCGGTGCCGGCGGACCACAGGTTCATCCGCCCGTCCCGCAGCGCCAGTTGAAGGGTGGGCAGGGCGCTGACCGGTGCGTCGGGCCACTCCGAACGCCACTCGGAACGCCATGACTCCGGCCAGGCGGCGGGCTGGGGCGGGTCGAGCACGGTGACCATGAGCCGGTCGTCCCGCAACTCGGCGAGTGCCACCCGGTCGGCGCCCAGCGGCTCGCGCAGGGCGGTGACCACCACCCGGCCGACGTCACGGACCGTTGTCGCGTCGTCGAGCGCGGCGGTCAGCCACTGGATCCTGGACACGTCGTCGGCGCTCTGCCGCAGGACCGAGGTCGCCGTCACCACGCCCAGCACCTGCTCCGGACTGTCGTCGGTGCTCGCCACCACCCGGCAGGTCAGGCTCAGCCAGCGCATTCCACCGGTGGGACGGCGGACACGGAACTCCAGCTCCCGGCGGCCGAACGCCTCCGTGGACGGTTCCAGTACCGAGATCAGCGCGTGCATGTCCTCCGGGAGCGCGTGGGCGAGCAGGGTGTCGACCTTGCCGTCGAAGTCGTCCGGTGTGATGCCGACCAGATCGAGCAGAGCCTCGTCCGCCTCGATCAGACCGGTCTCCGGCATCAGGACGAACGAGCCGACGCCCAGACTCAGCAGGGCGGGACTCAGCAGCGACGACGGCGCGAGGCGGCCGTCCTCGGTCCGGAGCAGTCCGGCGATCGCGTCCGCGTACCGTTCCAGGAAACGCCGCTGCTCGGCCTCGAAGCCGACCGGAGACGCTCCCACGACGACGAGGCAGCCGAGCCGCCTGCCCTCCGTCCCGAGCGGCAGGGCGGCGAGCGGTGCCTCTGCTGGCGGGGCCTGTGCCTGCTGCGCCTGTGTCGACGAGGGCGCCGGCCCGCCCCCGGGATGCCGGCCCGGGGAATCCCGGACCTCGAAGTCCCGGACTTCGGAGTGCCGATCCTCGGAGTCCCGGTCCCCCGAGCGGGGAGCGAGTTCCGCGAGGTCCAGCCACAGCGGCCGGTCGGTGCGGAAGGCGTGCGCCGCAGGTGAGTCACCGGACAGGGGCAGCCGCTCCGGCGGCAGGTACTGGGAGGTGGCGCGCCCGGCGGTCTCCACCAGCCGGAGATCGCCGTTCGCGGCGTCGGGCACATAGACCGCCGCCAAAGCCACTCCGGCGAAGGTCAGGGACCTGTCGCTCGCGGCGGGCTTCGGCAGGGGTGGCCGTGAACCGTTGTCGTCGGCGCCGGTCCGGGACTCCCGCGGCTCCGAGACTCCGGCCAGGGCGCGGCCGTCATGATGCATGTCCGCGACCTACCTCCGGTCCATGCGGCAGGTGCCGCTGGGTTGAGATCAGGCGCCCATCTACCAGAATCGCATAGAAGAACAAACACGACAGATCCGGCTGATTGCCGTCACCGCCGCGACCGACGGCCGGAGCCGGGCCGCTGCGTTCGCAGATCACCACGGCCGGTGCCACAGTTAAGACGTGTTCGTCTTGCCACGCCGGTCACACGCCAGCCCTTGACGCCACGAGGCGCCGGTCCCCCTGACCGCTTCAGGCCGGGCGCGGACAACCGTGAGCGCCCCTCGTCACGCGAGGTGAAGGACAAGGGAGGTCTTTCACATGAAGGCCTGCATCCGGGGCGCGGCCATCGTCATGACCGTGATCTCGACGGTTGTCGCCCTTGGGGCCTGCGGGCAGGACGCCGAGGACAACTCCGACACGGGGAACACGCTGAGAATCGGCGTGCTGCTTCCGGACTCCACCACAGCCCGCTGGGAGACACAGGACCGGCGCCTGCTCCAGGAGAGAATCACGGAGCTGTGCGACGACTGCGAGGTCGAGAACGCCAACGCCAAGGGCGACGTGGCCATCCAGCAGGAACAGATGGACTCGATGCTCACCAAGGGCGTCGACGCGATCATCCTCGTGGCCGTGGACGCCAGATCTCTGCGCCCCGCCGTCAGGAAGGCGGACGAGGCGGGCGTCCCGGTCATCGCCTACGACCGCCTCGCCGAAGGCCCGATCGCGGGCTATGCCTCCTTCGACGGCGAGGAGGTCGGCAGGCTCCAGGGCAGGGCGCTGCTGACAGCGATGGGAGACAGGGCGCCCGACGACCAGATCGTCATGATGAACGGCGATCCCACCGACCCCAACGCGGTGTCGTTCAAGAAGGGCGCACTGTCCGTGCTCCAGGGGCGGGTGAAGATCGGCGAGGCGTACGACACCCTCCAGTGGAGGACGGAGACCGCGCACATGAACATGTCCGCCGCGATCGCGGCCCTCGGTGTCGAGAACATCGACGGGGTGTACGCGGCCAACGACGGCCTCGCCGCCGGCTGCATCTCGTCCCTCAAGGCGAACAAGGTCGCCCCGCTGCCCCCGGTCACCGGGCAGGACGCCGAGCTCGGAGCCGTACGGCGCATCGTAGAGGGCGATCAGTACATGACCGTCTACAAGCCCTTCGAACCCGAGGCCTCCGCCGGCGCCGCCATGGCCGTGGCCGCGGCCCGCCACGAAAGCCTCGACCGGGTCGCCAAGGGCGAGGTGACGCCCCGCGGCGGGCACACGGTTCCGGCCGTCCTGCTCACCCCCGTGTCCGTGACGGTCGACACGATCAAGGACACCTTGGTCGACGACGGCGTGTACACGGTCGAGCAGATCTGCACCCCCCAACTCGGGGCCGCCTGCGAGAGGGCCGGACTCACCTGACAAAGAGGTTCCGACCAGGTCCGGCCCGCCCCCGGGAAGGAGATGGTTTCCGTGCCGAGTCCCCCTTTGCTGGCACTGCACGGCGTATGCAAACGCTTCGGCGTCATCGAGGTCCTCGACGACATCGAGCTGGAGATCCACGCCGGGCAGGTCGTCGCTCTGCTGGGCGACAACGGTGCGGGCAAGTCCACCCTGGTCAAGGTGATCTCCGGGGTCTCCCCCGCGGACAAGGGCTCCATCGAGTGGGAGGGCCGGGCGGTCCACATCAGGCGTCCCCACGACGCCCGGGACCTCGGCATCGCCGCCGTCTACCAGGACCTCGCGCTGTGCGGGAACCTCGACGTCGTCGGCAATCTGTTCCTCGGGCAGGAGATCCGCAGGCTCGGGTTCCTCGACGAGGTGGAGATGGAGCGCCGCACCAGGGGCCTGCTGGACCGCCTGACCCGTGGCATCCCCGATCTGCGTGCCCCCGTCGTCTCGCTGTCCAGCGGTCAGCGGCAGACGGTCGCCATCGCCCGTTCGCTGCTCGGCGACCCGCGGGTGCTCCTCCTGGACGAACCGACCGCGGCGCTGGGGTTCGAGCAGACCGGCGAGGTCCTGGACCTCGTCGACCAGCTGCGCGACCGTGGTCTGGGCGTCCTGCTCATCAGCCACAACATGGGTGACATCAAGGCTCTCGCGGACCGGGCGGCCGTCCTGCGA
The DNA here is from genome assembly GCF_001418655.1 of Streptomyces phaeochromogenes. GTDB lineage: Bacteria > Actinomycetota > Actinomycetes > Streptomycetales > Streptomycetaceae > Streptomyces > Streptomyces phaeochromogenes. Next base: position 4,511 of record NZ_LIQZ01000269.1, on the reverse strand, counting down.
CTGGGCCGCAACAACGGCTTCTTCGACGTGAACACCTCGTCCCAGGAACAGATCATCTCCTCCATCACCGGCGCCACGGAGAACGTGCCCCGCCGGACGGCCTCCCAGGAGGCGGGATGGTGAAAGGGACGCGCGACACGGCGGACACCACCAGGTCCGAGCCCACCCCACCCGGCGCCGGGGCCGGTCGGCCGCACCGCCGACGGGCCGTCGCCCGTGCCGCGGAGAGGGCGATCGCCTACCTCCGGCGCAAGCTGCGGGCCGGCGAACTGGGCTCGCTCCCCGTCGTCCTCGTCCTCGCCGCGGTCTGGATCACCTTTCAGTCGCTCAACTCCAACTTCCTCTCCCCACGGAACCTGTCCAACCTCAGCGTGGACATCGTGGGTACGGGTCTGATCGCGGTCGGCATCGTCTTCGTACTGCTGCTCGGTGAACTCGACCTGTCGGTCGGCTCGATCAGCGGTCTCGCGGCGGCGGCCTTCGCCGTGCTGAACGTCAACCACGGCGTGCCGGAATGGCTCGCCGTCATCATTGCGGTGCTCGCGGGAACGCTGGCGGGAACCGTCCAGGGCTTCTCCGTGGCCAGGACCCGGGTGCCGGCGTTCGTCGTCACGCTCGCCGGGCTGCTCACCTGGAACGGCCTCATGCTCTACATCCTCGGGACCAGTGGCACCGTCAACCTCGACGAGAACGGGCTGGTCGCCAAGCTGACCAGCTACTACTTCACCAACGACGCCGCGGCCTACGGTCTGGCGGCGATCGCCTCGGGCATGGTCTTCCTGGTGTCCTACCAGGACATGCGGCGACGCAAGGCCGTCGGTATGCCGCACCGCTCGCTCCGGTGGATCACGGTGCGCACGGGAGTGGTCGCGGTGGTCGCGTTCGCCGCCGCGTATCTCCTCAACCGTTTCCAGGGGCTGCCGCTCGCGCTCCTGATCTTCCTCGTGATGGTGGCCGGCCTCGACGTCCTTCTCCGCCGTACGCACTACGGGCGGCAGGTCTACGCACTGGGCGGCAGCATGGAGGCGGCCCGGCGCGCCAGCCTCAGTGTGACGCGGGTGCAGACCGCGGTGCTCGCGGTCTCGGGCACCATGGCCGCGATCGGCGGCCTGTTCCTGGCCTCGCGCATCACGTCGGTGAGCCAGGGTTCGGGCTCCGGCGTCCTGCTGGTCAACGCGATCGCGGCGGCCGTCATCGGCGGCACCAGCCTGTTCGGCGGACGCGGCACCACCTGGTCCGCGGTGCTCGGCATGCTGATCATCCAGTCGATCGCCTCGGGCATGGCGATCACGGACACCCCGACGGCCGTCCAGTTCATCATCACGGGCGGGGTGCTCTTCGCCGCGGTGCTCATCGACTCGCTGTCGCGACGCTCCCAGCAGGCCCGCGGAAGGGCTTGACGCACTCGTACGCATCCGTCGCGACCGCCTGGAAGACCGTCCGGGCGGTATCTATCTGAAACGTCAAGTAATGGCCATAGGTTGCTCGGTTGCGTACACCAACTGTCCCTCCAGCACCTACTCTCGCCCCAAGTCCATTCGACGATGAACAGGCGAGCTGAGGGCAATGGAGCCACTTCGTCCCACGGATCCGGAGCACCTGGGACCGTACCGTCCTGTCGCGCGGCTCGGCGCCGGAGGGATGGGGGAGGTCTTCCTCGCCCGGGACGATCAGCAGCGGACCGTGGCCGTCAAGGTCATCCGGCCGGAGCTGGCCGCGAACAGGGACTTCCGGATCCGTTTCCGGCGCGAGGTGGACGCGGCGCGGGCGGTGAGCGGCAGGTACACGGCCACCGTCGTGGACGCCGACCCGGACGGCCCCGTCCCCTGGCTCGCCACCGCGCACATCCTCGGTCCGACGCTGGCCGACGCGGTCGAGGAACACGGGCCGCTGCCGCCGAAGTCGGTACTGGCCCTCGGGGCCGGACTCGCCGAGGCGCTGATCGCCGTGCACTCCGCGGGGCTGGTGCACCGCGATCTGAAACCGTCCAATGTGCTGCTCTCCGCCGAGGGCCCCCGGGTCATCGACTTCGGCATCGTCCGGGCCACCGACGGCTACGAACTCACGCTGTCCGGTGTGCTGTTGGGCTCCCCGCGCTACATGTGCCCCGAGCACGCCACGGGTGACCCGATGGGCCCGGAGGGAGACGTGTTCTGCCTCGGCTCGGTCCTCGCCTTCGCCGCCACCGGGAACGCGCCCTTCGACGGCTCTTCGGCGGCCACGCTGCTGTATCAAGTGGTGCACGGTACGCCCGATCTGACGGGTGTTCCGGATCCGCTGGACACGATCATCGAGCTCTGTCTCGACAAGTCCCCGACGGCCCGGCCCACTCCGGACCGGGTGTCGGCGGCGTGCGCGCCCGGTGGCGCCGACGCCCTGGACTGGGAGGGCTGGCTGCCGAAACCCGTGGCCGCCCAGATCAGTCGGCAGGCCGCCGACCTCATGGACCTGGACCTCGGGCCCGGATCGGGTGCGGACGTCGTCGAGCGCGGGCCCGCCCGCGCCACCACCGGCCGCACGGCCGCCGCCGGTGTCCGCACCGACCCGCGCGTGGCCGTTCAGCAGCTCGTCACCGAGCGCCCCAGCCCCAGCCGTGTCGTCTTCCCCGAGGTGCCGACGCCCAGCCCGCCGCCCGAGAAGGCGCCCGACGCGGACCCCGTCACCCACCGCTCACGGCGCCGGTCCCGGCCGCGCCCCTCCCGCCGTACGGTCCTCGCGGCAGCCGCGCTCGGCGCCGTCACTCTTGGTTCCGGCGTCGCCGCACTGCTCGGTGAGCCGGAGGAGCGGACCGGGTCGGCCCCGAAGCCGGCCGGTCCCGCGCCGAAGCCACTGTGGGTCTACCAGGGTGCCGCGCTCGTCAAGGCACCGGCGGCCTTCTACAAGGACACGGCCCTGCTGAAGTCGCAGTCGGGCACGCTGTTCTCCCTCGGCCTCGCCGACGGCACCCGTCCCCGGTGGACCTACCGGGGCATCAGCCAGTCCCCCACCCCGCCCCTCCTCGTCTCGGGCGATGTCGTCGCCCTCGGCACCGGCGCGACCGTGCTGGGCGTCGACCCGGCCACGGGCGTCGAGCGGTTCTCCCTGGACTTCGGAGAGGACTTCCGGTTCGACACGCTGCTCGGCGGGTTCAGCGACCAGCGGGTCACCATCTCGGGTCTGCGGTTCAGCCGCCCGGACGGGTCGCAGGGGTCGGCCACCTCCACGAACGTCGTCCTCAACACGGATCTGCGGGCGCGCCGGGCCAATGTCATCCCCATCAGCGAGGAGGACATCGGCCTCGATCTGAAGCCCGTCATAGCAGCCAGCCGCTTCGTCTACATGGACGGGCTGCACCGGCTCACGGCTCGTGGCACCGCGAGCCGCGGGAACGTGCTGTGGCGCCGGCCCATGAACTCCGACTCGGACGCCCGCTCGGCCCCGGTGGTGCTCGGCGCTACCGTCTTCGCCGTCGACAGCGAACTCATCGCCGTGGACGTGGAGTCCGGTGCGGTGCGCTGGCGGGTGAAGGAGGAGAAGGGCGGATTCGCCTCCGTGGCCGCCGCGGCCGGCACGGTGTACTGCACCACCAGGAACCCGCACGGCGTCCAGGCGTTCGACGCCGCCGACGGCACCCGGCGCTGGTTCCGCCGCACCCCTCGGCTCGATCTGGGCAACGCCCTCGTGGCGGGCGGCGGCTCGGTGTTCGTCACGGCCGCCCGCAACAAGGACGGGTTCTACGCGATCGACGCCCAACAGGGCGAGCTGCTCTGGAACTTCACCGACGGCCAGGACACCGGCATCAACGACTGGCAACTCGCCTGCGCCGGCGACGGCCCGCTGATCGCCCAGCACTTCAACAAGGTGTACGCCCTCCCGATACCCCGGGCCTGAAGGCCCTGGGACCACGTTCCGCACACCACCTTCACCACAGATCCCCGATCCGGCGCCCACTTGAACGGCTGTGCGACGGGACCCCAGTGACCCGTGATGCAATGGGGCCACCGAACAGATCTTGGGGCGGAGTGGGCGTGTTGAGCAACGGTGGGCCCGGCGCGGGAGGTTTCCAGCCGCTGGAGGACGGCGATCCGCGGATCGTGGGCGGCTACCGGCTGGTGGCGCGGCTCGGGTCCGGCGGCATGGGGCGGGTCTATCTCTCGCACACGCCGGGCGGACGGGCCGTCGCGGTCAAGGTGATCCGGCCCGAGCTGGCCGAGAACGCCGAGTTCCGCAAGCGGTTCCAGGCCGAGGTGGCATCCGCGAGCCGGGTGCACGGGCTCTATACGGCCCCGGTCGTGGACAGCGACACCGAAGGCTCCGTCCCGTGGTGTGCGACGGCTTATGTGCCGGGCCCGTCGCTCGCCGACGCGATACGCGACCACGGGCCGCTGCCCGTCGACACCGTGCTGCGGCTGATCGCCGGTGTCGCCGAGGCGCTGCAGGCGGTGCACCGCGAGGGCATCGTGCACCGGGACCTCAAGCCGTCGAACGTGCTGCTCGCCGACGACGGCCCACGCGTCATCGACTTCGGTGTC
>NZ_LIQZ01000268.1 GCF_001418655.1 Streptomyces phaeochromogenes | reverse complement strand
GCCGAGCCCGAGCATCGAGCACCGCCCCGACTCCCCGAACGAACCTCGCGGACTCCGCGGCAACCGTGCGCCCGCCCAGCAGCACAAGGTCGATGTCCAGCAGCCCCACAAGGTTCGCGGCCCCTTCCCCAAGGACACGCGCGGCCTCGTCCACATCCCCCCGGGCCACCGCCGCGAGGCACAACGCCTCGACGCACCCCCGGTTGCCGCAGGAACAGGGCGGCCCGTCCAGCTGAATGACCTGGTGCCCGAACTCACCCGCCCCGGTCCGGGACCCACGATGCACGGCCCCACCGAGGACGAGCCCGGCCCCCAGCCCCGTACCGAGATGGAGGTAGGCGAAGGCCCCGGCCTCACCCCCGACCGCCAGCCCGAGCGCAGCGGCGTTCGTGTCCTTGTCCAGCACGACCGGCACTCCGAGCCGCCGAGCGAGCGCATCACGCAGCGGAAAGCCGTCCCACTCGGGAAACCCGGTCACCCGGTGCAGCACGCCATGCGTGTGATCGAGAGGCCCGGGCATGGCGACACCGACCCCGAGAACGGTGGACGCGGCACTTCCCAGCTCCGCCACCACCTCCCCGAACTCCGCCACGACCACGTCGAACACGGCGTCCGCCCCGGCCCCCAGGTCCAGCGGAGCACACCGCTCCCCCACGACCGCGCCGGTGAGATCGACGAGTACGACCCGCAGCTCGTCCCGGTCGAGATGCAGCCCCACCGCGTGCCCGGCCTCCGGCACCAGCCGCAGCACCGTGCGCGGCTTGCCGCCGGTGGATGCCTGCCGCCCGGCCTCGGTCACCAGCCCGTCCTCCCGAAGACGGGCGGTGATCTTGCTGACGGCCTGAGGCGTCAGCCCCGTACGCTCCGCGAGTTCGAGGCGGCTCATCCCCGTACGCCCGGCCCGTCGCAGCAGATCGAGCAGCAGGGCGGCGTTGTGACTGCGCAGCGCGAGCAGGTTCACCCCGCCGCCCACCCGGGCCGCTCCGGAACCAGCCCCGATCCCAGCCACTCGGATCCCCCCTGTTTTGCGTGCGTCCACACCCCCATTGTCCCCCGCGCTTGCACTTTGGCAACAGCGTTGCTTAAGTGGATGGCATGACTGGTACAGGCACTGGCACCTCCCTCGGCGAGGGCCCCGTCCGCGCGGCCCCCTTCCGCGTAGGCCTCGTCGGCTACGGCCTCGCGGGCTCCGTCTTCCACGCCCCGCTGATCGCCGCGACCGAGGGCCTGACCCTCGACACGGTGGTCACGTCGAACGCGGACCGGCAGCAGCAGGCGAGGGACGAGTTCCCGGACGTACGGATCGCGGCGACCCCCGACGAGCTGTGGCCGCGCGCCGACGAGCTGGACCTGGTCGTCATCGCGTCCCCGAACAAGACGCACGTCCCGATCGCCACGGCCGCCCTCAAGGCGGGCCTGCCGGTCGTCGTCGACAAGCCGATCGCGGGCACGGCCGCGGACGCCCGCGAGCTCGCCGCCCTCGCCGACGAGCGCGGGCTGCTGCTCTCCGTCTTCCAGAACCGCCGCTGGGACAACGACTTCCTGACCCTCCAGAAGCTCATCACCGAGGGCGGCCTCGGTGACGTCTACCGCTTCGAGTCCCGCTTCGAGCGCTGGCGCCCCGAACTCAAGGGCGGCTGGCGCGAGTCCGGCGATCCGGCAGAGGTCGGAGGTCTGCTGTTCGACCTCGGCAGCCACGTGGTCGACCAGGCGCTGGTCCTCTTCGGCCCGGCGGCCACGGTGTACGCGGAGTCGGACGTACGCCGCGCGGGCGCCGAGGCCGACGACGACACGTTCATCGCGATCACGCACACGAACGGCGTCCGCTCCCACCTCTACGCCTCCGCGACGACCGCCCAACTCGGCCCGCGCTTCCGCACGCTGGGCTCGAAGGCCGGTTACGTGAAGTACGGCCTCGACCCCCAGGAGGCCGCCCTGCGCGACGGCGAGCGCCCGGTCGCGGGCAAGGAGAAGGAGTGGGGCGTCGAGCCCGAGGAGCTGTGGGGCCGCGTCGGCTCCGGCGAGTCCCCGCTGACCGGCGGCGGAACCCCGGTCCCGACCCTGCCCGGCGCGTACCCCGCGTACTACGCGGCCGTCGCCGCCGCCCTGAGCGGCACCGGCGAGAACCCGGTCACGGCCCTGGAGGCCGCCGCCGCCCTGGACGTCCTGGAAGGCGCGCGCCGCTCGGCCCGCGAGAACGTGACGGTGTCCCTGTGAGCGCCCCCACCGCACCGACCACCGCACCGACCGTCGCCGAACTGGAGGAGCAGGAGCGCCGCCTGACGCTCCCTCACTTCACGTACGACGACGCGTGGGCCCTCGGCACGCTCCTCGTCGAACTGGCCCGCGAGCGCAACGCCCCCGTCGCCATCGACATCCGCCGGGCCGGCCAGCAACTCTTCCACGCCGCCCTGCCGGGCTCCACCCCCGACAACGACGCCTGGATCGACCGCAAACGCCGGGTCGTCGAGCGCTACGCCGCCTCGTCCCTCCTCGTCGGCACCCGCTTCCGAGCCAAGAACACGACGTTCGAGGACTCCTCCCGCCTGGACCCCGACGTCTACGCGGCCCACGGCGGAGCCTTCCCGATCACGGTCGAGGGCGCCGGAGTGATCGGCACGGTGGTGGTCTCGGGCCTCCCCCAACTGGAGGACCACGCAATGGTGGTAGAGGCGCTGGAGCACTTCGCGGCAACGCTTTAAGGCGCCGGGGGACTTTTTGGGGGCGCGGGGAACTGCGCAATCTTTTAGCTTTTCAGGGGCGCGGGGAACTGCGCGACCAGCCACGACGACGGACCCGCAGCCGACAACGCGCCGCAGTCCCCCGCCCCACCCGGCGGAGCGCTACGCCGGCTTGAACTCCTGCCGCTGCCGCCCCAACCCCTCGATCTCCAACTCCACGACATCCCCCGCCCGCAGGAACGGCTTGGGCTCGGGCATCCCCAGAGCAACCCCCGCCGGCGTACCGGTGTTGATGACGTCTCCGGGATAGAGAGTCATGAACTGACTCACGTACCGCACGACTTCGGCAACGGGGAAGATCTGGTCGGACGTACTCCCGTCCTGCCGCAGCTCCCCGTTGACCCACAACTTCAGCCCCAGCCCCTGCGGGTCGGGAACCTCGTCCGCCGTCACGAGCCACGGCCCGAGCGGGTTGAACGTCTCGCAGTTCTTCCCCTTGTCCCAGGTCCCGCCCCGCTCGATCTGGAACTCCCGCTCGGACACGTCGTGCGCCACCGCGTACCCGGCGACATGCGCGAGCGCCTCCTCGTGCGAGCCGAGATACCGGGCCGTACGCCCGATGACGACGGCCAGCTCGACCTCCCAGTCGGTCTTCACCGAGCCGCGCGGCACGAGCACGGTGTCGTACGGCCCGACGACCGTGTCCGCCGCCTTGAAGAAGATCACCGGCTCGGCGGGTGGCTCGGCGCCGGTCTCCTTGGCGTGGTCGTGGTAGTTGAGGCCGATGCAGACGACCTTGCCGATCCGGGCGACCGGCGGGCCGACCCGCTGCCCGTCCGCGTCGAGCACGGGCAGTTCCCCGGCCTCGGCGGCGGTACGGATCCGGCCGAGCGCCGCGTCGTCGGCGAGCAGCGCCCCGTCGATGTCCGGCACGACGCCCGACAGGTCCCGCAGGACTCCCTCGGCGTCGAGGAGCGCGGGCCGCTCGGCCCCTGTCGTACCGACTCGCAGCAGCTTCATGATCACAATCTCCCTTGATCGCGGGCGGCCCGTCCGACAGGTGCAGCCATCGGAGGACTGGTCGATCGTCCAAGGTCGGCGTCCAGTCCGCAAGACCCGGTTCACGGACTGGACCGTAACCTCCCACCCGGACCGGCCGGCACCCGAGCTGATGAATCCCTGCCGCGTCAGCCGAGTACGGCGGCGGCCGGCGCGGCCCCCGGCATGTCCCGGTACAGCACGGCCCGCTCGATCGCGCTCCACGTCGTACTGGTCACCACGTACAGCGCGGCGGCGAGCGGCACCACCGCCACGGTGAACAGCGTGAGGAACGACATCAGCGGCATGACCTTGGTGATCGCGCCGAGCCCCGGCACCTGCTGCGCGCCCTGGTCGCCGCCGGCCGCGGCCACCGGAGCACTGGCGGCCATCATCCGCTTCGTACGCCGGTAGTTGAACGTGGCGACGGCCGCGACGATCACGAACAGGGCCAGGTACACCAGCCCGGCGCCCCCGAGGACCCCGCCGTCGCCGAGGGCGTCCGCCCACCGACCGCCGAGCGGCGCTGCGAAGAGCTGGTGGGCGAGCAGGGAGTTGGCCTCGCCGCCGATCCGCGAGTTCGAGAACAGGTGGTAGAGGAGGAAGAAGGCCGGCAGCTGGAAGAGGCTGGGCAGGCAGCCGGAGAGCGGCGAGACCTTCTCCTTGGCGTGCAGTTCCAGCACCGCCTTCTGGAGCTTCTCGGGGTTCTTGCCGTGCTTCTTGCGCAGTGCGGCGATCTGCGGCTGCAGGGCGGCCCGCGCCCGCTGCCCGCGCGCCGAGGCCCGGGACAGGGGATGCACGAGGAGTCGTACGAGCGCGGTGAACAGGACGATCGCGGCTGCCGCCGCCGAAGCCTGGAAGAGCGGTTCGAGCAGTTCGGCGAGCCCCTCGACGAGGCTCGCGAAGGCGGACATGAAGGAGGAGAAGAGGGAAGAGAAGCCGGACATGGATGAGCCCTCCGTGGGTCTCGTCGTGCCGAGGAGATGAGACGTGACGTACGTCGGCATGACGACCCGCGCGGGGGTCTGCTGAGGTTCTCCGGAAATCTCCTGGGGACGCTCCGAGAGCGTCCTGAAGACCCGCGGACGCTCTCAGAGCATCCGAAGAGTGGTCCCCTACGCGGCCGTCAGGAGGGAACGGCCGGGTGCTCGGGGACGCCTGCGCCCCCGGGCGTCGGGGTCGCGCTGCGGCAGGAACGCCGTGCGCCGCTCACGGTCGCGAATGGCCGTACGGACCCGTGTACGGGGTACGGCGGGCGCGAGCCGGGAGGCGATGAGGGAACAGGCGGCGAGCGCGGACCCGGCCGCGGCGGTCGCCGCGAACGTGACGGCGACGGCTCCGGCGAGGCTGCCGGTGTCGAGGAGCGCCACCTGAAGGAGGAGGACGAACAGGAGAACGGCGGGCTTGAGCTGCGCCCAGGTCCGTGTCATCGGCTGCCCTCCCTCCGGTTCTCTTCGCGCGGTCTCGCGCGGTCTCGTTCTGGCTCACGCGGTCTCGCGCTGTCTCGCTCTGTGCTCTCCTGCCGTTATACAGGATCCGCCCCCGGGAGCGGCTGCCGCCGGTGAGCAGCACACCCCGGCCGCCGCGCATCCCGGCCACCGCACTCCTTATTCGGCTCCGCGAAAAATCCGCCGCGGAAGTTCCGGCTTCGAGGAACCACGGACTCCGCCGGAGTCGTAGTACCCCAGGGGCATAGTCGCTACGCTCCCTGCGGGGGAACACGCTTACGTGTGTGGGGAGTTGGGGGTGTTGCGGGTGTACCGAAGACGCGTCCGGCTGTGTGTCGGCGTCTTGGCCACCGGGCTGATACTGGCCGGCTGTTCGGGGGGCGGTGGCGACGGAACCGCCAAGCCCGCCGGGTCCGGACCCACCGGCTCAAAGGGCCCGACCGCGAGCGGTGACACCCGCTCCAGTCCGGCCCCGAGTCCCAGTGCCACGGGCCTGGACTTCACCCCCGATCCCGGCCGCGCGCCGAAGACCCGCGCGGAGGCCCTACGCCTGGCCCGCGCCATCGCGGCGGCGCCCGCGAGATGGGGCCCCGGATTCGTCAAGCGCAGCCCGTACGAGAGTGACCCCGCCTTCCGGCCCGTACTCGACACGGACTGCGTCTGGCAGCTCAAGCCGCTGCCCGCGACTGTGCTCGCCACCCTCACCCGCTACAGCGAACTTCCCGCGGAGGACGGCAAGGGCCCCATTCGCGTCGCCGCCGTCGTCACCGTGCACCGGACCGTGAAGGACGCCGACTGGGAGATGGCCGGAACGCTGGAGGAGGCGCTGCGCTGCCCCGACCAGCAGCTCCGCCAGGGTGAACGGATCACCGAGCTGGGTTCCCTGGGCGCGGGCTTCGGCCTGATGGGCAACCTGACCGCCGAGGACATGCTCACCGAGGGCGGCAAGTACTACAGCGACGAACTCGGCGGCCCCCACCACTACTACTCGACGCAGAGCCGAATGGGCCAGGTCACCGTCGCCGCCTTCGGCAAGGGCTCCAAGGGCCGGTCCATGGACGAGGTCAACACCGCCCTCCTGCAAGGGGCGGGCGCCATGGTGAGTGCCGCCGAAAGCGAGCTGGGGGCATCAGAATGAGCGAACCGCTGCTCCCCACCGACCCCGCCTCGATCGGCGGCCACCGGCTGCTGGCCCGCCTCGGCGCGGGCGGCATGGGCGTGGTCTACCTCGGCCGTACGGAGGCCGGGGCGCTGGCCGCCGTCAAGGTCATCCAGGCCGAGTACGCGCACGAGCCGGACTTCCGTGCCAGGTTCCGCCGCGAGGTCGAGACGGCCCGCCGGGTGACCAGCCCCTGGGCGGTGCCGGTCACCGGCGCCGACCCGGACGCGGACGAGCCCTGGCTGGCCACCGCCTTCGTACCCGGCCCCTCGCTGGAGGAGGCGGTCGCCCGCCACGGCCCGCTGCCCACCCGCAGCGTGCGCGTCCTGGGCCGGATGCTCGCCGCGGCGCTGCGCGAGGTGCACGCCGCCGGTCTCGTACACCGCGATGTGAAGCCCGCCAACGTCCTGCTCGCCGTGGACGGCCCGCGTCTCATCGACTTCGGGATCGCCCGCGCGACCGACGAGACCGCGATCACCTCCGCCGACATGGTCGTCGGCACGCCCGGTTTCCTCTCCCCCGAGCAGGCCGAGGCGCGCGGTGCGGCGGTGGGCCCGGCGAGCGACATCTTCTCGCTGGGCTGTCTGCTGGCGTACGCGGCGAGCGGCCGTCCGCCGTTCGGCACCGGCACGGCCGACGCCCTGCTCTACCGCACGGTCCACGACGAACCCGACCTGTCCGGCATCGATGCCGAGGAAGACATGGAGGACACGGGGGGCGTCGAGCTGCTGACGCTGCTGCGGCTGTGCCTGGCGAAGGACCCGGCGGACCGTCCGACGGCCGAGCAGATCGGCACGGTGCTGCTGGTCGAGGACTCGGTCCCCGAGGGCGGGCAGATCGACTGGCTGCCCGAGGACATCGTACGGATCATCGCCGACCGTTCGGCCGAGATGCTGGCGCTTCCCGACATCGAGCCGACCGTCGCGGAAGCACCGGAAGTACGGGAAACACCAGAGGACGCGCAGCCGGCGTCACCCGGCCGCCGACGGCTGCTCCTGGCCTCCGGCGCGGCGGTGCTCATGGCGGCGGGCGGAACCGCGGCCTGGGCCGTCCTGCGCGACGAGGACAAGGGCCCATCGGCGTCGGGAGCCCGCCGCTGGGCGATCGGCGTACAGGCGGATCTGAGCGGGACCCGTCGCACGGCGGGCCAGGGGCAGGAGCGGGGCGCGCGGCTGGCGGTCGAGCAGTTCAACTCCCGTAAGGACAAGCCCTTCGAGCTCACGCTGAAGACCTCTGACGACGGCGGCAGCGCGGAGCGCGCACCGGCCGCGGCCAAGAAGCTGATCCAGGACGAGGACGTGCTCGCGGTGCTCGGCCCGAGCAACGACGAAACGGCCCAGGCGGTCCTCGGCACGTACGACGAGGCCCTGCTGCCCCTGCTGTCGGTCACGGTCGGAGGGCTGATCCTGACCTCGAAGGAATACCGGTCCTTCCTGCAGTGCCGCGCCTCCGACCCGATCCTCTCCATGGCACTCGCCGTCCGTCTCGCGGGGCAGAAGGGGGCGCGGCTGCCCGGGCTGCTCCAGGACCGCACCGCGCAGACGTATTCCTGGGATTCCGCCCAGAGCACCACCCTCATGCTGCGCAGCCATGGCCTCCCGCCCTACCCCCGGGTGATCCCGGCGGACACCGAGGACGTCGAGCCCGTCGTCACCGACATGCTGCGGGCCGGGATCGACTCCTTCGTGTACTCCGGCTACGCGCCGGGCGCGGCCCGGGTGGCCCGAGCGCTGGCGACGGCCGGCTTCGACGGGCCGCGGCTCGCGCCGCAGGCTGTACTCGACCCGGAGTTCCTGAAACGGGCCGGGGAGGCGGCCGAAGGCTGGCTGATCTCCTCGTCGTTCGTCGACCCTTCCGCCGTACCGGCCGCGAAGGCCTTCACCACCGCCTTCCGCAAGCGCTACGACGCCACGCCCGGCTACTACGCCGCCGAGGCGTACGACACCGTCAACCTCGTCCTCCAGGAGTTGCTGAAAGCCACGAAGGGCAAACGGCCGCCGGGGCGCAAGGAACTGGTGGGCCTGCTGCGCAAGAGCCGCTACAAGGGAGTCACCAAGGAGTTCACGTTCAGGCCGACGGACGGCCAGTTCACCGGCTGGGGCGTATCCCTGCACCGGGTCGAGGGCGGCCGGTTCCGCTACGTCGGCGAAGCCGCCTCCAGGGTGTAGTGGTGAGCGAGGCGCAGGCGGAGGGGCGCGCGGGGTCCTCGGGAGTGCGCGCGCTCAGGCCGGGCGACCCGCCCTTCGTCGGCGGCCACCGGTTGCTCGGCCGGCTGGGCGCGGGCGGCATGGGCGTGGTCTACCTGGCCCGTTCGACGGGCGGGGCGCTGGTCGCACTGAAGGTGATCCGCGCGGAGTACGCGGCCGACCATGGCTTCCGGGCCCGCTTCCGGCGCGAGGCGGAGGCGGCGAGCGGGCTCACCGGACGGTGGGTGGTACCGGTCACCGCGGCGGAGCCCGAGGCCCGCGAACCCTGGCTGACGACCGCCTTCGTACCGGGCCCGTCGCTGGCCGAGGCCGTCGCGCTGCACGGGCCGCTGCCGGAGCGTACTGTCCGCGCGCTGGGCGCCCGGCTGGCCGAGGCGCTCACCGAGGTGCACGCCGCGGGCCTGGTGCACCGCGACGTCAAGCCGGGCAACGTCCTGCTCGCCCTGGACGGCCCCCGGCTGATCGACTTCGGCATCGCGCGCTCCACCGGTGCCACCGCGCTGACCGCGAGCGATGTGGTGATCGGCTCGCCCGGCTATCTCTCGCCCGAGCAGGCCCGCGGGCAGGGCCGTGACATCGGCCCGCCGAGCGACGTCTTCTCGCTGGGCTGCGTCCTGGCGTACGCGGCGACC
>NZ_LIQZ01000267.1 GCF_001418655.1 Streptomyces phaeochromogenes | reverse complement strand
GGCGGCCTGGGGGTCGCGGGCGCGCAGGGCGGCGGCCAGTGCATGGTGCTCCTGGGGGATGCAGCCGAGGTAGCCCTCGGTGCTGTGGCCGATGCGGGTCAACAGGAACAGGTGGACCTGGCAGCGGATGGACTCCCAGGCCGCGGCGAGACGCTGGTGGCCGGTGGCGGCGAAGACGGCGTCGTGGAAGGCGATGTCCAGGCGGACCATGTCGTGCGGGTCCGTCGTGTGCTCCATTACGCCAGCCGCCTTCTCGATGACGGCAAGGTCCTCCTCGGAGGCGCGTGTGATGACCTGCTGGACGGCGAGGTCCTCCAGCGCGCCGCGCAGACTGTCGAGCTCGGCGACATCTTCGGCGGACAGCGCGGTGACGACGGTGCCGCGGTGCCAGGCGCAGTGCACGAGTCCCTCGCGCTCCAGTACGCGCAGAGCCTCACGCACCGGCCCTCTGCTGACCTGCAGGACGCCGGAGAGTTCGACCTCGCGCAGCGGTGCCCCGGGGGCGTATGCGCCACTGAAGATCGCCTCCCGGATCCGGTCGGCGACTTCGTCGGCCAGTCCGCGACGGCGGGCGGGGGCCACCGCGTCAATGAGTTGCATCTTCTCCATGTCGCAATGTTAACATTCGCGTGTTGTCGTAATGTCAACATTAGGACAAGCGGAGGGCCGGTCATCTCCGGCCAGGAAAGAGACGATTCCATGAAGGTGTTCCAGATCGGTGCCGCCGGTAGTGTCGGCAGGAGGCTCGCCGGCCTGCTGTCCGAGCGCGGCGACGAGGTGACCGGCATGCACCGCAGCCCGGCCCAGGCCGACACGATCCGCGCGACCGGTGCGACGCCGGTGACCGGCGACCTGATCGCCGACTCTGTGGAAGAGCTCGCGGGCAAGCTCGCCGGACACGACGCAGTGGTGTTCTCGGCCGGCGCGCACGGCACCGGCATGGACAAGACCACCCTGATCGACGGCAAGGGCCTGGAGAAGGCAGCCGACGCGGCTGCCGCTGCCGGGGTGACACGGTTCGTCCTGGTCTCGGTCTTCCCCGATGCGCTGCGCGGCGGCGAGGCCGGTGAGGGCTTCGAGCACTACATCAAGGTCAAGAAGAGCGCCGACGTGTACCTGACGCACACCGATCTCGACTGGCTGATCGTCCGTCCCGGAACCCTGCTGGACACCCCCGGCAGCGGCCGGGTCACCGCCGGGCCTGCCGTCGAGTACGGCGACGTGCACCGCGACGATGTCGCCGCGTTCATCGACGCGGCTCTTCACGAGCCCGCCCTCAGTCGCGTCGTCGTCGAGCTGACGTCCGGCGACACCCCAGTCGCGGACGCGGTCGCCCACCTGGCCGCCTGAGCCCGGCTCCCCCACCCACCCCCCACCGGAGAAGGACAACCACCATGACTGCGATCGATTCCTACAGCCACGGCGTCTCGGGCGAGCGCGAGTTCGGCTTCGCCCAGGCCATCAAGGTCGAGCACACGATCTATGTCTCGGGCCAGCTCTCCCACGACGACGAGGGCAACTTCCTCTACGCGGACGACTTCGAGGCCCAGACCGAGCAGGTCTTCGCCAACTTCGAGAAGGTCCTCGCCCACTACGGCGCCACCCGCAACCAGGTCGTCTCCGAGACCCAGTACATCGTGGACCTGCCGAAGTACAACAACGCGATGGCGGGCGCCAACCTGGCCTACTTCGGTGACCACCGTCCCACCAGCAGCACCATCGGCGTGGCCTCGCTGTTCTTCCCCGGACAGCTCATCGAGACCAACTTCGTCCTCGACACCCGTCTGCCCGCCTGATGGCACAGGCGTACTGGAGCTACGTCTTCACCAGCTCCGCAGACGAGACCTGGGCGGTCGTCCGGCAGTTCAACGGCCTGCCCGACTGCACCCGGCTATCCGGGCGAGCGAGGTCATCGGAGGCGGCAACGGGCTCACCCCCGGTGCGGTCCGCCTTCTCACCGGGGTGGACGGCAGCATCTACCGGGAACGGCTCGTGGGCCTGGACGAGGTCGACCGGAAGCTGAGATACGAGATCGTCGAGGCACCGCTGCCGGTCCGCGGCTACCTCTCGACGCTGCACGTCCAGCCCGTCGCCGACACCGGCGGCGCCTTCCTCTGCTGGCACGCCACCTTCGACCCGGCCGAGGGCACCACCGCCCAGGAAGCCGCCACGATCCTCGAAGCGGCCTACGCCCCCGCCCTCACAGGCCTCCACACGCTCCTCACCTGACACCGGGCGGCAGCCGCCCCGACCGACGACACCGATCACGAAAGAAGCACCACCCCCATGAGTTCCCTGTTCACACCCCTCACCCTGCGCTCCCTGCCGATACCCAACCGGGCCTGGATGTCCCCGATGTGCATGTACTCCGCCGCCCCCGAGGGCCCGGACACCGGTGCGCCGACCGACTTCCACCTCACCCACCTGGCCTCGCGCGCCGCCGGCGGTGCGGGCCTGGTCATGGCCGAGGCCACCGGCGTCCGGCCCGACGGGCGCATCAGCCCCTGGGACCTGGGCCTGTGGAACGACCGCCAGCAGGAGGCGTTCACCCGCATCACCGCGGCCATCAAGACCCACGGTGCCGTCCCGGCCATCCAGCTCGCCCACGCCGGCCGCAAGGCGTCCGTGGACAAGCCCTGGCTGTCCGACCGCTACCTGACCGAGTCCGAGGGCGGCTGGCAGCCCGTCGCCCCCAGCGCGATCGCCTACGACGGACTCGCTGTCCCGCACGAGCTGACCGTGGAGGAGATCCAGCAGCTCGTACGCGACTTCGCCGACTCCGCCCAACGTGCCCTGGCCGCCGGATTCCAGGTCGCCGAGGTGCACGGCGCCCACGGCTACCTGATCAACTCCTTCCTCTCCCCGGCCTCCAACCACCGCACCGACGCCTACGGCGGCAGCTTCGAGAACCGCATCCGCTTCGCCCTGGAGGTCGTCGACGCCGTCCGCGCCGTGTGGCCCGAGGACCTGCCGGTGTTCTTCCGCACCTCGGCCACCGACTGGCTGACCGAGAACCCGGAGGACGAGCGCGAGGGCTGGACTGGGGAGGACACCGTCCGCCTCGCCAAGGAACTCCACGCCCACGGCGTTGACCTGGTGGACGTGTCCACCGGCGGCATGGTCCGCGACGCGAAGATCGTCGCCGGGCCGAACTACCAGGTGCCCTTCGCGGACCAGGCCCGCAACCAGGTCGGCATTCCCACCGCAGCCGTCGGCATCATCACCGAGCCGCAGCAGGCCGAGGACATCATCACAGGCGGGCAGGCCGACGCCGTCTTCCTCGGCCGGGAACTGCTCCGCAACCCCTACTGGGCCCAGCACGCCGCGCTCGCGCTCGGCGCCGAGCCGACCTGGCCGGACCAATACGCCTACGTCGTCAAGCGCCGCAAGCGCTGACCTCCCCACCCCGTACAGATACAGCCTCCGCCGCGCTCCCCTCACCAGGAAAGGCGCGCTGAACCACCGCACCGGGAGATCCCCATGAACCATCTTCAGGACAAGGCCGTCGTCATCACCGGCGCCTCCTCCGGCATCGGCGCCGTCAGTGCCAAGGCCCTCGCCGTCCGTGGCGCCAAGATCGTCGCCGCCGCCGGCGGCCAGGAAGACCTCGACCAGTTGGTCGCCGACATCGAGAAGGCCGGCGGCACCGCAGCCGCCCGGCTCACCGACGTCACCGACGCCGCCGACATGCAGGCGCTGGCCGACTTCGCCGTCGACACCTACGGGCGTATCGACGTCCTCGTCAACAACGCCGGACTGATGCTCTTCTCGTACTGGAAGGACCTCGCGCTCGACGACTGGAACCGGATGCTCGACGTGAACATCCGCGGCTACCTCAACGGTGTCCACGCCGTCCTGCCCGTGATGCTCCGCCAGAAGTCCGGCCACATCCTGAACATGGACTCGGTGGCCGGCCACCAGGTCGGCGACGGTGCTGGTGTCTACAGCGCGACGAAGTTCTTCGTGCAGGCCATGACCGAGTCCATGCGCCGGGAACTCGGCGTCCACCAGGGCATCAAGGCCTCCACGATCAGCCCCGGCGTCATCGACACCGGATGGGCCGACAAGGTCACCGACCCCGCCGGACGCAAGGCCGCCCAGGAGCTCAACTCCATCGCCATCAGCCCCGAGGCCATCGCCGACGCCGTCGTCTACGCCCTCGACCAGCCCGCCGACGTCACCGTCAACGACCTGATCATCTCCCCCACCCGTCAGAACTGGTAAGCGCCAGGCACTCCACGCCGCTCGGAAGGAACACCACCCATGTCCGGTCTTGCCTCCCCCATTCCCCGCTTCCACCTCGCCGTCCCGGTCGACGACCTGAACGCCGCCCGCCACTTCTACGGCGAGACGCTCGGCCTGGCACAGGGCCGCAGCGCCGACACCTGGGTGGACTGGAACCTGTACGGCCACCAGCTCGTCACCCACCTCGCCCCGGCCCGCACCGAACAGATACACAACCCGGTCGACGGCCACGACGTCCCCGTACCGCACTTCGGGCTGATCCTGACCATCGACGCCTTCCACCGGCTCGCCGACCGGCTGCGCCCCGCGGACACTGAATTCATCATCGAGCCCTACGTGCGCTTCGCAGGCGAAACCGGCGAGCAATGGACGATGTTCCTGCTCGACCCGGCCGGCAACGCCCTGGAGTTCAAAGCGTTCGCCGACGACTCTAAAGTGTTCGCCGCCTGACACCTTCTGTGGTCGGTGCAGGGCCTTCGGAGGGGGCTGCCCGCCCATCCCATTGGGCAGCCCCGTGGCCGGTCTCAGATGAGTCCACGCGGGGCGGCAGCTCGGCGTGGAGTCCGAGATCGCGGTGGCCCCCTCACCCATTCCCTTCAGTGACGGTTCACGCGT
Source organism: Streptomyces phaeochromogenes (assembly GCF_001418655.1). Lineage (GTDB taxonomy): Bacteria > Actinomycetota > Actinomycetes > Streptomycetales > Streptomycetaceae > Streptomyces > Streptomyces phaeochromogenes. Next base: position 39,358 of record NZ_LIQZ01000267.1, on the reverse strand, counting down.
TCCCCAGGAGCTTGGCGTCGGGGACATCAAGGAGGTCGTCGAGGCGTTCCGGACTGCGGCGGCACGGGCGAAGGCCGCCGGATTCGACGTGCTCGAGGTGCACACGGCGCACGGCTTCCTGCTCAACGAGTTCCTCTCACCTCTGGCCAACCACCGCACGGACGAGTACGGAGGCAGCCGGGAGAACCGCTACAGGATCGTGCGGGAGACCATAGGCGCGGTGCGCGGCGAGTGGGACGGCCCGCTGTTCGTCCGCATCTCCTCGACCGACTATGCGGAGGGCGGGAACGTTCCGGAGGACTTCGTCACCTACGGCAGGTGGATGAAGGAGCAGGGCGTCGACCTGATCGACGCTTCATCCGGCGGTATCGCCCCGGTGAAGGTGCAGTCCTACCCGAACTACCAGGTGCCCGCCGCGGATCTGATTCGCAGGGAGGTGGGAATCAGGACCGGTGCGGTCGGCCTGATCGAGAGCGGCCGCCAGGCCGAGGAGATCCTGCAAAACGACCGCGCAGACATCGTGCTGGTCGGCCGGGAGATGCTGAAGGACCCTTTCTGGGCCCGGACCGCCGCGGACGAGCTGCGTGCGGCCATAGAGGTCCCGTTGCAGTACACCCGCTACGGGTCGGCCTGGCAGCGCTCGCAGCCCCCGCTGCCCGCCGCGCCGATGGACGCCACGGTCTCCTAACCGGTTCTGCCCTGGTCCCGCAACCACCCCGGGGCAAGGACACCGAACTCGTCGCGGCCGCCCGGGGCCGGGGCGGCCGAAGCGCTCCCGGCACCGGGCGGCGGACCGGCCCTGTGCCCGGAGGGGATGCCCTCCGGGCACGAGACACTCGACAGGCAGCACGACTCGGAGGTGCCCCATGCCGCGGACTCGACCGTTTGACGACCTGCCAGGCTGCGCGATGGAAGCAACAGCCAAGATCATCGGCGGGAAGTGGAAAGGTGTGATCCTTTTCCATCTGCTTGAGGGGACCATGCGGTTCAACGAGCTGCATCGCCAGGTGCCCGGCATCGCTCCGCGCCTGCTGACCAAGCAACTGCGTGAGCTGGAGGAGGACGGTCTGGTGCAGCGAACTGTCTACCCGGTCGTCCCGCCCAAGGTGGAGTACGCCTTGACCGAGGAAGCACGCTCTATGGAGCCGCTGCTGATCGGACTCAGCAACTGGGGTGAGCAGTGGTTGGCCCGACGTGGCATCGTCCTGCTGGATCCCAAGGACACGCAGGAGAAACCCTCCTCCGCCACGCCGCCGACACCGTCCGAGGCTTAGCTTGACTCCGTCGGGAATCCCTGCTTCAGCTCCGCGCGGTCAATTGGCAACGGCGACTTCGACGCCTACTGGCAACACCATCTCGCCGCCGAACGCCAACGCGTCCACCCCACGCTGACCAGTACGCTTACCGCCTGACGGCCTTAACGATCTCATTGCAAGAGAGCTACACCCAACAACCTCGGCGCCCGGCACGCTCCATCGGCTCCCGGTAATCGCGAGCCCCCTACCCCATGGGGCAGCCCCTGTTTCAAAGGTGGTCGCTCATGAAACACCCGGCCGCGCAGTCGTCCACCTGCGGCGATCATGTTTCATGAGTTGTTGCAAACAGCTGGGCGTCTGAAACACCCTCATGAAACGGTCTGAGTCGTGAGCGACGACTTCAAGCGCCTGGAATCGCAAGACGCCCGATGTCCACCTGCGCCGCCCCTGCGGGCTCCTCATGCCGCACCGGCAAGTGCAAGGTGGCGATCCCCTACCACACCGCCCGCTTGCGCCTCGTACCCCAACTCGCCAAGGCGCTCAGTGTGCCGACTCCCACTCACCGTGCGGTTGCCCGACGGTGAGTGGCGCGGATCAGCACGGTGACCAGCGCCGCCAGGTCGAGAGCGCCGTCAGGGTCGTCCGCGTAGCGGGTGGTCTGCAGCGGCCCCACTTCGTCCAGGCGCGCTCCTTCAATCTCCAGGACGTGCGCGAGGACCAGCAGTGCCAGGCGGGCGTTGCCGTCCGGGTAGGGGTGGAAGAAGGCGACATCGAGGTATGCCCTGGCTGCGCGGGCTGTCAGGGGAACCGACGGGTCGGCGCTCTGGTGCAGGCAGACGGCGAAGTCCTGCCATGTGTGGGGCGTGAGGCCGTATCGTTCCCGGCCGCCCTTGGCGAAGGCGTCGCTCTGACGCAGGCCCACCTCGTTCACACCAAGGACCAGCCTCTGCCAGTCGGCGAGCAGGGTCGGGGTGAGCGGCTCTCCCTGTGAGGCCGCGACGCGGGACAGGGCCATCGCGGCGAGCAGCCGACCGGCACGATCCGGGTCGCGAAGGCGGACCGGACCGTCGAACCAGGCAGCGAGTCCGTCGACGGCCGGGCGCACCGGTACCGGGCCTACGCTCGCGGCCGAGGACCAGTCGACCTGCTCCCTGACCTTGCACCACGTTGCCAGCGCGTCATCGCTCACGATAGAACCCGCGACCGGTCAGGCGAATTGCCAGGTCCTCTCCAACCGTGTCGACCAGGGTCGGGGCAGGAGCAACGTGGCTCTTGAACCGGCCGCCGATAGCGGCTTCCACCGCCTTCTGCGCCTCTTCCAGGCCCAGGCCGGTGGAGGTGAGGAACCAGGTCAGCGTCGTCTCGCAGAGCCCGTACCAGGACGACTCGGCGTGGGTGCTGCTGACGACCGCGGTGACGAGGCGGGTCACCGCGCGTTCCAGATGCCAGCTTCGGTCCTCGGCGTCCGCGTCGGGATGCGGTGCAAGCTGCTCGAACCGCTCGGCCACGTCCTCCAGCCAGTCACGCCACTCCAGCAGGCAGGCCACGACGCGTTCGGCGGTCTCCTGTGCCTCTCCAACCGAGTGCGCATCGCAGCACCAGGCGTCGACCGGACCACCGTTGTGGACCGAGTAGTCCCAACCGCAGGCCCAGCGGCCGTAACGGGACACCAGGAGCACGGTGACCTTGTCGATGAATCGAAAGCCCGCCATCCGGTCGGGATCAGCCGTCCGGTCGGCCGCGGAAGGCACCATCGGGACGACAAGCGCCGTCAGCTGTGCCGCCTCATCGTTGTCCCAGTCGAAAGCGTTCCGGCCGGGGTCGGCGGCAGCCCAAGGCAGCGACCAGGCTCGTTCGCGGTGGATGGACGTGGCGTACCCCGAAGTCAGACGTGACGGAACAACGGACGGATCATGCCCACGAGGCCGAGACCTGTCACCCCAATTTGTTGCCCCTGCCGCCCGGCTGCTTTTCACCCGCCCGTGGCTTTATCGACGACTCACGACAGCAGTTGTTCACGACTGCGGGAGGCGCTCTGCCCGGGCCGTAGTCGACGTTCACGAGAACGGGAGGCACCTTCTGAACCTCTCACGCGGCGGGTGGAGGCATCGTCGGCCGGGCCTCGCGCCGGCGTCAGGACGCCTCGTAGGGTGGTCTGATGTCCGATCGTTTGGAGATCAAGGTGTTGCCGCCGGGATCCCGGTTCGCTGCGCAGGTGCGGTTCTGGGTCAACGGCGAGGACATCGTCGAAGAGACGGTCGACAAAGGCGGCCGCGGACCGTACGCCGCCGATATGCTCCCGGCGGGGCGGCCCAGCCCTCTCCGGGCGACCGGAGAGGCCCGCCGCCTGGAGCTGGGGGAACCCGACTGCACCGGCGGGTGCTGCGGCTTCCTCACCGTGGTCGTGCAGCGATTCGGGGAGATCGTGCAGTGGTCGGACTGGGAGGCCCCGGATGCGGCGCACGCCCCCACGCCCCACCCCCCGCCGGAGCTCCACTTTGATGCGGGTCAGTACGACGCCGAAGTCGCCCACGCTGAGGCGAACTCCTGGTGGCAGGTGCACCCCTAGGCCCGACAGCGCACCACCCCGCCCGGCTGCGGACCCACACCGGGCCGGCGCCCTTGGTCAACGAGAACACCTCAGCAGGCCCAGGTGCCGTGGAACTCGCGAACATTCCGGTCAGGCCGCGACCGCCAACCGCCTCCCGAACCGACGTCGAAGTGCCGCTCGTTCTCGGGCTCTGGCCCACTTTCTGTGGAGGGCTCACCGACAGTGATGTCAGTGGCTTGTAGTGAGATGGCCGCGCTCGATCAGCTGCCTGGTGGGAGATCGTTCCAATGCCTGTGTACCCGTCGCTGACCCGTGCTCTGGCGGAGGCCTTGGCCGATGTTCTCTGGTTCGTTGAGGGGTGCGAGGACGAGCAGATGGATCCGGATGACGCGGTCAAGGTCCTTGAGGGTGTTGCCCATCTGGTGACTCAGCTGACGAGCGATCAGCGAAGCGAGTTCATCGACCTACTCGGTTCGATGGCTGCCGAGGAAGCTGATCCTTCGCGCCGCGAGTTCTTGGAGGGCTTCCCTCAAGGTTTCGGACTCGTTGAGGACGACGCCTGACCTGTGATCTATGCATCGAGCAGGACGCGCTTGGTAAGCCCGCCAACGAACGCTGAATCGAACCGCTCGTCGCGACGACTCCGGCAGCGGGTTCACACCCCAACACCCAGGGCCGGCAGGCCATGGCCACCGCGGTGCAACACGCGCTCCGCAGCGTCACACACCACCGCTGAAGGCTCTGAAACAGGCGTGCCTGCTTTCGCGCGGGCGGGCCGACACCCCCTCTCGGCCCAATGGGCCGCTGCCGAGAAGCAACCCGCCACAAACACCACCGAACCTCTCCGAACACCGAGCGGACACGCTCCGCCGCAACCCACGAGCAAGGACGCATCATGCCAACGGAATCCCTCGCCCCACCGCCGGTCGACGCACCGCGCGACGACGTGAAGACACCCGCTGCGCCGGGTTCGTCCCGGCCGTCATGCTGTCCCAGTTCGGCGTCTACGTCGCACTGACCACTCCCATCCAACTGCTGCTCGCCCTTCACCTCGACGCCATCGCGGGCGACGGGGCGACGACCGCGTTCGGGATCGTCGTCGGTGCGGGGGGTCTGATCGCGATCGTGTTCAGCCCCGTCGCCGGCCGGATCTCGGACCGCACCCGCACCCGTCTGGGCCGTCGTCGCCCCTGGATCCTTACCGGCACGCTGCTCACCGCACTCGCGCTGGTCATCATGCCCAACACGACCGAGGTCTGGCAGGTGGTGCTGCTGTGGTGCGGGGTGGCGGTGGTCACCAACCTGCAGGGTTCCGCGCACAGCGCGGCCATCGCCGACCAGGTCGATGAGGGACGGACGGGAGGGGTGTCCGGGCTGGTCGGTCTGGCCACCGCGCTCGGGCCGCTGCTGGATGTGGTCCTGGCCGGCATCCTCGCCTTCCTGCTGCTGCGCGAGACGCCCACCCACGCGCCGAAGCCGCCGCTGAACCTGCGGACCAGGGCCCTGACGTTCTGGCTCGATCCCCGTAAACACCCGGCGTTCGGATGGGCGTGGCTCGTCCGCCTTCTGATCGGATGCGCCTACGCCTCCGTCGCGTTCAGTGCCTTCTATCTCATGGAGCGCTTCGACATCAGCAAGGAGGAACTCACCGGCGTCACCCTCCGGCTCGTTGTCCTCTCGATCGCCTGCGTCATCGTGTCCACGGTGGTTGCCGGCTACTTGTCCGATCTGGTCCGGCGGCAGAAGCCGTTCGTGGTCTTCGCCGGGGTGACAGCCGCTGTCAGCCTCGCCATGATGGCGTGGACCTCCGACCTGTCCGTGGGTCTATGTGGCTGTGGCAGGCATGGGCCTCAGCACGGGGACCTTCCTGTCCGTCGACTTCGCCCTGTCCGTACGCGTCCTGCCCGACAAGGACGACGCCGCCAAGGATCTCGCGATCTTCAACGTCGCCAGCAAGCTGCCCGAGTCACTGGTCCCGTTCATGGGCCCCGCGCTGCTGGCACTCGGGGGCTACACCGCACTGTTCCTCTTTCTGGGTGCTGCCGGCCTGCTCGGCGCCCTCGCATGCTTCCGGCTTCCCGAAGTCGGACGAGAACACGAGACAAGCCGCTGGAGCGCACCGATCACCCGCAGCTGAACCAACCATCAGCAGATCAACTGCGCCCTCCTGATCGACCAGGCCCGCGGGCGAAATCCTCGACACCGAGGAACTCGGCACTAACTCCTGCCCTGGGTGCGTGCCGTGGTGATCTGGATCAGCCGGATGTGGCCGCCGGGGATGATGATGTAGTCCGCTTCGCACGGCTCGGGTTGGCCCTCGTCGGCCGGGTGGATCGAGATGGGGTGGTGGAGGGCGACGTCGCGGTAGTAGGTGTCCTTCTCGTGGGAGACCATGTGACAGCAGCCGTTGACCCGTGTGCCGTCGTCCATCAGGACCTCGACCTCGGGGTCGGCCTCCCCACGCGGTGACTTCAGGAGCTCGGACCACACTGTGCCCGGGGTGTTGGACCAGTTGCTGCCCCCGCTTCGTCGCCCACGCAGCTCTCCCAGCGCGACGCAGACCAGCGCGCTGAGGACGAGGGTCAGAATGCCGGATCGCACCGGCTCCCACGGGTGCGCACGAGCGTAGGTCTCACCGGAGGCGGCCTCGTCGAGCGTGGCGAGGCCCGGCACGTACTCGGCGAGGACGAGGACACCCGCCGCCGTGCCGAGCGTCACGAACGTGCCGACGGCGAAGAGTTCGGCGATCTCCCGGGCGGCGCCGGGCCGTTCGCGCAGGCCGTGCCGCTCGTAGCGGACGAGGTAGAGGTAGCCGGGGACGGCCGCGAACAAGAGAGCGGCGAGTCCGGCGAGGTTCGACGGCATGCCTGGTTCACCCGGCCGGCGGGGGTGTGGGCGGCCTCGGCCGGATCGGTGAGCGGTCCTCGGGGGTCCAGGGGCTCTTGGCGCTTCCCATCGGATTGTCCGGGTCCGAATGAGAGTCCTCGTCCAACTCGTCGCACAGTGCCTGCGCCAGCTCTTCCGGCAGGAAGGGCAACCCTGCCGAGACAAGCTCTGGCTCCGACTGTGGGTGTGCTGCGGCTTCCTGTTGAGGCGGCTGCTGTGGTTCGTCCTTCATCGTCGTCCTTCCGACGTCCGACAAGTCTCTCGTCCGAGGAGCGAGCTCACTTCCTGCGGCTCGTCCGTCATCGGGTGTCTCCCGTGGGTCGCTCCTCGCGTCACCGTGCTCCGTAGGCGGTGATTCCGGCCCAGTTGCCCGTCTGCCGCGGTGAGTCGTCGTTGTCGAGCAGCGCCACCGCGGCTCTTCGGGCCGCTTCCAGCGGGGCGCAGCCCGCCGCTCGGTGGGCGAACCACTGGAAGGAGTGGTGGATCGCGAGTCTCGGCCACACCGGGACCGGGCTGGCCAGGACGAAGGCGGCTCCCGCCTCGTGGAAGGCGTGGACCAGGGAGTTGGCCACGTCTCCGGCGAGTTCGAGTGGTTCGGGCTCCCGTGGTGCGGGGCCGGCGAGCGCTCCGTGTCCGCCGCTGTGATCGGCTCGGGTGCGGAAGCTGGTGCTGCACGCGGTCAGGACGACCTCCTCGTGGCGCATGCGTCCCATGAGGACCTCGCCGGTCTCCAGGTCACCGTCGGCCAACTGCACACCGGTCTCGAAGGGGGTCCCGGGGCTGCGTACACCATGTGTGGCGACCTGCAGCACGGCCGTCCGTCCGGGACGCGGCGGTCCCGATTCCAGCAGGCCGCGCAGAGCCGCGACAGTGGCAGCGGGGCCGGTGACCGGTTCTCCCAGCAGGCTGTCCGGGCCGAGGGCCTTGGACAGGATGCGGACGGCACGGCCCACTTGAGGGAACAGCGCGCTGCCGTCGGCCAGTTCGGTGACACCCACCAGGGTGGCTTCGATCGGGCCGTCAGGGCGATGGTCCAGCAGCGGCACGCACGACAGGTTGGGGACGACGCCGAGCGCCGTGTCCCGTACCAGGTGGCGGCCCCGGTGGCGCACCACCGTCCAGGGCAGGGCGTGCAGGCGGCCGTGCGGCGACAGCAGGCAGGTGCCGCTGTCCGCGATCTCGTCGGCGACGGCGGCGGGGACAAGATCGGCGAGGCCGACACCGTGCCGGCCCCAGAAGTCCAGACGGGCGGGATCCGGTGGATGCCCCGAGTCGATCTCCCGGTGGTACGCGTCGAGAGCGCGGCGAGTGGCCTCGGTCGGTCGGCAGGTCTCCGAACGCAGCCTCCCGTCGGGAGTGGCCAGGAGGGTGAGGAGTCCCTCGGGGCGTTCGTACAGACTCAGGGCCACACAGCGTCCCGGCCTGCTGCCCGGGGCGCCGGTCGGATACTGCGCCAGGAAGTGGGTGAGACGGTCGGGGTCGAAGGGCGGGTCGTCCCTGATGAGGTGCCAGCGTGGGTCGACGGCACGGATCCTGATGAGCAGTTCGGCCCGTTTCCCGCGCAAGTGGCCGGCGTCCTCCGACCGGCCCTGGCGCTCGGCCTGTGCGATGTCCCCGGTCAGGTCGGCGAAGGCGGTGCGGTCCTGGACGGCCCGTGCCTCCTGACCGTTCGGCGCGCCCGACCGGTTCAGGGACAGCCGTGCGGAGAAGGCACGTGCTTTGAGCAGGTCCGTGACAACGGCGGCCAGCCCCGCGTCGCCGCTCTGCTCCGCGAATCCCAGCATCTCCTCGAACAGCGGTCTGCGAAAGTGCAGATGGAGCGTGTCGAAGCGGTGGCCCAGGGAGACCCGCAGCACCCGGTCCAGGTCGGTCACCGTCAGGCGGTAGTAGCGTGCCGCCCCTGCGTGATCGCCGAGGGCCTGGTGACTTCTGGCTTGTTCGGTGTGCAGGGTCGCGGCGGCGGAGGCGTCGGGGCGCGCGGTCAGGAACTCGGTGCCCCGGTCGCACCAGTCGAGTGCTTCCTTGTGCCGACGAGACATCCGGGCAGTTTCGGCGCGCATGGCGCAATACGTGGCTCCGCGGACCCGCCGCAGATGTGCCCGCACCGAGGCCATGTCCCTTTCGTAGGCGCTCTCGAACAACGGGGCCACCCGGTCCAGCCGCCGGGATGCCTCTTCCACCGCTGCACGGTCCAGCGCGCACCGGGCCAGCTGGAGGTGTCCCACCGCTTCGAGTCCGGACGCCGTGTACTGCGGCATGAGCATCACATACGCCCGTTCCGCCTCCTCGGGACGGCCCGTGTCCCGTAGGGCGCCCGCCTTGGTGTCCAGTACGCGGTGGTACACGGTGGACGCCTCCAGCAGACGGGCGACGTCCGCCGGGTCACCTCCCCGGGCGAACTCCGCCTCGATACGGCGTTGTGCCTCGGAAGCGGAGTCGGGGATCGGTCCGTCCGGGAGCAGGGTGCGGAGTCCGGCCTCCAGCGGGGCGAGCACCTCCAGGGCGGTGCGGGAGTCGTAGAGCTGGTGGAGGGCCTCCGCCCGCAGAGCCCGCAGGTCTCCGTGCGGAGTGGCCGGGGCGGTGGCCGGGGACGCGTCGTCGTGCCGTGGGGGATCGGCCCGGTCCACGAGGGCCAGCGCCTCACTGGCCCGGCCTTCCCCCAGCTCGTACTGGGCCCGGCCCGCCAGGTAGTGGCGCAACCTTTCCGGTCCCACCAGGGGGGTGAACTCCTCGGCTGCCGACCAGTGTTCCCTCATCCGACGGTGGGTTCGGGAACCTTCCTGGCACGTGGTCGGTTCGCGGCCGTAGGCGTCCAGCAGCATGCCCGCGATGCCGGACTCGCCCACGGTGACCGATGACGGGTTGCCGTGCTGTCGGAGGGCCGCGAGTGTCTGTCTGCCCTGGGCCGTCAGTTGCTCGAAGAGCTGTCGGGTCGGCAGTCCGGCGTCGGCCGCCTGCCAGTACGCGATCGACAGTTCGCCGCAGCGCGCGGCCAGGCTCTGGAGTTCCACCGTTCACGTCCCCCGCCGTGTCGCCCCGGCTCCCCGGGGCGACCACCGTACGGCCGTGGGAGGCGGGGAGGGAACCGTCACGAGGTACCGCCGGGCGCACGTCTCGGTATCGCGCGCCCCGCTCCCTGGACTGCGCGCCCCGTATTGCGGGCAGTTGTCGCCAACCCCTCCCCGAGGGTCCGCCCGACTGCCACTCTGAACGGGTTGGCGCCGGGGCCGGGCAACCTCCCCCGGGGCGACATCGGGGGATCATCGGGGGATTCTCATGGCACAGGCACGCCCGAATTCAGGCCGGCGCACCGCCGCACAGCTCGTCACGACGGACCGCTCGCCTCGCTCACCGAGCCGAGCTCCTTCGAGGGCCGAAGGTGCCGCCGGGTGGTCTCGCGTCCCGGTTCCGGAGGCGGGGTGACGGCATGGCGAGTCTGCCGGACCCTGTGGCGGCACCGCACGACGAGGTGTTCGCTCGGATTGGTCACGCGATCGACCAGGACGACCCGGCCGCGGCCGAGTTGCGGACCGTGGTGCGCAACGCGCGGGCCCGGATGGCGCAGCCGATGCGGGTCGCCGTCGCGGGTCGGCTCAAGTGCGGCAAGTCCACGCTGGTCAACGCGCTCCTCGGTGAGGAGGTCTCCGACACGGGGCAGCTGGAGCTGACCTTCAACGTCTGCGAGTTCCACCACTGCGATCGCCCTGGTCTCATCGTCCATTTCAAGGACGGCAGACCCGCCGAGAAGTGGCCCCAGGGATCGCTCTCCCGACTGACCGCGCGCTCCGCCGACGGGCTGAGGCTGCTGCGCTCCGTGCGGAAGGTGGAGGTCGGTCGTCCCAGTCCGCTGCTGCGCCGCTTCCGGTTGATCGACACACCCGGTCTGGCCAGCGTGCATGGGACCGACTCGCAGAACACGCTTTCCTTCCTCGGCATCGACGACCCCGTGGAGCGGGACGAGACCGCTCGCGTGCTCAAGGAGCTGGGCCAGGACGCGCGTTCGGTGCACGCCGCGAGCGCCGCCGAGATGGACCGGGCCGACGCCGTCGTCTTCGTGTTCAGCCGGGGGCTGGGCCGGGCCGACCAGCAGGCGGTGGAGTCCTTCGCGGGGGCCTACGGGGAGGTGGTCAGCCCGTTGAAGGCGTTCGGCGTGCTCTCCCGGAGCGACCAGTACTGGCCGCCCATGGGCGAGACGGGCCCCGACGGGATGCCGGCTGACCCCCTCGACCACGACCCGATGGCGACGGCCCGGCGGATGGCCGACTCCTACCTCCAACGGCCCGCCGTACGAAGGGTGTTCCGCACGGTCGTCCCGGTCTCGGGGCTGCTGGGAACGGGGGCACAGTGCATGCCGTCCGACGAATTCGGGCCGCTCGCGGAGCTGGCAAAGGTGCCACCGCGGCTGCTGGCGGACCGGATGGAGGACGTCCAGATGTTCTGCGTGAGGGACTACCCCGAGCTGCCTGTTCCGGCCGAGGTGCGCGCCGCGCTGGTGGACCGACTGGGCGCGTGGGGGGTCTTCCTGGCCTGCGGATTGCTGCGGGACGGCCTGTCCGAGGACGCGGTGCGGCAACACCTCCTGGAGCGCAGCGGAGTCACCGAACTGCGGGAGCTGGTCCTGTGTCACTTCGGCAATCGGTCCTCCCTGATCAAGCTCGACCACGGACAGCGCGAGATCGCCGAAGAGGTCGGCCGGCTCCGGGCCGGCGCCCAGCGGGCCCGGCAGCGACCGCCCGCCGTGGCGGACCGCGTGGCGCAGGTGTTGGAGACCATGCGCGTCACCGACTCCGGCCCCTCCGAACTCGCAGCGCTCAGCGCGTACTACGGCGGTCGTCTGACCCTGACGGAGCAGGAACAGGCACAACTGCTGGAGGTCACCGGAGAGCACGGGACCAGCTGCGCGGCCCGGCTCGGCCTGCACCCGGGCACCGGGGTGGACGTGCTCCTGACGACGGCGCGAGGCCGTATCGCCCACTGGGCCGCCCTCGCCGGAGATCCCCTGCTCGACCGGCCGACACTCACCACGGCACGCGTGGTGCTGCGCTCCTACGAGCGTGTGGCGAACCTCGTCGAACGTGCGCTGGTGGTCCTCTACGGCGAGGACGCACCGGGCGCACACCACGGTGAGAGGAGTACATCTTGAGCTGGGACATGTACGACCCGGGCGCCGATCCGGGGACGGACCCGACAATCGACCCAGGGTTCGACCCCGTTGACATCACGGACCCGACGGCCCTGGCGGATCCGGCCGGTCCGACGGATCCGACCGGCCTGGCGGACCCGGCGGATCCTTACAGTGACCCCGCCGCGACACCGGACACCGCTCCTCCTGCCGGAGACGTCCCCGACCTGCCCAACTTCGACCCCGCTCAGAGTGATCCCACCGCCGTGGTCGGCAGTCCGGGCGAGGCCATGGAGGTGTGGCAGCAGCACACCGGCGAGAACGGCTGCGCGATCGGCGCGCAGGGCATGGTGCTGGAGTACCTGACGGGCCAGCGCATCAGCGAGGAACAGCTCACCTCCGAGGCGGCCGACCAGGGATGGTTCGACGGGTCGGGCACAGCACCCGCCGACCTGGGCAATCTGCTCGAACTGCACGGCGTCCCGGTCCAGCAGGTGGAGGACGCGTCCATTGAGCAACTCGAAACGGTGCTCGCCGACGGCGGCGCCGCCATCGTGGGACTGGACGCCGACGAGATCTGGGCTCAGGGACACGACCCGAACGACGACAACGTCGGCGACATGCCGGGCATGGCGGGACAGGACGCCAACCACGCCGTGTGGGTCACCGGAATCGACAACACCGACCCCGCCAACCCGATGGTGGTGCTCAACGACTCCGGCCATCCCGACGGCCAGGGACTGGCGGTCCCGCTGGACGAATTCATGGGTGCCTGGCAGGACTCGGGCAACTACCTCGTCGCCGCCGGCTCCCCGCAGGCGGTGTGACCATGACGCGCGACAACGCCGAACGGGACATGGGCAGCCGCGAAGACCTGGAAGATCTCGCCGCCCGGTGCGCGTCCTGGCTCATCCAGGAACGTGACCGCATGGAGCGGGAACTGCGCTCCGAGTACGAGGAGTCGTACGACGTGCCGCACACGAGGTCCGAGCAGGTGGCGCGCCCGGCACCCATCGCCCCAACGCGCCCGTCGACGGCCCGGCCGTCCGCCCCAGCGGTCGCTGCACCCCTCATCGGACTCCTGGACCGGCTCGCCGAGCTGCCCACGGCCCCCGACTCCCCGGACTCCCCCGGCCGCGGGACTCCCGACCCCGTACTGGCCTGGGTACGCCGCACCGTGCTGGCCGCACTGGCGGCCTCCGATGTCACCCCGGTCGACGACTCCGGCCCGGTGGACCCGGCCCGGCACAACGTCGTGGCCACCCGCGACGACCCCTCGGGGCGGCACCACGGAGCCATCGCGGAGACGGTCCGCCCCGGCTACCTGTGGGGCGGGGCGCTGCTGCGCCACCAGGAGGTCATCGCCTACGTACGGCCCGAGCAGCGGACCGCACCGAACACGGCTCCTGAACTTCCTCCCGCACCGGGTTCGGACCCGACTGCGGAACCGGCTTCGGAACCGAACGAGGAAGGTGGCCCACCGCATGACATACCCCACTGATCCCAGTGCCCGCCTCACAACGGCCTCGAGTCACGATGTGCCCCGCTCCGAGGCGTTGAGCCGGGAGCTGCGCCGCTCACCACTGTTCCACCAGCTGGTCCCCATGGAGTCGGGCATCGGCTGGCCGCTGCCCGTGCCGGTTCTGCAGGATGGCGTGCCCCGGGTCTACATGAGGCTGCCGCTGTTCGTCCTGCGCCCGGATCCGGCAGGCGGTGCCGACCTGTTCCCGCCGTTCGCCACAGTGACGCTCGACTGGGCGACGGGACGACCGGTCGAGTACACGGATCTACGTTTCAAGGCGCCGCACCGGTCGCGTGCGCAGTGGTCGAAGCCCGTGGGCCGCTTCCCGCACCCGGCCGTCGAGGGACTGACCACCGCCGCCTACCGGGAGCTGCGCACCCACCTCTTCGGCCTCTACGACGAGTTGTTGCACGAGCTCGGGCGCGGGCGGCAACCCGATGACGGCTGGGCCGGGCAGTTCGGTCAACTGCTGGGCCGGCTGCTGGAACCGTCCCTCACGCCCTACTACCGGCAGCTGGCGCCCAAGTTCCTCCGCCGGCACCTGTCCGACGAAAGGTGAACCACCATGCGGGACAACGCCTTCACCCGCCTGCGCGCGGACGTCCTGGCCGCCTTCCCGAGGCTCACGGAGACGATCTCCGGTGAACTGGGCCCCCGCCGGCGAGAGTTGATCGACCAGTCCTTGGCCCGCCTGGACCAGGGGACCTGCCACATCGTGGTCGTCGGAGAGTTCAACCGTGGCAAGTCCTCGCTGCTCAACGCCCTCGTGGAGCGGCCCGGGCTGTTCCCCGTGGACGTCGACGTGGCCACGTGTGTGGTGTCGACCCTCGGCTGGGGCCCGCGGGAACAGGCCGTGGTGCACATGACCGATGCGGGGGCCACGGACGGCAGCGGTACCCGTCAGGTCCGCATCGGGCTCGACCGACTTCCGGAGTTCGTCACCGAGCAGGGCAACCCGCGCAACCACAAGCAGGTCCGGCTGGTGGAGATCAAGGCCCCCGTCCCGCAGCTGGAGACCGGGCTGGTGTTCATGGACACGCCCGGTTTCGGCAGCGTCAACTCCGAACACACCGCAGTCACACACGCCTTCCTGGAACGCGCCGACGGCCTGGTCTTCGTCTGCGACGCCATCGAGCCGCTCGCCACCTACGAACTCGACTTCCTCGACCGGGCGCTCGCCAGGTGCGAGGTCGTGGTCACCGTGGTCACCAAGACCGACAAAGTCCGCGATCCCGTCCCGGTGGTCACCGGAGCCCGCGAGAAGATCGCCGTACGTACCGGCCGGCCCCCGGAACGTCTGGTCGTCGTTCCTGTCTCCTCCTTCCGTAAGCTCAAGTGGCTCCGGGACCGTGCCGACGACCAGTTGCTCGCCGACTCCAACTTTCCCGAGCTGGATCTCGCACTGTGGGAGGGGCTGGCCACCACCTGCGGTGCCGTGCAGCTGCGCCGGGCGCTGGACGCGCTCGGCGATGCCGTCACCACGGCGGGCTCCCCCGTGGTCAACGAGCTGGCCGCGCTGGAGTCCGACGCGTCACTGCGGCGGATCCGCCAGGAGGTGACCGAAACGGCCGACCGGGTCAAGCAGTTGTCCGCGGGAAGCGCGCAGTGGCGTACGGAGCTTCGCCGCCGCTTCGACCAGGACACCCGGCCGGCCCGCACCGCGTTGCAGTCGGCTTTCGACGCGGGGCTGCGCGACTACCACGAGAAGGTGAACGCGGGTGCCGACCCCGCGGCGGACGAGGTGGTCGGCCAGGTCACCTCCGACATGCTCAAAGCACTCACGGAGGCTCATGACCGACTGGCCACCGTCGCCGTCGCCCTGATGGAGGAGTTCGCACAGCACACCAGCCTGGAACTCACCTCGCCCCAGGCTCCCAAACCGCCCTTCACGGCCGCCATTTCCGTACCGAGCGTGCCGCTCAACGTGCGCCCCGCCCGATTCTTCGACCAGTTCCGGGCAAGCTGGTCCACCGGCATGGCCGGCGTGGGTGCGGGCGCCGCAGTCGCTTTCGTGGAGCCCTTGAGCGGGCTCGCCGTCATGCTGGGCCTCGGCACCATGGGATTCGTCCACGGCGTCCGCAACCACCGCAAGGACCTGCACGAGCGAGCCGAGAAGGAACGCAACGCCCGGCTGCTCCAACTGACCACGCAGGAGTTCGGCGTGCTGCGCCGGCAGGCCACGGAGTCCTTCAACCAGGCCTTCGGGGACATCGCCCAGGCTCTGACTGCGGAACTGAACGGCCAACTGGCCGCGCAGCAGGAGTCCCTGGCCGAGTCCGGCCGCCGACTCCAGGAGGCCACCGGTCGCACCAAGGCGGAACTGACGCGGCGGCGCGGCGAGTTGCTGGTCCGTCAGCAGACCTACCGGAGCCTGCAGGGCGAACTCGACCGCTTGCGGGCCCGGGTGGAGCGACTGGCATCCGCACCACCACGACACGCCCTCCCGGCATCCCGACGCCCCGAACTGCCCGGCCCTGACGCGCCGGCCACAACTCCGGCACCCGTCGGCCCGGCCACGACGTCCACGGCCAAGGGCGCCGCCGCCGGCGTAGCGGCGGAGATCGCTCTCGGTGTCACCGCGGAAGCCGCCCTGGCTGCGGCCGACGGCACCGGGAAGAACTCCCCGGCCGTCGAGGCCAACGCCGTGGGGACGGCCTCCGCGCCGGATGCGGGAACCCTCGAGCCGCAGAACCCGGAGGCGCTCGCACCCTGGACCCCGCCCACCGCCGTACCCCAGGAGACGAACTCCGTCGAGCCCCAGGACCCAGCCGTCCACACTCCCACCACACCGGCCGACGACCTCGGCACCGATGTCGTGTCCCCATCGGCCCAGGACTTCGGCGCCTCGTTCGACCCCGACCTCTTCGACGCGCCATGACCGGCGACGGTGGCCCGACGGGGCCGGTCTACGGGATCGACTTCGGCACGTGGTCGTCCGCGCTGGTCGTCCTGCGCCACGGCCATCAGCCGCTGCCGGTACGCGATCCGGTGAGCCCGTACGGCGCCACGTCGGTGCGCAGCGCCGTATGTCTCCTGCCCGACGGATCCGTGGTGGTGGGCCAGGCCGCGCAGAACTCGCGCCTGCAGCGTCCTGACCGGTTCCGCGCGGAGTTCAAGCGAGAGTTCGGCGAGCCGTATCCGCACCGGCTCGGGGAGCGCGGATTCACGACGGCGCAGCTGACGACGGAAGTGCTCGGCTTTCTCGTCCAGCAGGCCCGGGCGGCCGTCGCCGCCGCCCCGTCCCGGGTGGTGATCACCGTTCCGGCCACCTGGGAGGGCAGTCGGCACACCCTGATGGTGGGCGCCGCCGAGGCGGCGGGACTGCCGCCGGAGATCGTCGAGATCCAGAGCGAACCGGTGGCGGCCACCGCGTACGCCCTGCACGACCACGGGCTGGACCGCGACCGTACGGTCCTCGTCTACGACCTCGGCGGCGGCACGTTCGACCTCGCGGTGGCCCAGGGCACGAGGGAGGGGTTCACCGTGCTCGGCGCCCCCGGAGGGCTGCCCGACGTCGGCGGAATCGCCATCGACCAGGCCGTGCTGTCCCTCGTACGGGAGCGCTGTCCCGATGCGGTGGACAGCCTGCGTCGGGCAGCCACCCGCTCCGGCGATCCCGGAACGCTGCGGCGCGCGATCATGCTGGCCGAGGCCTGTACGGCCTTCAAGCAGCAGTTGTCCGTCTCCTCCGAACACTCGGACCTGCTGACCATGCTCGATCCGCCGACGGAGGTCACGTTGACGCAGGCGGACCTGCGGGAGGCCGTCCGGCCCCTGCTGTCGGAGACGGTCGATGAGTGCGAGCGTGTACTCCGGTCGCAGGGGCTGCGCTGGGAAGACCTCGACCTGATCGTCCCCGTCGGCGGCAGCTCCCGGCTTCCGATGGTGGGTGACCTGCTGGCCGAACGTTCCGGGCGCACGGTGCTGTCCGTCTCCGAACCCGAACTCGCGGTGGCGACCGGCGCCGCCTGGCTGGCGCGGAGCACCGCGCCGGCGGCGGCGCCACAACGGCCCCTGCCGCCGAAGGTCAGATCACTGCTGGAGGCGGGCCTGACCGACCGCATGGTGAGGGAGGCCGCAGGCCATGCCTGACACTGACCACGCGCCGGAGGACGCCTTCGAACTGGCCACCCACTGGCGGCGGCTCGTCAACGACTGGGTGCGGCGCCAGCACCGCCCGTACGAGGTCAACGCGTCATCGGTCACCATCGAGTTCGACCATCCCGAGGCCGAGCGGAAGATCCAGCTCGACTTCGCGGCGACGAGCAACGACATGCTGTTGGTGATGGCCACCGACGACCGCTACCTCAAGGACGACCAGCTGGCCCTGGCGGCCGCCGCCGCGAACGCCTGGAACATCGAGTGGTACGCCCCCACCCTGTCCGTCTATAACCTCGACGGCGAGCAGCCGCCCTACCTTCTCGGCTTCCGTGCCCTCCCGATGGCCTGCCGGATCACGCAGAGCGCGTTCCGCGCCATGGCCGACCAATGGCTCGGTGAATCCCAGGCCCTGTTCACCTGGTGCCACTGCGAGTGCGGCCTCTGAGCGGCTGCCGGACCGCGCACGCAGATCCTCGGCCGCGACCGAGGAATCCGCCCGACATCGCGATCGGGGGTTGCCCCACCGCAACCGACATGGCCGAAAATGTGTCTCCCATCGCGTGGCCCGAAGCTTCCGAGCCTCACCGAGGCTCCGGGACCACGACGGCCCTGAGGGGATGCGGATGAACACATGGGAAGTTCCTGGATACACCGAATCGCTGGAGCTGGGCTCCGGGGCGAGCGGCCGGGTCGTCCTGGCCGTGCACGAAGGCACCGGCATCGCGGTCGCGGTGAAGTACCTCAGCGAGTCGCTGCACACCCGCCCCGGCTTCGTCCACGACTTCCGCGCGGAGGCACGACTGCTCGCCGGCCTGAACAGCCCGTATGTCACCGGGTTGTACGAGTACGTCGAGAGCCCCGACGGCGCCGCCATCGTGATGGAGCTGGTGGACGGTGTGTCCCTCCGTTCCCTGCTGACCAGGCAGAGTCCGCTGGAACCCGAAGCCGCACTCGTGATCCTCAAGGGCTCCCTGCTCGGCCTGGCCGACGCCCACCGGCTAGGTGTGGTCCACCGCGACTACAAACCGGAGAACGTCCTCGTCACGTCCGACGGCGCGTCGAAGCTCGTCGACTTCGGCATCGCGGTGACCACGGGTGAGAGCGCCGGAGTGGCCGGAACACCCTCCTACATGGCCCCGGAGCAGTGGACCGGTGCGCCCGCCTCACCCGCGGGCGACGTGTACGCGGCGACAGCCACCTTCTTCGAGTGCCTGACCGGCCACAAGCCGTACCCGGCCGACAACCTCGCCGAACTCGCGCTGCGGCACGTCGACTCGCCCGTACCGGCCGATGAGGTTCCCGAGGCGGTGCGGTCACTGGTCCGTCGCGGCCTGGCCAAGTCGCCCGAGGAACGTCCCTCGCACGCCGCGGCGTTCGTCGCGGACCTGGAAGCGGCGGCCGTCGCCGGTTACGGACCGGAGTGGGAGGAACGTGGCCGCGGCAGGCTCTCCGCACTCGCAGCACTACTGGTGCTGCTGCGCCCCTCGGCCCGCCCCGGCCCGGAGTCCACCATGGACACCGCCCGCACCGTCCTGCGCCCCGGAGCCGGCGGGGGCGGTGGACGGGGCCACAGGTGGCGGCCCACTCGCCCGGGCGTGCTCGTGTCGGCCGCGGCCGCGCTCCTGGCGATCGCACTGGCGTACGGCGTGCCGCGGAACGACGGCCAGGCGACCGACCAGGTGGCCGAAGCGTTCGCCACGACCAGTGCACAGCCCGGAGTGGGGTCGGGGCCCACCTCACCGACCTCGTCGGCCGACCCCACCGACCCAGCAGAGTCCTCGGCATCCCCCGGATCGACCGGCCCCTTCCCGTCCGGCTCGCAGAGCTCGGCATCCGACGGCCCCTCGGCGTCTTCCTCGACCCCGGCGGAAGAAGCCACGCCGCCCAGCGGAGGGACGACCACTCCCGCCCCGACGACCGCGTCTCCCACCGCGCCCACGGTCAAGGACGTCGCCGTGTCCGGCTTCCGCCAGACAGGCCCCACCACGGGTACGACCACCGTCTCCGTCACCACGGACGGCACCGGGCCGATCTCCGTGACCGTGTCCTGGTACACGGGCGACACCAGTGGGCAGCTCGGCACGCCGGACGGAACGCCCCAGACCTTCGACCGCAGTGGTGCCACGCAGTACACGTTCACTGTCGACCACACGTTCCAGGGCAAGGGCTGCTACTGGGCCGTGCAGGCCACGACAGCTCCTGCGTCCGCCGACGGCGGCGCCTCACAGCAGCTCCTGACGAGGGGGTGCGACATCCGTTGACTCCGACCAACGACCGCACCACCCCGCCCGGCAACGGCTCCTGGCCCACTCCGCCCGACCACACCGCCGACGCGGAAGCGGAGTACAGAGCCACCGTGCTGGGGAGTCACTGGTTCCAGAGACCCGAGCAGGACACCACGCCGGAAGAGGACCGAACCGCCGTGGCACCGCCCACGCCGGAGACCCGGCCCGACCGAGTCGAGGGAACGGTCCTGCGCTTCGGCCCCGGTGTGACCGCCGCTCTCTCGCACCGTTCGGGGGCCCAGCTGCCCGCCGCCGTGCCGACGCCCACCCGGCGTCCGCGAGGAGGTCTGCGCCGACACGCCCTGCCGGCGCTGGTGCTGCTCCTGGTCATCGCGTTCCTCGCCTGGCAGCGTACCGGCACCGGCTTCACCGCGGACCGGGTGACCGTCACCACCCGCCAGACGACGGTGGAATGCGACAACACCGCGGACATCATCGGAGTGATCAACACGAACGGCCGACCGGGCACCCTGTCCTACCGCTGGGTCCGCAGCGACGGCACGACCTCGGCCGTCCTGCGCGAGGTGGTGCCCGGGGGCCAGAAGAAGGCACGGGTACATCTGCTGTGGACGTTCCGGGGCGAAGGCCGATACCGGGCCCAGGCCGAGTTGCACGTCCTCTCCCCCAGCCGCCACACAGCCACCATTCGCTTCGTGTACGACTGCTCCTGACGGCGGGGAGGAACCGGGCGCGTTGCCGTACTGGTCGGGTTGGCGGTCATGATCGATGCGATGTCCGCCTTCCGAACGGCAGACCGTCGCTGGTGCAGGCGTACTCGCACCGAGCATGCGACGCGCGCTGCGTGCACTCCTCCATGTCGGCAGTCGCCCAGCTCACGGCGAATGCACTCGGATTCGGCAGAGATACGCTCGGCGACCCCTCCGATCGACACGCCACCGTCGTTCCAGTCCTGGTAAATGTCTCCGAGACAGTCCATGAGCGCCACCGCGAACACACCCCGCCACCGAGGTTGCTGGGTGTCGATTCGCAGACCCAGTCGGCATGGGGCCCTTGGGTCAGATGCGCCTGATGCGCGGCAAGCCGCAGGTCAAGAGCCCTGGGTAGCCGGTTCATGGATCGCGACGCACTCCACATGGTGCGCCATCGGAAGCACGCGAACGCTCCACGCTGGACCGAGCCGAAGGATCCGTCGCACCCAGCCCCCAACCAGCCGGGAACCGTGCGGCGAATGACGCCGGAGAGGGCTGACAGCCTCGTGGGCGCCACTGTCCAAGCGCACCCTCACTACAGGTATGACAACCGTTATAGGCCGGGTGTACGGTGCCTCCTATAACGATCGTTATAGGAGGCAGTCGTGACCGTCATCACCGTGAACACCCCTAAGGGGCGCCTGAGCCTTGAGGAGCGTCGCGCGCTGGCCGAGACGTTGACGGACGCGGTGCTCGTGCCGGAGGTCGGCCAGTTCGCACCGGCCGCGCGAGTTGGGTTCCAGGTGCACTTCGTCGAGCGCGAGCCGGACATGATGGCCATCGGCGGCCGCCTGTTGGCGGACACCGGTCAGGGGCTCGACGTCATGGTGATCGACGTGGCGGTCATGGACGGCGACTGGCGCCGGGAGGTCCGGGCCGAGGTCATCGAGCGCGTCCTGGCCTCGATGGCCGAGGCCTGCGGGCTGCCGGAGCCGTCCCCGGCCTGGTGGGTCAACTTCCGGGTCATCGACGAGGGAAGCTGGGGCTCCAGCGGCGGAGTCCTCCCCGTCCTTTCCCTCCTCGACAGCGGCGTGTTCACCGAGGAGAAGATCAAGGCGATCCGCACGGCGCTCGACGCCTGAGTCCGAACGTCCCGCACCCCCAGGACCCTCAGGCTCGACGGGTGAGCGCGTCGTCGATCAGAGCTTCGAGCTGCTGTGCCACCTGGTCCAGCGGCTTCATGCTGCGCTTGGCTCGACTCATGGCGATGGCGCCCTCGACGGACGCCACGATCAGGGCCGCCAACCCCGGGGCCCGGTCGTGGTCGGCGCCGTGTTCCCGTAGCGCCTCGGTGAGCAGCCGCTCCCAGTCCTCGAACGCCTCGGCCGCCGCGGCGAGCGCCGGCGGGATCTCGTCGGCCGGGGGCTCCTCGACGGAGACCGCCAGCACGGGACAGCCGGCACGGAAGTCGCTCTCGACGACGATGCCGCGCCACAGGGCGAGAAAGGCGCGCAGCCCCGCGGCCGGGCCCGCGTCCAGCTCCTTGCGGAGGAGACGAGCCACGGCCGTACCCGCGTACTGCACCGCCTCGGTCGCCAACTGCCGCTTCCCCTCCGGGAAGTAGTGGTACGTCGAGCCGAGCGGGGCCTTGGCGTGTTTGGCCAGGTCCCGGATGCTCGTGGCGTTCAGACCGCGCCTGCTGATCATGTCGGCCGCACCGGCCACGATGCGGTCACGCGACGGCGCGCTGGATCCGGCCACGGCGATGCCCCTCACTGAATGTGTCTGGTCACTGGATGTCTCTGGATATAACGCTCGTCATAGTCTAGCGTGAACCTCGGATATAACGACTGTCATAGACCGCGTGTGCAGCACAAAGGGAGATATCCACATGCCGATGATCCGGCTCACCGTCCCGCCCGGTTCCCTGACCGAAGAGGGCCGCAAGACTGTCCAGCGCGACCTGGCCGCCGTCCTGCTCCGCTGGGAGGGAGCACCCGACACCGCGTTCTTCCGCGCCCAGGCATGGAGTTACCTCGTCGAGCTCCCGGAGGGTGCGCAGACCACCGCCGAGGACGAGGAGCCCCGCTTCCTCGTGGACGTCACCGTCCCGCAGGGCGCACTGTCCGAGCGCCGGAAGGCGGGCCTGGTCGGGGACGCAACGAAGACGGTGCTCGGCGCCGCCGGCCTGTCCCAGGACGACGCACTGCGCGTGTGGGTGCTGGTCCACGAGCAGGCCGAAGGCACCTGGGGCGCGGGCGGCTCGGTCATCCGCTACGCCGACCTGGTGGCACTGGCGAAGGGGCAGCGCATCGATGCGTGAACTGACCTACGTCGCGAAGCGCACCGTCGAGTGGCGCGAGGCACCCGACCCGAAGCTCCAGTCGGACCAGGAGGCGATCGTCACCCCGGTCGCCGCCACCTCCTGCGACGTCGACTCCGCCATCCTGGCCGGGCACGGCTTCATCGACCCGCCCTTCGCCCTCGGCCACGAGTGCGTGGCCCGGGTCGTCGACATCGGCGACACGGTGACGGCAGTGTCCCCCGGCGATCTGGTGGTCGTCCCCTGGTCCATCAACTGCGGCACCTGCGACCACTGCCGCGCCGGACTCACGGCCCACTGCACGGCCGTACCGCACATGGCGATGTACGGCGCGCCCATCGGCGGGAGTTGGGGCGGCCTCTTCTCCGACCTGGTGCGCGTGCCGTACGCGGACGCCATGCTGGTGCCCCTGCCCGAGGGCCTCGACCCGGTCGCGATGGCCTCGGCCAGCGACAACTGGTCCCTGTCCTGGCGCCTGGTGGCACCCCACCTCAAGAACAAGCCCGGCGCCCGCGTCCTGGTCGTCGCCCGCGGCAGCATCGGTCTCTACGTGTGCGACATCGCCCGCGCGCTCGGCGCCGCCAACGTCCTCTACGTCGACCCGGACCCCGAACACCGCGAACTGGCCCGCAGTTACGGCGCCGCCACCGCCGAGACGCTGGAACCTGTCCAGCACGGCTTCGACATCGCCGTCGAGGCCACCGGCCGCGTCGAACAGCTCGCCCTGGCCGTCAAGTCCCTCGCCCCGGAAGGGATTTGCGAGTCAGCCGGCAACCACTTCCGCCCCGGCGAACTGCCCCTGCTCGACATGTACCTCACCGGCGTCACCCTGCGCATCGCCCGCGACAACGTCCGCAACCACATCCCCGACGCCCTCGAACTGGCCGCCTCGGGCAAGGTCGACCCGGCACGGGTCGTCTCCCACGTCCTCGACTGGGAACAACTCCCTCACGAACTGCCCGAGGGGCGCCTCAAGCCCGTGTTCGTCCGCGCCGACGGCTGACCGCGTCGCGACCACGGCCAACACCCCGACCGAGAAACTTGATGAACGCAATACAGATCGAATCCCCAGCGACGAACCACGACACAGCAGGCACGACGGGAACGGAACTGGACCTCCAACGGGAGGCTGTTGCCGCTCTCGGCCACGAACTGAGGGCCCTCGTGGACGCGACCGTACGCACCGCAGCCCCGACCGAGGTCCTACATCGGATCACGGACGAAGTCCGCCTCATCAGGGGACAGTTGACCGGTCGGCGACGCACCAGGGCGGAGATCCCGGACGTCGACGAATTCCCCGGAGAGATACGGATGTACAGCCCCGTGACGGGAGCCGGGAGCCCTCTCGCTCCCCCAATGCAGGTGACCGCGGACAGCGATGGCGCCGTCGGCCGCTGCACCCTCGGTATCGCCCACGAAGGACCGCCCGGCTACGGGCACGGCGGAATGAGCGCCATGCTGCTGGACGAACTCATGGGCAGAGCCTGCATCGCTGCCGGACTGCCCGGCATGACAGTCTCCCTCCAGGTGCGCTACCGCCGGCCCGTGCCCCTGGAGACGCCCCTGTGGGTCCACGCCCGGGTCACGGGCACCGAGGGCCGCAAGGTCTTCGTGGACGGCTCGATCAGCACCGCGGAGGACCCGTCGGCCGTCGTGGTCACCGCGGACGGTGTCTTCGTCACGCCCGACCCCGACCGCGCCCGCGTTCTGTTCCCGACCGTGCGGTGAGTACCACGTGCCGCGCGTGCCTGCCGCCACTGTTCGCCTCAGGGCAGATCGTGGCGCATTGCGTGAGCGACGAGTTCGCCGATGAGTACGGCCGTGGCCGCCGGGCCGCGCAACGGGGCCTCGGGAAGGACGGACGTGTCCGCCACGCGAAGTCCCGCGAGGCCGTGGACCCGGCCGTACTGGTCGACGATCGCGGCGGGATCGTCGGCCGGTCCCATCGGTGCGGTGCCACAGGCGTGGTGAGCGGTTCCCAGGTGGCCCGCGATCCACGCGTCCAGGGCACGGCCGTCGGCGACGGGTTCCGGGGCCGGGGCCGAGCATAGCTCGGCAGACCTCGCCGAAGGCGCGGGTGGCAGTCAACTCTGCCGTGATACGGACGACTTCACGCAGGCGGCGCCGGTCCTCCGGTGCCCGCAGATAGCCGTACTCGATGCGCGGAGGCGTGGCAGGGTCGGCCGACCGGAGGCGCAGGCTGCCGATACGGCGAGGGGTCTGGGCCGACGCCAGGAAAGCCAAGGGAGCACCCGGGACCGTCACAGTTCCAGCGACCAGTGCCGCCACGGGGGTAAAGGACTGGAGGATTTCCAGGTCACCTTCGTAGGCGCTGTCGGAGGACGAGAGGTGCACGCAGCCGCCCAGCCAGGAGTCGGTGGGTTCGCCCAGGTCCCAACTCGGGGCCCATTCCAGTAGCACCTGGGGGTGATCGCTGAAGCGTGCGCCGACGGCGGGAGCGTCCTTGAGCACGGGCAGACCCAGGCGTTCGAGGTCGGCGCGCGGTCCGATGCCCGACAGGTGCAACAGATGCGGGGTGACGAACGACCCCGCGCAGAGCACGACTTGCCCCGCGTCGAGAGTGGTGCGGCGTCCGCCGCGATCGACGAGAACTCCGGTGGCGCGGCCGTTGGTGATGACCACTCGGAGCACCCTCAGGCTCAGCCTCCAGGGACGTCCTCGATCCGAACGTCCCCGATGCTCCTGAACACGGTCAGGCACCTCCAGGTCCCCCTCCGACGGCCGCCTCCCCTCAGAGGCCTGAGAACGCAGGTCGTCGCCGCCACCGGGTCCGGCAAGACACTGATCGCCGTGGAATCATCACGCCGACTTGCCGCACGGCGTGAGCTGGTTCTGGCGCCGATCCTCGATCTGCCGACCCAGATGACGCGTGCGTGGCGCCGTGGTGGGCGTGGGGGTGCGATGGCGGGCGTGTGCTCGCTGCGGGCCAAGGAGAGCGACGGGGTGCCGTGTAACACCGATCCGGACGAACTGGCCGCATGGACAGCGGGATCTGGAGAATACGGCGCGCTGAGCGGGTCCGGGCTGAGGCAGCGTCCGAAGCCAGGTTCATGGACTCGCGCGCCCAGCAGAGACAGACCGGTGCTGTTGTCCTCGGTCTTGCCGAGGCAGCTGTTCTCCGCGTCTCATCAGGCAGGCCGTTCGGGGATCCTCGGAAGGACCCGTTCGGCGATGTCCAGGAGAACGCTGTCGTCAGGGAGGGCTCCTGACCTGCTCCACACGACAATGTCGCAGTAACCGCCCCGGTCATTGCGGTCCAGCGCCACGGTCAGCGTCCTGGCCAGGGGGCCCTGTTCGACCGGTCCGCCGGATCCGCCACTCCCGAGATCGATCTCGATCTTCATGGTGGGAGCCGAGGAGAAGACCGCGGGCCGACCGACAGCCGTAAGCGTCTTGATGTCCGTCTCGTCCCCGAACTTCATCAGCTTCACGTACTGGTCGGTCGTCAGCTTGTTGTAAGTGGCCGAGACGTTCACGGTGTACGTGTCGAAGGCGACCTCGGCCTCCGGATTGGCGACCCTCCCATCGGTCAACGGGGCGGTGTTGTTGGTGCCGGAAGCAGTGGTAGCGGTCTCTTCAGGCGTTCCCAGAAGCTTGGCCAGGTCTGGCCGGTTGAGCGCCTTGCACAGCTCTTCGCCGGTCACGGGCCGGGGCGTCTGCTGGTAGACCTTCGGCAGCTCCTCGTGTGCCCCACCCGAACACGAGGCGGGCTGCGGTGTACTGACGTCGGACGGCATCACGCGTGGGGCTACCCACAGCACGGCCCCGAGTGCCCCGAACACGGCCACGGCCGCAACGGCCTGGCCCCATGCGTTGTGGTCCTTCTCCGCAGTGACCGGGCCGGGACGCGGCCCCGTTCCGGCCTGGGCCGCAGCATCGGCCGCCGCCCCGTCCGCCGAGGCTGCCGGACTCGGGTTCCGGCGTGCGCGCAGGGCCCGGACCACCACGTAGATGCGTATGGCTGTGAACACGAGGAACACCACGCCGAGACCGGCCGCGACCCATTCGTGATCGTGGACGGCGAGATACATGATGCGTACGCCGAGAACCGACCCGACTGCAATGAGGAGGGGTTCGCGGACCCAGAACGGCAGGAGACGGATGAGGAAACCGAGCATCCGGCGATCTCACCACGCCAAGATCACATTCGCCGTGGTGGAAGCCACAGTTCCGAGCATGTGCAGGGCCTACTTTGAGGGCCGGGACACTGGCGGAGGCGATCGGGCAGGGCAGCCGGTCCGGCCCGCCCCGCGAACCGAGTTCATCCAGGACCAGGCGGTGGAGTTTGGCCCACACCCGGGCCTCGGTCCACTCGGTGAACCGGCGGACGGCGTTGACGCCCGACAGAGCGAATCCGGGTGGCAGTCGGTTCCAGCTCGGGACTCGACACACAGAGCGCCGTCAGGCATGCCACCAGCCACTGATTGGCTCTCGACCGGGAACAGCGCGCCAGGAAAACTGTGGACCTCTGATGCTGTGCTTGAGGGAGTTGTGATGCAGGTCGCCGTGGTCACCTTCGACGGGTTCAACGAGCTCGACAGCTTCATCTCTTCCGCGCTGATCAACCGATGTCGTAAGGACGGCTTGGAAGCCTTCATCACTACGCCGACGCCGGTTGTCACGTCGATGAACGGCGTCGAGGTGACCGGGCAGCGCCCGATGGAGTTCGTGACCGAAGCCGACGTCGTGCTGATCGGTAGCGGGGTGAAGGCGCGAGAGGTGGTCGCCGACGACAGGCTGCTCTCCAGGCTGCCGCTCGACCCGTCACGACAGCTGATCGGTGCGCAGTGCTCCGGCGCGCTGGTGCTCGCCCGGCTCGGGTTGCTGGAGGGCATGCCGGCTTGCACGGACATGAAGAGCCGAGCCTTTGTCGAAGCCTGCGGCGTCACCGTGGTGGACGCGCCGTTCCACGCCGAGGGGAACATCGCTACGGCGGGCGGTTGCCTGGCGTCCCAGTATCTCGCCACGTGGGTGATCACCCGAATGCTCACGGAGGACGCGGCGCGCGCCGTCATCGACTACGTGGCTCCGGTCGGCGAAAAGCAGGACACTGTCGAGCGGGCCCTCCGTGCCGTCCACGCAGGCGCGGTTGCACTGCGCTGACTGCTCGCAACCAGCATCTCGGGCCACTTGCGATCACGACGACGATTCTTGAACGCATTGAGGGCGCGGCGTCGTCCGGGGTACGCGTGAGCCATGGACGCGGCGAACAAGGCGGGGCCAGGACATGCTGTCCCCGCTGGTTGCCCGTCAGCTTGACTTCCTCTGCGTTGTTTCGGTGAACGCCAACCCTTGCAGGGCGAGTTGTTGCGTTTCGTATCGGCCTTCGGTCGTGGCCTCCGCGTCGAACCCGTGCACGATCTGCGGTGGGTAGCCGATGAGTTCGAGCGCCCGGCTGGGCAGCGCCTGCCGGGACGCCTCCTCCGACTCCCACAGCAGAACGGCTCCCCAGCGGTTGTTGTCCGGATCGGAGAGCTACATCTTGAAGCGAAGTCCGGGCACCTCGGAGAACGCGGCGACGGATTCCTCACGCAGGTACTCACGCATGGACTCGATGGTCTGTCCGGAGGCGGACAGGTCCCACCAGACAATGTCGGCACGCATGGCGCTCTTTCCTCTCGAGAACGGAATTCGGCTCTCGGCCGGTCAGGTCACGCTGCTACGGGGTGATTCAGGCAGTTCCTGCGCCGTTCGGGCCGAGATCGGCGTGCCCCACACCCCTGCCCGGTGACGAGGTCGCAGGCGGTCATGGCGCTGGAGGGTGGGGCGGCCAGGGCCCGAGATCAGGCAGTTCCTCCGCCGCCGCTGGTGACACGACCGGCGTACGTCCGGCCAGCCAGGCCCCCAGGTCGCGCAGGCTTCCGGTGACCACCGTGCCCGGAGGCCCAGCGCCGACGGACCACTGGCGGCCCACGTCCTCCGCACGGAGGCGTGCGCCTGTCGGAAGGCGGCCGAGGAGGATGTCGATGGTGTGCGCAGCCAGGTCCTCGGGCCAGTCGTCCGGCCGCACGCCGAGTTCCAGATCGACCATGTGGATCCATGCCTCGCGCCAGCGTGCGAAGACAGTTGCGGCGAGGTTCGCGTTGCGGAACGTCACCGGACGGCTCCAGTCCACGTCGGTGGCGCGTGCCCAGGATGCCTCCAGCCCGGCCGTGTGCGCGGCGAGCTGCGCGCGGTGCTCGGCCGCGCTGCGGCCGGCCGTCGCCTCGATGATCGCGTTGCGTTCGTCGACCCCGCCGTCGTAGCCCGCGACAAGTTCACCGCGCAGGGCATGTTCCGCGAGACGGGCGAACATTCTCGCGTTGTCGGTGAGATGCGCGAGGACGTGGCCGCGTGACCAACCCGGAAGGGCGGATGCCTCGGCGACCTGCCGGTCACTCAGGCTGGCCACGAGCCTCTCCAGTGTCCGGTGGGCCTCGATCACAGCTGAGACAGGGGTTGCATGGCTCTCCGTCCTACAGGGCCGGGGTCTGGTTGAGGACTGCAGGCGCCTGGGCAGCGAGTTCCTTGAGTGGCTCACCGCTCAGCCGACAGACCGTCCACTCGTTGGCTGACGGTCATGTACGCAGTACCTCGTTGGTATGCGCGATGCACTATGCGGATGACGGATGGAACCGCCCTCGTCGGCCGGACTCGCCCGGAGTTGGAGCAGTGGATGTCCGGTCGAGCCGCGAACAGAGCGCCTCGTACGGCCGCCGTACGAGGCACTGCGGCATGGTGAGAAGGTCCGGAGACCCCTACCTCAGACCTTCCGGATCCGGTCTACGTCAGACCTTCCGGATCCGATCGGCGATCTCCGGCCTCATCGCGAACCCGGCCGCCTTGTATGTGGCGACACCGCCGACGTTGGAGCTCGGCGTGCACACGCGCACGCTTGACGAGCCCATCTCCCGCAGTGCGGCCGCCCCGGCGACGGTGATCGCCCGGCCGTAGCCACGGCCACGGTGGTCTGCGTGGACGCCCATCGGCTCGACCAGACCCGGTTTCCCCGGGCCGGCCGACCAGACCGTCACCACCGCCGCCGGGTTGCCCTGATCGTCGTAAACACCCAGGCATCGGGCGTCGGCGTAGAACGGTGCCGCGGACATCTTGTGCCGGTACTCGCGCGTGGACTTCGTGGGGTTGAACGCGGACCGCAGAACATCGGCGAAGTCCTGTGCCTGCTCCAGGCCGATCTCCTTGATCCGCACACCGGGGTCCTCCACCTCTTCGGCGAGGTCGCGGAAGAGCGGCGTCCACGGCTCGTCGACTCCCCAGCCCTCCTTGGTCAACAGGTCGTGGAGCAGCAGGCCCTGCGGCGCCTCGATGGATACCGCTCCTTCCTGCAGCACGCCGCGCTCGGGCAGCGAGAAGTCCTCGATGAGCCGGCGCGCCAAGTCCTCGTCATGGAAAGCGTCGGGAGCGACCGTCATCCGCACGAGCGTCGGCGAATCCAGCATCCCGACGGCGAGGATCCGTCCGCTCCGGCTCCAGGTCCGTACCGCTGTGGCCGTCTCGGCCGTTCCGAACCGGTAGTTCCAGCCGATGTCCCCGGGATGCAGTTGCATCGGCGTTTCGTCGTGCTGCCACTCCCGCAGCGCCGCTATGGCCTCGCGCACTCCGTCGGCCGTCGGCGTCCTCAGCACAATCGTCATAGTCGGGATCTGACACTCCCGTTTCGGTGGCGTGCAACCGATTAGCTGCCGAAGCGCTTCAGGGTGATGGCGGCGGGAGGTCGATGGCGAGTCCGGTCCCTGCGAGGAAACCGTCGAGGGGCGTCGGGCCGGTACTGGAGGCGCTTGAGTCGGTTGCGCACGAGCGCGGCGAGTCGGTCGAGGGCAACACTGGAGAGGTTCGCGAGGCTGTGTTTCACGTAGGCCCATAGGCATTCGACCGCGTTCGGTTCGCGTGCGTAGGCGGGCAGGGTGAACACCGTCAGCCAGGCGCGCGCCTCGGTCAGGTCACGCATCTTGTGGGAGACGTGGGTGTTCAGGCGGGCCCACACGAGCACGATCGGTGCCTTGAGCAGTTGGTGCACGCCGTCGACAAGGGCGATGTAGTCGTGCTCGGACAAGCGGCGGCGCTCGCCCTTGCGTTCGGTGTGGCGCCGCAGACGGCGGCACAGCCGGGTCCGCGAGCCCGGACGCATCGCGATCATCCCGGCGACCGAGACCCGCCCGAGCCGCGGCCGTTCACCTTCGACCGGGGTGCGCCGTCCCAGATACGTCCGGTCGACGGCCTGCGGGTGAACCCCGCCTCGCGCTCGAAGCAGATCCAGCCGCGGCAGGCCGCCCGGGTGGTTTTACCTCCGCCCATGTCACCGCTCTGATGGACGCGCTGGGGCTGGTCAGGGCCCATTCGCAAGCCGAACTCTGATTGTGCTCCGGAGCCGTGTGCGCAGGTTCGAATCCTGCCGGGGGCACTCGCCCACCCACATACCAAGAGTGGTAGGTGACCGGGGCGGCTGCTGATACGAGAGAGCGGGACCCAGTGTCAATGGGTCCCACTGAGCCTCCGCCAACTTGAAGCCGCAGGTCAAAGGGCTGGTGTGACCGGATTTCGCAGTGCTCAAGCTGTTCGTGGGCGACTGTCTGAGGAGTAGATCGTCCGTCAGGGGGCAACTTGCCGGTTCCTGCTCTCTGGGGCCTGGGTGCCTTCTACGATCCGGTGTATGGATCCTGAGCTGCTGGAACGGATCACCGCGCGGCGTGCGGAGCTGGACGAACTCGAGGAACGGCTGGCCAAGGAGTTGGCGGAGGTGCGGACTGAGCGCACGAACTCGCTGTCGCCGAACGGGTCCTTGAACGGGTGAGTGAACAGCTTGCCGACGAACGTGCCTCGGCCGCGCCGGCTCCTGGGCAGGTGGGTGGTCGCGCGGTGATGCTGATTCCGCACCGCGCGCCAGACGTGGAGGAGACCGCGCTCCCGCCGGACTACCAGCGCATTCTCGCCGTCGTGCGGCAGGCCGCCGGACCGGTCATGACCCGGCAGGTCGGCGAGATGCTGGGGGTGGACGTCAGCGTGCGGTCCAAGCTGGAACCGCTACGAGGGAAGCTGGTCAGGCTGACCGACCGCGGCTGGCTGGCTGGCTGGCTGGCTGGCTGGCTGGCTGGCTGGCTGCGGAAAATGCCCGACGGCCGGTTCACCACTCGCCTGTAACCAGGCACGCCACTTCTTGGCGGTGCGGTGCGGGCGTAATCGGGGTGCCCCCGGCGGCCGTTGGGACTGTGTGACGAGAACCTATGAGCGCGCCGAGGACTCCTGCCCGCTTGTCTACCAGTGCCGTCTGCCGCTGTCCACGAGCACCGTTAACCACCTCGCCGATCTGCTGCGACGCCACTTGAAGGCGATACGGTCCAGGTGGCGGGCCCTGCCGCCTGGAAGGATCGCAGTGATCGTCCTGGCCGTACTGCGTCACGACCAGCGCCTGGCCGACATGGCTGGCGGCAACAACGTGTCCGAGTCCACCGTCCGCCGCTGGCGTGACGAGGTGATCGTCCTGCTCGCCGCGCAGGCGCCCCGCCTGGACCGCGCCCTGAAGAAGATCGCCAAACGGGGCGGGGAGGTGGTCCTGATCGACGGCACCCTCATCCGCACCCAGCGCCGCACCGGGAGAGCCGACCGGCGGAACTACTCCGGCAAGTACCGCAGTCATGGCCTGCACTTCCTCGCCCTGACCGACGAGAGAGGCCGCCTGATCTGGGTATCCGCCGCCCGGCCCGGTTCCACCCACGACAACACCGCCGCCCGCCAGGATCACATCCTGGCCCACCTGCGCGCCGCCGGCCTTGGGGCGTTGGCCGACCTCGGCTTCCGCGGTCTGGACAACGACATCCGCGACCCCGTGATCGTCACCGGCTACGCCGCCACCCGCACCCACAAGCTCACCCCGGGCCAGAAGGAAGCCAACCGTGTCCTCGCCGTCGGGCGTGCACCGGTCGAGCACGGCTTCGCCCACCTCAAGAACTGGCGGATCCTGACCAAGCTCCGTACCGACCCTGCCCGCGCCACCCACCTCCTGCGTGCACTGCTCGTTCTGACGAACCTGGAAGTCAACCGCTGATCTTCAAGCCGTCCTGGCACGGTCAGTCGGCTTCTTGCGTGATCAGGTCGCCGCCCGGCTCAGGCAGGGGGCCGGAAGCCGACCTGCCAGTGCCACGTACCACCCCGGCAGCTCAGGACTGTGCCGCCGTCCCTCACATGCAGGACGTCCTCGTTCTCGTCCCAGGCCATTCGCAGCAGCTCGTCCTGGGAATCCCCCTGCAGCAGCCGCTTCCACAGCGGGCCCGCCGGTGCCCCGAGGGTCTCCATGTCGAGGGACCGCACGCCCTCCAGGATCAGGAACACAGGTCCGAGCCGCCGGTATGGCATCGCTTCGGACTCCACGTACGCGTCGGAGAACGCCAGCTCGATGCGCAGGGATCCGTCCGACGGCAGCACGGACGTGCGGTACCCCTCGGAATCGACGTCCATCTCGCCAATGCCGGGGATCTCCCAGCCGGTGATCTCCCGGCGGGACGGCTCGGGCTCCGCCCCTAGGACCGGGGTACAGCCTTCCCACATGGTCAACCTTTCGTCTTGAAACGGATCGGGGGTGCGGAGCGGACCGGCGACACCCACACATGATCTCCTGCGCGAAATGATCTCGTCGACCGTCTTTCGGCTCAGGCGCTGACCGTGCTGACGGACGATCTACTGCTCAGACAGTCGGCCGTGAGCAGCCTGAGCACCCCGACAGCCGATCACACCAGCCCTTTGACCTGCGACTTCAAGTTGACAGACGCTCACGCTTTGTCGTTGCTGCGCACTGATCGCGATAGACCTGCGATAGGAGGTCTGGCGACGGTCTCGGGTCATGCCGCACGCGCGGGGCCGTGTTGAGGCGCCTTGAGACGTGTGATCAGTTTGCGGTCGACCGCGCGCGAGGAATCCGGTTCGTTGGCGACGGCCCTTTGCTTGGTCTCAGCAGTCTCATTCGAGTGACCGCGCTGCCGCTCGAACGGCAGGGTGCGCGTCAGCCGTACCAGTTACCAACTACCAGTTCGCCGCGATCGGCGCCTGAAGACCGTGGGAGGGCCCCTGTTCGGCCCCGGAGGAGTCGTCGACGAACAGCCAGATCACGATCATGGCCAAGAAGCCGACCACGAGAAGTGCAGGCAGACCCAGGATGAGGGCGACCACCCACCACCTGGTCCGTCCCGCGGGGACCTGGATGTCCTCGTCCCCCACCGGTCCGCCCCGCGTCGTTCCCATGAGATCCATCCTTCGTCTGCCGGCTTCCACCGGCCGTGTTCTGTCAGCTACCCCGCAGGAGTTCTTGACAACGATCCCGCTGAGGTGTGCCGGTCAGGCGCAAGGAGTGCTTGTCGTCGGCCCATCTAACCAGAAGCATCGCCTTTCCCCGCGCCCGACCTTCCGCCA
The DNA here is from genome assembly GCF_001418655.1 of Streptomyces phaeochromogenes. Lineage (GTDB taxonomy): Bacteria > Actinomycetota > Actinomycetes > Streptomycetales > Streptomycetaceae > Streptomyces > Streptomyces phaeochromogenes. Next base: position 5,241 of record NZ_LIQZ01000267.1, on the reverse strand, counting down.
ACTCGGCCTGTGCTCAACCAGGTTGAAAGGGCCTCAGTCACGGCGGTGAGCTCGGCGATGAATCCCGTTCGTGACCTCGACGCGGTCGGTCGAAGCCGTTGCGCAGTTGTATCCGGGTTTCCTCAATGCGAGTCAGCCGGTCGGCCTGATTGGTGAGCTGCGCGTATGCATCACCGATTCGCCAGTACAGCTCGCCAATCACGTGGGCCTGTTCCATCAGGTCCAAGTAGGCGTTACGCCGACTGTCTCGCACATGGTCCCGGCGCTGTCCCTCAATGAGGGGTGTGCATCGTGAAGTTGCTGGTCACGGATCTGGTGTGAGGGTCGGGAGAGCTACTCGCGCTGGTCATCGGCCGGTGTCCACGGCGAAGATCGTCTGACATGCCGTTCGGAGCCGTCCTCGGTTTGTGCTGTGTCGACCGCTGTGCCGCTCTTACGATCCGGGGCCGGGCCGGTACGCCGGGAGAGCGTGGGGATGCGGGAGCTGGAGCGGACCGGAGGCCGCCGCGACCGTCGCCCCGACGCCCGCCCGGGAGGAGGCCGACCCGGACGAAGCTTGCCCGCGGCTGAAGAAGCCGAGTCCCATCGGCCGAGTTGGCCTACGAGGAGGACTCGGGACCGTCGGCGCCGAACTGCCAGTGCCGGGTCATCGAGCGGTGAGGACGTGCGCCCATGGCTCATCGATGTCGGCCAGACCCAGCACGGCGACCACGTTGTCGAGCATTCCGGCGCCGAACCAGCGCCGCACAGCCTCGTCGTCGCCCAGCAACTGCCGAACAGTGTCAACCTGCTTGGCGTAGCACCGGCGCACGGCCTGTTCCACCAGCGGCTCGCCGACGGCACAGTTCGCGTGCATGAGGAAACGCAGGATGTTCCGGTCCGCGACGAGCGCGGTGTAGGCGCCGCGCGCCGCGTCCAACGCCGCTTCGGGCGCCGGCCCGGCCCCACCCGACGCCGGTGAGTGAGCGACCAGAGTGTCGGTCATGACGACAGACACGTGGTCGACCACCGCCGCGAACAGTGCTTCCTTGTTCGGGTACAGGCGATAGAGATACGGCTGAGAGACGCCGACCCAGTCTGCGATCTCGTGCGTCGTCGTACCGTAGAAACCCTTTTGCGCGAAGCAGTCGACCGCGGCGGCCACGATGGCCCGACGTCGTTCGTCGCTCTTCGTGCTGGTACCGGCGGCAGGCATGGGCGTCAGTCAAACACGGCTCCCCTCAGCCTCCAAAAGCCACGCTGCGGTCGGAGTCGGACGGCACGTCGTGGGGCGTGAGCGCCTCGATCGCCACCAGCGGGTTCCAGTAGTCCAGGTAGTGGGTGATGCGCGCGTCGTCATCGGTCCGGACGACGGAGATGCATGTCTGCTCGTACGGCTTGCCGGTCGGCAGCGCCGTGCCCGTCGAGCGGAATTCAGCGATCACCAGACTCGGATCGACCGTCTCGTGGAACACCAGGCCGACGAACTCCACGTCAAAGGTCTCGGGAAAGTTGCTCATGTGCGCGCGCAGTGCGTCTCGCCCCGTCACCCGCTGGGGCACGCCGGCCGGCGCGTACGGGAACTCGAGCACCGCGTCCGGGGCGAACAGCTTCACCCACTCCTCGGTGTGTCCGGCAGCGGTGAGGCGCAGGTGCTCGGCCACGGCGTGCTGGGCAGCGGCGCGGCGGGTGGCGTCGTCTTCCTTGACTGTCATTTTCACTCCTACGTTAGTGGTCGACCTATAACCTACTACGTCGTGAGCCGTTGTGCGGGTGGTCGAGCAGGAGGTGACGCCATGGGACCCCGGTCCGGTCCACGCAGAGGATGGCGTTCAGAAAACCCCCTCGGCGGCGGGCGGCGGCCCGGCGCCGTCGGCGCCCGTCACGCTTCGGCGAAGATCGTCGGTCACCGAGAGACTTCGCGGTTCGTCAGGACCAGCAGAGTCCTCACCAGGGCGGTCGCCCACTTCGGATCGGTGCGTACCTTGCCGAGTACGCGCCAGTTCTTCAGGTGGGCGAAGCCGTGCTCGACCGGCGCCCGTACTGCGGCAAGGGCCCTGTTGGACAGCTTCTGCCCGCGCGTCAGCGGCCGGTTCCGGGCGGCCTTGTAGCCGGTGATCTCCGAGGTACGTACGCGCCGCGCCGCCGATACCCACAGCAGTCGACCCTTGCCGTCGGTGAGCGCGATCACGAGCAGGCCATGGTGTTTGTGCTTGCCGGAGTAGTTCTTCCGGTTCACCGTGCCGGTGCGCCGCCGGGCGCGGATCAGCGAGCCGTCCAGCAGCACCACCCCGCCACCCGTTCGGGTGATCCTCTTCAGGGTGCGGCCCAGGCGCGGGGCGCGAGCGGCCAGCAGGCCAACAACTTCCCTGACCCAGCGGGTCACGGTGGTGCGGTGTATCCCGTTGCCGCCGGCCAGGTCGCCCGGCCGCTGGTCACAGCGCAGCACCGCGAGCACGATGGCGGCGATCTTCCCCGCGGGCAGGGCCCGCCACCGCGAGCCGATCTTCTTCAGGTGGCCGCGTACCAGACTGGCGAGCCAGTTCAGGGTCGCACTCGACAGCGGCAGGCGTGCGGTGTAAGCAAGGCCGTCTGGGCCCCGGCGAGAGGGTTGTTTTTCTTCACACCAAACTCAACTGCCGCCGGGGACCCGCCGGTTACGGTCCTTAAGGCACCCGCCGGCGGCGTGGCTACGAGCGTGCGGTGAACTTCCCGTCGGGGCGTCTGTGCAGCCAGCCGCGATCGGCGAGCTTAGTCATTTCGCCCGCAGCGGCTCCAGCTTGCCGCGCACCGAGGCGTTCAGACCCAGCCGCTCGCCGACTGCCCTGACCTGCACCGGGCCGTCGGCCTCCCGCACGATCGCCAGGATCTTGCGATAGTCGCCGGGCAGCGCGCCCTCCTCGGCCGCGTCGCTGCGGTGCGGGATGAGCAGGACTTGCGCGCCCGGCCACCTTCGCCGATACCGGAGCGACAACCTCGGCGTCGGCCTGGACCTGCTCGGCCAAGCGGTTCAACACCCGCTCCGCGACCGCCAGTTCGTCCCGCTCGACCTGGACCTCCTGAAGCTGCTTGGTCAACTCCTCGGCGAGGGCATCCAGTTCGCTCCGGCGGGCGGCGATCCACTGCCGCTCCTGCATCCCGGGCCCTCCCGCGATCTCGTGGCGTGCCGACCTGCCGACCTGCCGACCTGCCGACGGATCGTAGGCGGGGGCAAGTCGCGAGCGCAGCCGAACCAGGTATCCCACCGGAACCGGACCACCCAATGATCTACACCAAGGTCATCGGCCGCCGACCGGCGCGAGTACCCAACTCGTCATTCACACCAGACCCGCGACCTGCGACTTCACGATGCACACCACTCAATGGATGTCTCTGCTTGGGCCCTTGTCGCCCGCGCGTTCCCGACCGTGGTCACCCAGCTCGCCAGGACCGCTGTGCCGCCTGTGAAGACCGCTACCCACACCGTGCTGTCCCCCGCCACGAGTCCAGTGGCGACGCCCCGTCTCAGGCTGTCGAGACGGCCTCTGTTCTCAGCGCAGCGGCGCTGTGGCGGGTTCATTGCTTCAGGGGCGCTTGAAAACATTGTGGGTACCGATCCGACGCAAGGTCCCATGGATGTCGCCAGGGGTCTTGGATTCCCCATGATCGGGGCGTGGTCGGTGCGCAAGGAGCTTCGGGAGTGGTCAAGGGCTGTCGCCGGACCAGTCGAAGCGGCTCGGGTCGCCCGGGCGCGGGTCGTACAAGGCCCGGCCTCCGGCACCGAACCGACCGAGCTCGGTGGACAGAGCGGCGCCGCCAGCGATCTGGTCCGGCGTCCAGCCGGTGACATCCAGGAGCAGCCCGTCCAAGGGCCCGCCGACCAGTGCAACGTAGGAGCCGCCCGGGCGTGGGCCCGGGTCAGGGTCGTCGTGGTCGTGGCCGTATATCCGGCCGCGCAACAGTTGCTCATCGCCATTCACGGCGTTCAGTCTTCCAGCCGCCACTGACATTGATACTCGTAAGCGGTTCCGGCGGTCGTGGCTCTGCGACTGACTGACGCTCTGCTGGGCTGTCTTCCCGTTGTTCTGCCCGATCGCCGGTACTGGTTCTCATGGCTCCAGCCGGGCGCGACCGTGCCGGGCCAGATTCTCTTCGAGGACGCCGAGGACCCGCACATCAAGGAGTTCAGGACCGTCACCCCCGATCCGGAGCAGGCCCTGCCCTTGATCGAGAAGGCGTACGGCGACCCGGGCGCCGCAGCCGACACCCTCGGCCACATCGGGCTGACCCAGCAGGTCGAACAGGTGGCGATCGCCCTCGCCGCGACCGGAGAGCGCACCACCCAGGAGGCCGTCCGCCTGACCAACACCGTGGCCGACCCCCTGGACGCCCGCAACGTCCTGCCCTCGGTGGTGAGTTCGGTACGGGCCGCCTCGGACAGTCTGCCGAGCAGCTGACATCCAGGGAGAGCACGGTCGGCGGGCACGACACCATGCCGACCGTGCTCTCTCAGGCCCCGGCCGCCCTCACCAGCTCGCCAAGGTCACCGCGATCGTGGCCCGTGAACGCCAGCGCCAGGACATACGCCCATGCTGGCCCTGCCTCTCCCCCAGCGCGCGGCGACCCCCGAAAGAGCCGGCAGTACGTGTGCGAGCGCAGGACTCCACTCGTAGGCTGAATTCCTCGGGGGCGTTCACGGAGGTTCGCCATGCCCCGGGTCAGGCGCTATTTCGTGCGGCCTGGTGACTTCTCTGAACCAGGTCCTGTCTGGAGTCCGGATCACGAGTTCGGTAGATCGCCTGCGTCATGGAGTCCTTTCTTGATAGGCCGTCAGTCATGGCGTGAGGCGATCTCACCGACGCGCAGTGGGCCCTGAATGAGCTCCTCCTTCCGATCGCCGCAGTCGGACCCATCCCCGACCTGCGGAAACACTTCAACGCGGTGATGTGGCGGTTCCGCACGGGCAGCCCCTGGCGCGACCTTCCCAGCGAGTTCGGGCACTGGCAGAGTGCGTACGACCGCTTCCGGATCTGGGCGACACAGGGAGTCTTCCAGTACCTGATGGAGGCGGTGATTGCCGAGGCCACTGCCCAGGGCCAGGCGGACCTGGGCCTGGTCAGCGTGGACTCGGTGACAGCACGGGCGCACTACCACGCTGCCGGGATGGCCCTGGACTCCGAGCAGTTGGCGGCCCTGGAAGCGGCTGCCGCGTCCGAAACGGGGGCGCCGCGGAGGGACAACAGTCGCAGGACGGACAGTGCGACGCTCGGCGCGCGCCGAGCG
>NZ_LIQZ01000266.1 GCF_001418655.1 Streptomyces phaeochromogenes | reverse complement strand
TCGTACGCCCCGGGGTCGACCCCCACCCCCGCGGCCCACCGCCGCAACGGAGCGTACGAGACAAGAGCAATCCGCTCACCCGTCTCACTCCGCCGCAGACAGCACCGCAGCGGACTCCCGCCCTCCCCCTCCACGAACGGAACACACGCCCGCCCCGCGTCATCGACGTCACGGAGTTCCTTCAGCACACCCGGCTCGATCGGCCTCGCGGTATATGTCGTCATGCGTTCCAGAATCCCGCCCCCACCCCCCTCCCACCGGCGGTAAACGGACATCGCATTCCCCGCATCAGCCGTGGAAGGATGGCGCAACCCACACATAACGAGGAGATGACCGCGTGCCTGGCACAAACCTGACCCGCGAAGAGGCGCAGCAGCGGGCGAAGCTGCTCACCGTTGACTCGTACGAGATCGATCTCGACCTCTCCGGCGCGCAGGGCGAGGGAGGCACCTACCGGTCCGTGACCACCGTGCGCTTCGACTCGGCCGAGACCGGCGCCGAGTCGTTCATCGACCTGGTGGCCCCTGCCGTCCTCGAAGTCACCCTCAACGGCGACTCCCTCGACCCGGCCGAGGTCTTCAAGGACTCACGGATCGCGCTGCCCGGCATCCTGGAGGGCCGCAACATCCTGCGGGTCGTCGCCGACTGCGCGTACACCAACACCGGTGAGGGCCTGCACCGGTTCGTCGACCCGGTCGACCAGCAGGCCTATCTCTACACGCAGTTCGAGGTCCCGGACGCCCGCCGGGTCTTCGCGAGCTTCGAGCAGCCGGACCTGAAGGCCACCTTCCAGTTCACCGTGAAGGCGCCCACCGGCTGGACCGTCATCTCCAACTCGCCGACGCCGGAGCCCAAGGACGACATCTGGGTCTTCGAGCCGACGCCGCGCATCTCCACGTACATCACGGCGCTCATCCTGGGCCCGTACCACTCGGTGCACAGCGTGTACGAGAAGGACGGGCAGTCGGTCCCGCTCGGGATCTACTGCCGGCCCTCGCTCGCCGAGTTCCTCGACTCGGACGCGATCTTCGAGGTCACGCGGCAGGGCTTCGAGTGGTTCCAGGAGAAGTTCGACTACGCGTACCCGTTCAAGAAGTACGACCAGCTGTTCGTGCCGGAGTTCAACGCGGGCGCGATGGAGAACGCGGGCGCGGTCACCATCCGCGACCAGTACGTGTTCCGCTCGAAGGTAACGGACGCCGCGTACGAGGTGCGGGCCGCCACGATCCTGCACGAGCTGGCGCACATGTGGTTCGGCGACCTGGTCACCATGGAGTGGTGGAACGACCTGTGGCTGAACGAGTCGTTCGCCACCTACGCCGAGGCCGCGTGCCAGGCGTACGCCCCCCAGTCGCGCTGGCCGCACTCCTGGACCACGTTCGCCAACTCCATGAAGACCTGGGCGTACCGGCAGGACCAGCTGCCGTCCACGCACCCGATCATGGCCGAGATCAACGACCTCGACGACGTGCTGGTCAACTTCGACGGCATCACGTACGCCAAGGGCGCGAGCGTCCTCAAGCAGCTCGTCGCCTATGTCGGTGAGGACGAGTTCTTCCAGGGCGTGCAGGCCTACTTCAAGCGGCACGCGTTCGGCAACACGCGCCTGTCCGACCTGCTGGGCGCCCTGGAGGAGACCTCGGGGCGTGACCTGAAGACCTGGTCGAAGGCGTGGCTGGAGACGGCCGGCATCAACGTCCTGCGCCCGGAGATCGAGACGGACGCGGACGGTGTCATCACCGCCTTCGCCATCCGCCAGGAGGCCCCCGCCCTGCCCGCGGGCGCCAAGGGCGAGTCGACGCTGCGTCCGCACCGGATCGCCGTCGGCCTGTACGACCTCGACGACAGCAGCGGCAAGCTGCTGCGGGACGACGAGAACGGCCGTATCGAGCTGGACGTCGACGGCGAACTGACCGCCGTGCCCGAGCTGGTGGGCAGGCGCCGCCCGGCGGTGATCCTGCTCAACGACGACGACCTCTCGTACGCGAAGGTCCGTCTCGACGAGCAGTCCCTGGCCTTCGTCACCGAGCACCTCGGCGACTTCGAGTCCTCCCTGCCGCGCGCCCTGTGCTGGGCCTCGGCCTGGGACATGACGCGCGACGCCGAGCTGGCGACGCGCGACTACCTGTCCCTCGTGCTGTCCGGCATCGGCAAGGAGTCGGACATCGGCGTCGTGCAGTCGCTGCACCGGCAGGTGAAGCTGGCGATCGAGCTGTACGCCGACCCGACCGCGCGCGAGGCACTGCTGACCCGCTGGACGGACGCCACGCTGGCCCACCTGAAGTCCGCCGCGGCCGGCAGCGACCACCAGCTGGCCTGGGCGCGCGCCTTCGCGGCGACGGCCCGTACGCCGGAGCAGCTGGACCTCCTGGAGGGCCTGCTCGACGGCCGGGAGACCATCGAGGGGCTGGCCGTCGACACCGAGCTGCGCTGGGCGTTCGTGCAGCAGCTCGCGGCGGTGGGCCGGTTCGACGAGGCGGAGATCGCGGGCGAGTACGAGCTCGACAAGACGGCCGCCGGTGAGCGCCACGCGGCGTCCGCCCGCTCGGCACGCCCGACGGAGGAGGCGAAGTCGGAGGCCTGGGCGTCGGTCGTCGAGTCCGACAAGCTGCCGAACGCCGTGCAGGAGGCCGTGATCGGCGGCTTCGTCCAGACCGGCCAGCGCGAACTGCTCGCCCCGTACACGGACAAGTACTTCGCGGCGGTCAAGGACGTCTGGGACTCGCGCTCGCACGAGATGGCCCAGCAGATCGTGGTCGGCCTCTACCCGTCGGTCCAGGTCTCCGAGGAGACCCTCCGCAAGACGGACGAGTGGCTGGCCTCGGCCGAGCCCGGCCCGGCGCTGCGCCGGCTGATCTCGGAGTCCCGCGCGGGCGTCGAGCGCGCGCTCAGGGCCCAGGCGGCTGACGCGGCGGCGACGACCCGGTAGGCAGTACGCAGTAGGCAGTACGCAGATGGGGGCGCCCGGTGTGACACCGGGCGCCCTTCTTCATGTGCCGACCAGCTGCCGGGTCAGGTGCAGCATCGTGCGGATGTGCAGGGCGGTCTGCCGGTGCACCGGCACCCAGCGTGCGACGAAGGTGGTCTCCAGCTCCTGGCTCCAGTCGCGTACGAGGGTGTCGAGGGCCTCGGGCGGTTGGTCGAGGGCGCTGCGCATCATCGCTGCCGCGCGCAGGGGGATGCGGCGGGCGGCGATGCCGAGGGAGACGGAGTTGCCGACGGTGGTGGCGAGTTCGGCGTCGCCGAGGCCGTGCGCGTCATGGGTGTTCCAGGTGTCGACCACGCCGGGGCCGATGTCCATGAGTTCGCGCGCGGCGGTGTGGAACGGCAGCCGGCGTTCGTCCGCGGGCGGCCGGTCGGCGAGCGCGCCGAGCACCCTCTCCAGCTGTTTGGCGCGGCTGAGCAGGATCTCGGCGGCCCGGGAGATCTCCCGCTGCGGCCGGGTGACGGGGCTGGGATCGCTGACGCCGGCCACGCTCCAGAAGGGGGCCTCGACGACGGCCGAGACGGTCCCGTGCCGCATCGCGTACATCCAGGTCGCCTGGGAGGTGTAGCCGGAGGGGTCGCGTTCGTCGGCGGGGCTGCCGTCGGGCAGGACGAGCACGCCGGGGCTGTCGACGAACCAGCCCATGCCGTCGAACGGCCGGTACTCCAGCGGGATACCGAGCTCCGCCGCCACGGAACGGAAGGCACGCGGTGCCCCGGGTATGGGGCGGGTCAGCTGAAGGAACGATCCTCCTACTTCGACGCCGTGCAGGGAGAACTGGACCACGGGCCGCAGCTCGTCGATGAGCCGGGTCAGCGCGCGGGACTCGGGCATCGCGGTGTGCGGGTCCGTCTCCACGGGCGGGAACTCGGGCTGGCTCATGAACGCGGGCCGGTAGAAACCGCGGTAGTAGCCGTCCAACGTCGGCGCGGAGGCCGGGTGTCCGGCGAACCGGCGCTCACCGAGGGTCGTGCCGTCCGGGTCCAGACAGAGCAGGAAGTGCCAGGTGCAGCCGAGTTCGTCCAGAACCCGCGGGTCCCGTACGAAGTCCTCGGCGAGGGTGAGCGACGAGGCACCGCCGACCGGTTCGTTGGCGTGCGCGCCGGCCACGGTCAGTATCTGGTGCTCGCCGTGGCCTGCGGAGAGCAGCCACAGGGGCCGGCCGGCGCGGGACGTTCCCACAGTACGCAGACGCAACGTCCCGGGCCGCTCCGCGACCATCGCCCGCGCGCGCCACGCCAGCTCGTCGACGGTGGGATACGGGTTCCCCCGGCTGCGAGCGCCCTCTGCCCTCACGCCAACTCCTCACCTCGATACGGCCGTTGAGCGTCTCGAACAGGCGGTTCCGGGGGTCCGGGGAGCGCGCCCCGTCAAGGCTCGATGTGCCGGGTCGGGGTGTCAAGGGGCCCTTGGGGCGACGGCGACGGAGATCAACTTATGTGAATATGCCGGGTGCCTTTTTCACCCAGGCCGCGCTTGCCCGCCCCGTCCCCTGGGGCTCCGCC
>NZ_LIQZ01000265.1:687-1328 GCF_001418655.1 Streptomyces phaeochromogenes | reverse complement strand
GGCCGCGCAGGGGCCGGGCGAGGCGGAAGCAGATCTCCGGTTCGATACGCGGCAGGCAGTAACGGGCCGCGGGCACCGTGCCACCGTCGCGGTGGACCATGTCGTCCAGGAGGTGGCCGAAGTCGGGCTCGTCCACGCCGAGAAGCTGCTGCATCGCGGCCGCGGTCAGGCCGACCTTGTGGCCGACGACGGTGGCTCCGGCGGACAGGCGCCGGGCGATGTTGCCCTGCTGGACCGCGTAGGCGTCGGCCACTTCCAGGCCCGGCAGCAGCTCCGACAGTGGGTCGATCGGCGCCACGCGCCGCTCTGCCTCGCGCAGGAGCCGACAGGCTTCCTCACGCTGTGGTCCGGTCAGGGTCATCCCTTGCTCCTCGATGCCATGCGCGTCGCCGCGTCGTGGATCAGCTGTGCGTGCAGTTCGAACAGCGCCACCAGGTCGACGGCGTCGCCGTTGATCTCCCGGTGCACGAACAGGCCGTCGGCCCCGGCGACGGCGTAGGTGGTGAGGGTGCGTACGGACTCGTCGTCCAGGTCCGGGAACAGGGTCCCGACCACCTCGGCGATCTTCTGGGCGGCGATTTCACGGACCTCAAGGAACACCGTGCGGCCCCGGGGTTCCACGGGCCGCCGCTCCAGCGCGA
>NZ_LIQZ01000265.1:0-637 GCF_001418655.1 Streptomyces phaeochromogenes | reverse complement strand
TCGAGGATGCGCTGCCTCGACTCCACCCCGTTCGCGCGCTTTCTGCGCGCCGTCTGCGGCTTGGTCATGGAGTGTGTGCCCTTCCTGGTCGTCCCGGCACTTGACCGTCTTCTGCACCCACCTTACCGTAGCGGTCATTCCAATTGGAGTAAACGCTACAGCAATGAGTTCGCAACACATCGCGAACAGGGACGACAGCGAGGTGGCCCGGTGAACGGAGTCAGTGGCGAGGACAACGACTACGACGTGGCGGTGATCGGCTACGGGCCCACGGGCGTGACCGCGGCGAACCTGCTGGGCGCGATGGGCCTGCGGGTCGTCGTGCTGGAACGCGACGCCGAGATCTACACCCGGGCCAGGGCCATCTCCACCGACGAGGAGGTCATGCGGATCTGGCAGCGCGTCGGTCTGGCCGAGCGGCTGGAGCAGGACATGCTGACCGAGCGGCCCCTCGACTTCGTCGACGCCCGCGGGCGTCCCTTCCTCTGCGCGCACCCGACCCCGCGCGGACACGGGCACCCGCCACAACTGTTCATCTACCAGCCCGCGTTGGAGCAGGTCCTGCGTGACGGGGTCGCCCGCCACCCGAACGTCGAGGTGCTGCTGCAGCACGAGTGTCTGCGGCTGCGCCAGTCCG
>NZ_LIQZ01000264.1:465-13840 GCF_001418655.1 Streptomyces phaeochromogenes | reverse complement strand
CCCCTACCCATTCCCGTCCCTTTTCAGGGGCTCCGCCCCCGAACCCCCAAAAGACTGCGCAGTTCCCCGCGCCCCTAAAAAACCTAGGGGCGCGGGGAACTGCGCAGTCTTTAGCCTCTCCGGCCGTCCCGGTATACGGACGCGGGGGTTGCGGTCGGATCGTCGTGTGGCAAGATGCAGGCAGGTCATGAGCGACAGCCATCAGGCCCCGGCCGGCTGTCCGGCAACCCTCCGTCCGTGGCGGGGTGCCCCGGGTGAAGACCAGGCCGTAGGCAGTGAGGTCTACGGCAAGCGCGGACCCCTCGCATCACCAGGGGTCCTGGTCGTCCGAGGGAGCCTTTTGTGAGCAAGCGAATGCGATAGGGCGTAGAGCCCCGCCTCCGCACACCCTTTTCCACCTTCACCCACGCTTGAGCCGTACCCGGTCGTACCCGCTCGCGTGGTGTTCCCGCCTGCCTCACAGGAGTTCGCCATGTCTGTTTCCACCGTTGCCGCTCTCTCCACTGCCGCCGTCGACCAGACCGTCTGCCGTGACACCACCGCGTCCCTGCCCGTGCTGGGGCGGGACGTCACCGTCCCGCTCGTCACCGGTGGCGAGGTCACCTACGCCGCGCTCGACTACGCCGCCAGCGCCCCGGCCCTCCAGCGGGTGTGGGACGACGTGGCCGCGTACGCCCCGTACTACGGGAGCGTGCACCGCGGGGCCGGGTACCTCTCCCAGCTGTCCACCGACCTGTTCGAGAACGCCCGCAGGACCGTCGAGGAGTTCCTCGACTGCCGCGACGGCGACCAGGTCGTCTTCACCCGGTCCACCACCGACTCGCTCAACCTCCTCGCCGCCGCCCTCCCCGCCGACTGCCAGGTCTTCGTCTTCGAGACCGAGCACCACGCGTCCCTGCTCCCGTGGCGGGACGCCCGCGTCACCTACCTCAACGCCCCGCGCACCCCGGGCGAGGCCGTCGCGACGCTGGAGCGGGCGCTCGCCGAGCGGGACCCCCACGGGCCGGCGCTCGTGTGCGTCACGGGCGCGTCGAACGTCACCGGCGAGCTGTGGCCCGTACGGGAACTGGCCGCCGCCGCCCACGAGCACGGCGCCCGGATCGTGCTCGACGCCGCCCAGCTCGCACCCCACCACCCCGTGTCCGTACGGGAGTTGGACGTCGACTGGGTCGCCTTCTCCGGCCACAAGCTGTACGCGCCCTTCGGGTCGGGTGTCCTCGCCGGACGCGCCGACTGGCTGACCGCGGCCGAGCCGTACCTCGCGGGCGGAGGTGCCTCGCGGAAGGTCTCGCGGCGGGTGGACGGCGGCGTCGACGTCGAGTGGCACGAGAGCGCCGCACGGCACGAGGCCGGCTCGCCCAACGTCATCGGCGCCTACTCCATCGCCTCCGCCTGCAAGGCCCTCACCGAGGCCGGATTCGACGCGTTGGTCGCCCGCGAGCAGCAGCTGATCGATACCGTCCGGGCCGGTCTCGCCGAGGTGCCCGAGGTCCGGGTCCTCTCCCTCTTCGGTGACGACGCGCCCCGCGTCGGTGTCATCTCCTTCGTCGTCGAGGGCTGGAACAGCTCGCACTTCGCCGCCGCGCTCTCCGCCGAGTACGGCATCGGGGTGCGGGACGGTCTGTTCTGCGCGCACCCGCTCGTGCGCACGCTCCTCGGCAGCGACCCGCAGACCCAGGGCGAGTGCGGTGCCCCCGAGGCGGCGCCCGGCGAGAAGTCCCTGAACGCCATCCGGGTCAGCTTCGGGGCCGGAACGCCCGACGAGCACGTCGAGCGGTTCGTCCGGGCCGTCAAGGAGCTCGTGCGGGACGGTGCGCAGTGGAACTACCGCACGGTGGACGGGCGTTGCGTCCCGGCGGTGTGAGGCCGCGGGCGACTCCCCGCGCGTCCGTCGCCCTCCCCGGCTGTCCTCACACGCCCGCTCCTCGTGGCAGCCCTGCCCCCAGCAGGATCATCCGCAGGGCGCGCTCGGTCGCGTCGGTGAGGAGTTCGGAGGCTCGTACGAGGGCTTCGGCGAGGGCCATCGGGGCAGGGAGGATGCCGGTGAAGGCGTCCACGCCCGGGACCGTGTGGGCGCCCTCGCCGAGGGTGCCCGCGAGGGCGAGGACCGGGCGTCCGTTCAGCTTGGCGCGGCGGGCCACCTCGGCCGGGACCTTGCCGCGCGGGGTCTGGTGGTCCAGGGCGCCCTCGGCGGTGAGGACCAGGTCGGCGCGGGCGAGGCGGGCGTCCAGGTCGAGATGGTCGAGGAGCACCTCGAAGCGGGGGAGGAGGCGGGCGCCGAGAGCGGCGAGGCCCGCGCCCAGGCCGCCGGAGGCACCCGTACCGGGGCCGCCGTACAGGTCGCAGGTGACCGGGAGGTCCCGGGTGAGGACGTATGCCCAGTTCTCCAGGCCCGCGGACAGCTCCTCGACCTGTGCGGGGGTCGCGCCCTTCTGCGGGCCGAAGACGCGGGCGACGCCGCGTTCGCCGCACAGCACGTTGTACGGGTTGCAGGCGACCAGCAGTTCCGTGTGGGCGAGGCGGGGGTCGAGGCCCTTCGGGTCGATGTGGTGCAGGCGGGTCAACTCCCGGCCGCCTTGGGGGAGTTCGAAACCGTCCTCGTCGAGGAGGCGGGCGCCGAGCGCCTGCAGGGCTCCGGCGCCCCCGTCCGACGTACCCGAGTCGCCGCAGCCGACCAGGATGCGGCGTACGCCCGTGTCGAGGGCGGCACGGATCAACTCGCCGACGCCGTACGTGGTGGTGGCGCCCGGGTCGCGCAGGCCGTGCGGGACGAGGGAGAGGCCGGCCACCGCCGCCATCTCCACGACGGCCGTGTCGGCGGAGCCGGAGCCGATGCCCGACCCGGACCCGGTGCCGAGCAGCGCGAAGTGGGTGCCCACCGGCTCGCCGAGCGGGCCGGTGGCCGGCAGGGCGACCAGTCGGCCCCCGGTCGCCGAGGCCAGGGCCCGGGCCGTCCCCTCGCCGCCGTCCACCAGGGGGATCAGGTCGACCTCGGCGTCCGGTACGACACGGCGTACGCCCGCCGCGATGGCGTCGGCGGCGGCCTGGGCGGACAGGGACTCCTTGAAGCCACTGGGGGCGACGGCGAAACGGGTCAGCATGAGAGGGGCTCCTTGAGGGCTTCACGGCTGGCGGAGTTGCGGGCTTGCGGGCTGCGGACTTGACGGCTTCAGGGCTTCAGGACCGGTACGCCGAGCAGCGGCCACACGGTGAGGGCGAAGAGCAGGACGAGTGCCGCCGTCAGCGGGGCCAGGACCGCGGACAGGCGCAGCAGGTCGCGCGGGGTGTACGTCGGTGTGCCGGGTATCTCGGCGAAGAGCGTGACCGGCTTGGCCGAGGCCGGGAGGGTGTGGCAGAAGCCCGCGGCGGCCGTGGACGCCAACGCGGCGGCGACCGGGTTGACCCCCGCGCCCACCGCCGCCGCGACGACCAGCGGTACGAGGACGGACGAGCGGGCCGAACGGGACTGCAGGACCAGATGCGCGGCCGTGCTCACCGCGACGACGAGCGTGAGGAACAGCCACGGGGCCACGTCCGCCGGCAGCCCGGACACCAGCCACCCCGCCGCCCCCGAGTCCGCCAGCGCGACGCCCATCGCCATCGTCGCCGCCATGAAGAGGAGCAGCGACCAGGGAACGGTCTTCAGGGCGTCCTTCAGGCCCACGGTCCCGAGAGCGGGCGAGGCCGCGACGACCGCGCCGATCAGGGCGACGACGGCGGGGGACACCTGGTGGAGGGGCTCGCTGCACCACAGCGCGACCACCGTGGCGAGCAGCAGCGCGCAGCGCGACTCGGCCGGCGACCAGGGGCCGGTGACGGGCTGCTCGCTGTGCCGCTGGATGTCATCTGCCGTGATTCGTACGGGAGTTCGGCGGTCCGCGCGCCGAGTCGTCGTCAACAGCACGGTCTCGGCGGCCAGATGGGAGGACGCCACGGCCAACGGCAGTCCGAGCAGCAGCCACTGAGTGAAGTCGATACGGTCCCCGGTCGTCTCCCACAGCACCGACACCGTGATCAGATGCGCACCCGCACCGATCAGGGTCGCCACCGCCGACAGCAGGATCACGGTCGGAAAGAGCAGCGCCAGCATCACGACCAGTCGCTTCCGGTCGGCCAGCACCTTGGCGAGCGCGAGGAACACCGGCAGCGCGAGCGCGGCCCGTCCGGAGGTCGCGGGCACCGCGAAGGCCGTCACGACCAGCGCGGCCGTCGTCAGATGCACCAACTGCCTGACGCTGCGCGCCCCGCCCACCAGGAAGGCCGCCGCCCGCCCCGCGAGCCCCGTCCGGGCCACCGCTGCCGCAAGCACGAACGCACAGATCAGCAGCCAGACCGTCGAGTCCCCGAGCGTGCCGAAGAGCGTCTCGCTGCTGATCACACCGGTCACCGTGAGCGCGAGTCCCGCACCCAGGGCGATGTACGTGTCGTCGATGGGCGTACCGATCCACGCACAGGTCGCCAGCGCGAACACGGCCAGTGTCAGCCGCGCGTCACCACCGAGCCCGGGAAAGTTGCCGGGCACGATCAACAGGGCACAGAGGCTCAGGGCCACACAGAGAGCGGCGGCTTGCCGGAGATTCAGACTCACGACATTCAGAGTTCAGCGGGCCGGTGAGCCCCCAATGAGCAGCACATGAGGGAACCTTCACGGACCAGGCAGGGGACGCCCCTTCAAGGGGCGCGGGGAACTGCGCACCCAGCCACGAGGCACCCGCACTCATCAACCAACCGCCCCACGGGAACACTCACACGGGGAGCCGATACCCCATACCTCGCACAGTCTCCACCCGCTCAACCCCAAGCTTCTTCCGAAGCGAACGCACATACACATCAACAATGTTGGACCCGGGATCGAAGTCATACCCCCACACATGCGACAGGATCTGCTCACGCGACAGAACCTGCCCGGGATGCCGCAAGAACAGCTCCAGCAACACGAACTCACGGGCCGTCAGGTCAACCACCCGCTCGCTCGCCCGGGCCCGCCGCGTACGCAGATCCAACGTGAGGTCACCGCCGCGCAGCACGGTGACCTCAGGCGCCCGCGCCGCCGTACGCAACCGCAGCCGCACCCGCGCGAGGAGTTCCTCGAACCGGAACGGCTTGGTCATCCAGTCGTCGGCGCCGCCCTCCAGACCCGCCACCGCGTCGCGTACGGAGTCCCGGGCGGTCAGCACGATCACCGGGACCGTCACCCGGGCCTCGCGCAGTTCGCGCAGCACGGTGAACCCGTCCCGGCCGGGCAGCCCGATGTCCAGGATCACCAGGTCGAAGCCGCCCGTCAGCGCGTACTCGTAGGCGGAGTCTCCGTCCGCGACGACGGTCGTGGTGAAGCCGCCCGCGCGCAGGCCCTTCTCGACGAAGGAGGCGATCCGCTCCTCGTCCTCGACGATCAGGATGCGCTTCATCTCCAACAGGCCTTTCCGGTACGGGCGTTCATGGACGGGCGTTGATGTGCGGGTGCTCGTGTACGGGTGTTCACGCGCGGTCCGTCTCAAGGAGCAGCCCCGGCGCCGAGTCGAGCACGACGACGAAGGTGGCCCCGCCGCCCGGGGTCTGCCGCAGCCCGACCTTCCCGCCCCGGTGCCCCTCCGCGATGGCCCGCACGATCGACAGGCCGAGGCCCGCGCCGCTGCCCCGGGTGCCGCGCCGGGAGGTGCCGCGCCGGAACCGCTCGAAGATCACCTCTGCGTCCTGCGGCTGCACACCGGGGCCCGAGTCGGCGACGTACAGCTCGATGCTGCCGCCGGTGACGCGCGAGCCGATGCGGATCGACTGGCCGGGGACAGTGTGCTGCACGGCGTTCTGGGCCAGCTGGACCATGGCCTGGGTGATGCGCTGTGGGTCCAACTGGGCTTCCCCGTCGGCGACTTCGGCCAGTTCCCAGTGGCGGTCGCCGAGTGTGCGGGCCTTGACGAAGACGTCGGCGGTGAGTTCGGCGAGCTGCACCGGCTCGGGGGTGACGAAGTCCGGGCGTTCGGCCTTGGCGAGCAGCAGCAGGTCCTCGACGATGCGGCTCATCCGGTCGAGCTCGTCGGTGACCAGCCGGACGGTCTCCTCGCGCTCGGCCGGGTCGTCGCCCATCAGCTCCAGGTGGCCGCGCACGATGGTGATCGGGGTGCGCAGCTCGTGGCCCGCGTCGTCGACGAACTCGCGCTGGGCCGCGAAGGCGCGTTCCAGCCGGTCGAGCATCGCGTTGAAGGTCTCGGCGAGCGCGGCGATGTCGTCGTGGCCACGGACCGGGATGCGCCGGGTGAGGTCCTGCTCGGTGAGCTGGGCGGCGGCGGTACGCACCAGACGTACCGGCTTGAGGATCCGCCCGGCCACCACCCAGCCGATCCCCGTCGTCATCAGCAGCGCGACCCCGGAGATGGCGAGCAGGATGCGGAACACCCCGTCGACGCGGTCGTGCTCGCGCCCCGGATGGAAGGCGACCACGAAGGCGGCCTCCGGTTCGCCGCCGGAGCGGGCGATGGCGACCTTGGCCCACCGGACGTCCCCGGCGGCGCGGTGCAGCGTGCCGGTGGACTCGGCGGACTCGAAGATCTGCCGGCGGCCGGCCTCGTCCTCGTGCAGGGGCAGTCCCGCGGGGATCTCACGGTCCTGGACGAGCTTCGCCGGGGCCGCGTCCGGGCCTCCCGCGAGCAGCCCCATCAGCTCCTCGTCCGGATCGGCGTACTGCCGCTCCAGGAAGACCTTGAGCAGCCGCCCCGGCTCCGTGAACCGCTCCCCGGTCGCGGGGTCCACCCCCCGCTCCTCGAAGTTCGCGAACTCGCCCGCCTCCTGGGCGAGCAGCCCGCTGACGCGGGAGTCGACGTCCCGCAGGAGGATCGAACGGGTGGTCGTGGCCACGGCGGCGAGGGCGACGGCCATCACGAGCAGCAGCCAGAGCAGGATGCGGACCCGGGCCGAGATCCGCCGGCGCAGGGGAACGTGATCGAGATCAGGATCGGACATGGGTTCGGGTACGGGCTCAGCCGTCGTCCCCGGGGCCGTCGTCATCGTCATCGTCGTCATTCACCGGAGGCCGCGACACGACCTCGTCACTCGGCGTCGGAGTCGCCGTCGGAGAGGCGGTCGACGTGGGCGTCGAGGAGGGGGACCCGCTCTCCAACTCCACCTTGGGCGGCACCTTCGGAGACTCCGGACTGTCGGTCAGGGCGTAACTCGTGGCGGCGATCCCCAGAGGAATCACCACCACAGCGGCGAGAGCCGCCATCCGATGAGAGAAAACCATGGCCCCGATGCTGCGGGGCTCACCGGTGCGCCCGGATGAGCGCCGGATGAAGAACTCTTCATCTCGGCCGCGCTCCGTGACCTAGTTGTCCAGCCCGATGGCGAACGCGGCCTCAAGATCATGCTGGGAGTACGTACGGAACGCCACATGCGTGTCCGTCCCCTCCACCCCCGGAATCTTGCTGATCATCCCGGGAATCACATCCGCCAGATCGTCATGCGCCTTCACCCGGACCATGGCGATCAAGTCGTACGTGCCGGTCACGGAGAACACCTCGCTGACGGAGTCCAGCGCGGCGATCGACTCCGCGATCTCGGGGATCCGGTCCACGCTGGTCTTGATGAGCACGATCGCGGTGATCACGGCTGGTTTTCTCCCTCGGTGGCCGTCGCTGGGGATTTCACTCTAGCTGTACGTCCATAGCGCACCCACGCGTAGAGGAACCCCGCCGAGAACCCCAGCAGATGCGCCAGATACGCCACCGCCGGCCCCTGGGTCGCGCGGCTCGCCGCCATCCACTGGAGGGAGACCCAGAAGGGCAGGACCACCCAGGCCGGAAACCGCAGCGGCAGGAAGAAGAGGAACGGAAAGAGACTGGTCACCCGGGCTTTGGGGAACAGGTAGAGGAACGCACCGAGGACCGCGGAGATCGCCCCGGACGCGCCGACCAACGTCTGCGCGGAGTCGGAGTGGGCGGCCGCGTAGCCGAACAGGGCGAGGTAGCCACAGCCCAGATAGAAGAGGGCGAACGCGAAGTGGCCCATCCTCTCCTCGGCCATCGCCCCGAAGACATAGAGGAAGAGCATGTTCCCCAGCAGATGCAGCCAGCTGCCGTGCACGAAGAGGGCGGTGGCCGGAGTGACGGCGGCCCGCGGTGTCCCCTCGAACAGTTCGACGGGCACCACGCCCCAGCGCTCGAAATAGGCCCGCTGCGCGGAAAGGAGCTCGTCACCGGTGCCGTACGCGGGACTGAGGCCCGAGCCCGGACCGATCACGAAGACCAGGCAGCACAGGGCGATCAGTCCGTAGGTCACCGGAGCGGACTGACCCCGGACCGCCCTGACTGCCCTGTCGACGGGCCTACCCCAGTTGCCGATCATGGACAGAGCATGACGTAACGGGACCGAACCGCACAGAGCGCCTCGCCGCTCCCGGTGGACGGGCGTCGAGTACCCGCCAGGCCTTAGGGTTACGAGCCACACGCTCCAGGGAACCTGGTGCGGCATGAGGACTCAGGAAAGCGAGCGACTGCAACGATGACGGTACCCCTGCCGACCGCCGAGACCCGGTGGCGCTGCACGCTCTGCGGCAACCTCACGCGATTCGACGTGACACGGTCGTCGAAGGTCGTCGAGTACGTGCATCTGGACCTGGCCGGGGAACCGAAGATCGAGGAGCGCGAGGTGGTCAGTGAGACCATCGAGTCGGTGCGCTGTCGCTGGTGCAATGCGGTGGATCAGGTGGAACTGGTGGACAGGCCGGGCGCCGGCTCCTGACAGGAGCGGGCCCCGCACGGACGATGGGGTGAAGGATGGTGGAGACCACCACGGGCGGGGAGCCGGACGACGGCGCCGCCGAGGTGCTCGACCGTCCGCTGCCCGACGGCGTGCGCCGCAGGGTCGTACAGATCGTCTCGGACGGTTTCGGCGGGCTGACCGTGGCCGAACTGCCCGTACAGCTGCGGCAGTACGCCCGGTTCGCCCCCAACCGCCGTGCCAAGTTCGCGGGCAACGCGATGGCGGCGGCCCTGGAGACGGACCCGCTGTTCAGACAGCGCATCGCCGAGAAGCTCAGAGAGGCCCAGTCGGAGCTGACCGGCGCCCTCGACTCCGGCTCGCCGCCCCCGGCCGCGGACCCGCTGGACGTGGCGGCCGCGGCCTATGTGCTGCGTCCCCCGGGCTGGGTGAAGCTGGTGACCGCCGCGGGCGAGGAGGCCCTGCGGGCGGACGCCGAGCGCGCCGACGAGGAGACCCGCGCCGAGCTGGACCGGCTGCGCGAGGAGCTCGCCGAGGCGCGCGGCCAGACCCGCACCGAGACGGAGCGGCTGCGGACGGAGCTGGAGTCGGCGAAGAAGGAAGCCGAATCGCTTCACCGCAAACTGCGCGGGGCCCTCAGTGACGTCAAGCGCGGCGAGGCGGCCGTGCGCAAGCTGCGGGGCGAGATGGAGTCCGTCCGCGGCGAGGGGCAGGCCCATGTGTCCGCCGCCGAGAGCGAGACCCGGCGGCTCAAGGCGCGGCTGAGCGAGGTCGAGGCCACCCTGGAGGCCACCCGCCGCGCGGCCCGCGAGGGACGCAGCGTCGAGGACATGCGCGTACGGCTGCTGCTGGACACCGTGCTCGACGCGGCACAGGGGCTGCGGCGCGAACTCGCCCTGCCGCCGGTGTCGGTGCGGCCCGCGGAGACCGTGGACGCGGTCGAACCGGGACGGATGACACCAAAAGACATCGCGGCCCGCGCGCTGTCCGAAAACGATCCCGCGATCCTCGACCAGCTGCTCGCGCTGCCGCAGGCGCATCTGGTCGTCGACGGCTACAACGTCACCAAGACCGGCTATCCGCAGATGCCGCTGGAGAAGCAGCGGCTGCGGCTCCTCGGGCAGCTCTCGCAGCTCGCCGCGCAGACCGGCGCCGAGGTCACCTGTGTCTTCGACGGGGCCGAGCTCGCCGCCCCGGTGCTGCTCGCCCCGCCGCGCGGGGTGCGGGTGCTCTTCTCCAAACCTGGCGTCACCGCCGACGAGTTGATCCGCCAGCTGGTGCGCGCCGAGCCGCCAGGACGGCCCGTCATCGTCGTCTCGACCGACCGTGAGGTGGCCGACGGGGTGGCGAAGGCGGGAGCGCGCCCGGTGGCCTCCGCGGTGCTCCTGAAGCGTTTCTCGCGCGGCTGAGCGAGCGGGTTTCGCGCGGCTCCGCAAGGGAATTTCGCGTGACCGACCTTCTGATGGTGTACGTCACCTACGTAACTGGCACCCCAAGTGCAACACATGTGCATCTTGCCCGAATTGGCGAAACCTTCACGCAACGTAGCGTCAAACGAGCATTACTGCATGTGAGTTGAGTGCAAAGAATGCGGTCGGTGACCGAGATTTTTCCGAGGAGGATTTGAACTGATCACAAGAACATCACTAGGGTCAGCCGTCGAACCTCTACTCGGGTGATCACTCATTGGGAGTGACGGTGGAGGGGCACCGCCAACCGGTGTTCTCGGTGGGCGGCTGAGGTAATGAAGGAGCTCGCCTCCGTGGCGTCCCACCGTCGACCGAAGCAGCCGAGCCGCACCCGTGTGACCGTGCTCACCACCGCCGCCGCTGCAGCCGTGGCCCTCAGCTCCCAGGCGGCCAACGCCGCGCCCAGCGAGAAGCCGGGCAAGGCCGAGGTCAAGGCCAAGGTCGACAAGCTCTACGAAGAGGTGGAGCGCGCCACCGACAAGGCCAACGGGGCCGAGGAGAAGCAGGAAAAGCTCGAAAAAGAGATCGACACCATCCAGGACCAGGTCGCGCGAGGCCAGGACGAGCTCAACACCATGCGCGACAGCCTCGGTCTGATGGCCAGCTCCCAGTACCGCACGGGCGCGATCGACCCCTCCGTCCAGCTCTTCCTCTCCGCCGACCCGGACGACTACCTCGACAAGGCGTCCACGATCGACCAGCTGAGCGCCCAGCAGGTCGAGGCGCTGAAGAAGGTCCAGGAGAAGCAGCGGACCCTCGCCCAGCAGCGTCAGGAAGCCGCCGGCAAGCTCAAGGACCTCTCCGAGACCCGCAAGACCCTGGGTCAGAAGAAGAAGGAAGTCCAGACCAAGCTCGCCGACGCGCGCAAGCTCCTCAACACCCTGACCGCCAAGGAGCAGGCGGCCCTGACCGCCGCGGACACGCGCGCCAGCCGCGACGCCGGGGACCGCATCGAGCTCGGCAACGAGGTGCCCGCCTCCGAGCGCGGCGCCGCCGCCCTCGCCGCCGCCAAGACCCAGATGGGCAAGCCGTACGTCTCCGGCGGCAGCGGCCCCAACTCGTACGACTGCTCCGGTCTGACGCAGTGGGCGTACGGCCAGGCCGGTGTGTCGATATCCCGGACCACCTACACGCAGCAGAACGACGGCGTGAAGATCGGCCGCGATCAGCTCAAGCCCGGCGACCTCGTGTTCTTCAACAGCCTCGGCCACGTCGGTCTGTACGCGGGCAACGGCGTCATCGTGCACGCCCCGAAGCCGGGTGCCGTCGTCCGCCTCGAGTCCATGAGCACGATCGGCACCTTCCAGTTCGGCGTCCGGGTCTGATCCCCGGCTCCCTCCGCCCGGTCGTCCGCGATCCGATCCGCCCTGTGGCCCGGAACCTCTCCGGGCCCGCCGGGAAGTTGATCGCCACGCCGCCCGAACGGGCGAATTCCCGTAACTCGCGCTGACCCCACGCCCCGCTGATGACCTGCGTCTGAGGCGGGGCGTCACGTTGTGTACCCGTATGGGTCTTTGGCCACCGCGTAGTCGCACGGCTACTGTCTGCCGCGTTTCCCCCAACTCCGGGGGCACGTCAGCGGAAGGGAGTGCGGCTTCCTGTGGGGTCCCATCGCCGCCTTGTACCGTCCGGCTTCGACCGGGGCGCCCGAGGCGCCACCCTGTGCGTACTGACCGCCGCGGCCGCGGCCCTCGGCGTCCTGCCGGCCGGCGCCGCGCCGCAGGACGACACCCGTGCCGAGGTGGACCGGCTGTACGAGGAGGCCGAGCACGCCACCGAGTCGTACAACAAGGCCGACGAGCGCACGGACACCCTGCGCGACCAGGTGGACAGGGCGCAGGACCGGATGGCCAGACAGCAGGACCGCATCAACACCATGCGGGACGCGCTCGGTTCGCTCGCCGGGGCCCAGTACCGCTCCGGCGGCCTCGACCCCTCGCTGGCGCTGATGTTCTCCGACGACCCCGACGAGTACCTCGACAAGGCGGCCGTGCTCGACCGGATCAGCTCCCGGCAGGCCGGAGAACTCAAGGAACTGCAGGGCGCCATGCGTGATCTCTCCCAGGAGCGCGAGGAAGCGACCCGCAAGCTCACCGAACTGGACAGGAGCCGCAAGGCCGTCGCCCGGCACAAGCGCACCGTCGAGCAGAAACTGTCCAAGGCACGGCAGTTGCTCAACGCCATGCCCGGCGCCGACCGCGCCGCCTACGACCGGGCCTCCCGCTCGGGCCGCGTCCCCGACCTCACCGGCGCGGTCCCGTCCTCCGGCCGCGCGGCTGCCGCCGTCGCCGCGGCCCGCTCGGCCGTCGGCCGCCCGTACGTCTGGGGCGCCAACGGACCCACCGGGTTCGACTGTTCGGGCCTCACCCAGTGGTCGTACGCGCAGGCCGGTGTCGGTCTGCCGCGCACCTCGCAGGCCCAGGCGCACACCGGCCGGCCGGTGCCCCTCTCCCAGGCGCAGCCCGGCGACATCGTCACCTACCGGGGCGACGCCAGCCATGTCGGGATGTACGTGGGCAACGGCCAGGTGATCCACGCGCCCTACCCGGGCGCCCCGGTGCGCTACGACCCGGTGGGCATGATGCCCGTCAACACCGTGACGCGCCCCTGACCACAGGGGCCGGGCGCCGTACGATCAGGGTCGTGGCTGGTCGTGGGCGTGCGCCGAGGTGGGTCGTGGGAGTGCTGCTGGCGGCTCTGACCGCGTCGGCCGGCTGCGGTGGCGGCTCCGGGACCGACAGCGCCTCCGGCGACGTCCAGCGCGTGCTCGACACGAGGGCGGCGGCGGTGCGCGACGGCAGCGAGCGGGAGTTCGTGGCGACGCAGGCACCGGCCACCCTCGCCGCGGGCGAACGGGCCGCCGCGCGCACCGAGTTCAGGAACCTGCGGGGGGTCCCGCTGGCCGACTGGACGTACCGCGTGACCGGCCTCCACCGCTCCGGCGACCGCGCCACGGCCGACGCGGAGCTCCGCTACCGCATAGAGGGCTACGACAGGGCCCCCATCGTCACCGCCCGCACGCTGAGCCTGGCACGGGCCGACGGGCGCTGGTACGTGACCGCCGACCGGCCCGCCAAGGACTCCAGCCAGCAGCTGTGGGAGCAGGGGGCCGTCATGGCCGTACGCGGCGAGCACAGCCTCGTCCTGGGCGTCGGGCGCCCGCGCGACGCGCTGCGCCACTACGCCGAACTGGC
>NZ_LIQZ01000264.1:0-440 GCF_001418655.1 Streptomyces phaeochromogenes | reverse complement strand
TCGCGGCCGTCACCACGGGCGAGGCCGGCGGATCCGCGAAGGCGCCCGCCGACCGGATCATCGTCAACCCCGACGCGTACGGGGTGCTCGGTGCCTTCGGGCGGCAGGTCGTCCTCACCCATGAGACGACCCATGTCGCGACCCGCGCGTCGACCTCGGCGGCCACTCCGCTGTGGCTCTCCGAGGGGTACGCGGACTGGGTCGGCTACCGCGGCACCGGGCGCACGGCCCCGCAGGCCGCGCCTGAGCTGGCGCGGGCGGTGGCCGAGGGGCGGGTGCCCGACGCGCT
This sequence comes from Streptomyces phaeochromogenes, assembly GCF_001418655.1. GTDB lineage: Bacteria > Actinomycetota > Actinomycetes > Streptomycetales > Streptomycetaceae > Streptomyces > Streptomyces phaeochromogenes. Next base: position 151 of record NZ_LIQZ01000264.1, on the reverse strand, counting down.
GCCGGGCGACGAGGACTTCGGGTTCGGCGGCGACGCGGGTTCGCTGGCGCGGGCCTATGAGGGTGGGTGGCTGGCCTGCCGGATGATCGCCGAGCGGTGGGGTGAGGTGCGGCTGGGGGAGTTCTACCGGGCCGTGGGGGATCACGAGAAG
>NZ_LIQZ01000263.1 GCF_001418655.1 Streptomyces phaeochromogenes | reverse complement strand
CTCTCCGTGAATGTATTCCCGCAATCGGGACGACACCACGAGAGCGGAACAGTCGAGCGGAATAAGCCCGACTGTTCACAGCGTCCTCGCTGTGCGCCTACCGGAACAATGCCCGGCAGGACTTTTTCAAAGGAACCTCGTCCCAGCCATGACGGCCGGAGACGGGGTATCAACATATCTGGCGTTGATTTTTGGCACGCTGTTGAGTTCTCAAGGAACGGACGCTTCCTTTGTACTCACCCTCTCGGGCTTTCCTCCGGGCTTCCCTTCGGTCTTGCGTTTCCGACTCTATCAGACCGTTTTCCGATCCGATTTCCTCGGCGCTTTCCAGGTTTTCGCTTTCGCGTTTCCCTTTCCGGCGACTCCGACTTTATCAGAAGTTCTGAGTCGGAATTCCCGCCCCGGTCGGGGTGGTCCGGACACGCAGTTGTGCCGGGTTCCCGTTCAGGCGGAGCCGTAAACGTACTGGAGCGGGGCGCCCCGATGCAAATCGAGGGGCCCCGCTCCGGGTTCACGCGTACGAGGTGCTCAAACCTCGACCACGACCGGCAGGATCATCGGCCGGCGGCGGTAGTTGTCGGAGACCCATTTGCCCAGCGTGCGGCGGATGAGCTGCTGCATCTGGTGGGGTTCGACGACGCCGTCCTGGGCCGACCTCTCCAGGACCTCGTTGATCCTCGGAAGGACGTCGGCGAAGGCGGAGTCGTCGATGCCCGAGCCGCGGGCCTGGATGTGGGGACCGCCGGTGATCTTGCCCGTGCTGGAGTCCATCACCACGAAGACCGAGATGATGCCCTCGTCGCCGAGGATCTTGCGGTCCTTCAGCGCGGGCTCGCCGACATCGCCGACCGAGAGGCCGTCGACGTACACGTATCCCGCCTGGACCTTGCCGGAGATCTTGGCCTTGCCTTCGACGAGGTCGACGACGACGCCGTCCTCGGCGATGACGATCCGGTCGTGCGGGACGCCGGTGAGGGCGCCCAGCTCGGCGTTGGCGCGCAGGTGGCGCCATTCGCCGTGGACCGGCATCAGGTTGCGCGGCTTGCAGATGTTGTAGAAGTACAGGAGCTCGCCCGCGGACGCGTGGCCCGAGACGTGCACCTTGGCGTTGCCCTTGTGGACGACGTTGGCGCCCCAGCGGGTCAGGCCGTTGATGACGCGGTAGACCGCGTTCTCGTTGCCCGGGATGAGCGACGACGCCAGGATCACCGTGTCGCCCTGGACGATGCGGATCTGGTGGTCGCGGTTCGCCATGCGGGACAGCGCGGCCATCGGCTCGCCCTGTGAGCCCGTGCAGACGAGGACGATCTCGCGCTCGGGGAGGTCGTCGAGCGTCTTGACGTCGACGACCAGGCCCGGCGGGACCTTCAGATAGCCCAGGTCTCTCGCGATGCCCATGTTGCGGACCATCGAGCGGCCGACGAAGGCGACCCGGCGGCCGTACTCGTGGGCCGCGTCCAGGATCTGCTGGATGCGGTGGACGTGGCTGGCGAAGCTGGCCACGATGATCCGCTTGCTGGCGCCGGCGAAGACCTGGCGCAGCACGTTCGAGATCTCGCGCTCGGGCGGGACGAATCCCGGGACCTCGGCGTTCGTGGAGTCCGAGAGGAGGAGGTCGATGCCCTCTTCGCTCAGACGCGCGAACGCGTGTAGATCTGTCAGACGACCATCCAGCGGAAGCTGGTCCATCTTGAAGTCGCCGGTGTGGACGACCATGCCCGCAGGAGTGCGGATGGCGACCGCGAGGGCGTCCGGGATGGAGTGGTTGACCGCGACGAACTCGCAGTCGAAGGGACCGATGCGCTCTCGGTGGCCCTCCGCGACTTCGAGCGTGTACGGACGGATGCGGTGCTCCTGGAGCTTCGCCTCGATGAGGGCGAGGGTCAGCTTGGAGCCGATGAGCGGGATGTCCGGCTTCTCGCGGAGGAGGAAGGGGACGCCGCCGATGTGGTCCTCGTGACCATGGGTGAGGACGATGCCCTCGATGTCGTCGAGACGGTCCCTGATGGAACTGAAGTCCGGCAGGATCAGGTCGATTCCGGGCTGCTCCTCCTCCGGGAAGAGCACGCCGCAGTCGACGATCAGAAGGCGGCCTCCGTATTCGAAGACCGTCATGTTTCGGCCGATTTCTCCGAGGCCGCCGAGCGGGGTGACCCTCAGGCCGCCCTTCGGGAGGACCGGCGGAGCGGCGAGTTCAGGATGCGGATGACTCAAAAGACTCTCCTCACCACACGCGCCACGTACCTGGCAGGGCACGTGGCGCGCGTGACGTTCGTGCAGTAGCAGTTGTCTGGTGGTGCAGGCCCTCCGGCCTGCGGGTCGTGCGTATTCAGTTGTGAAGTCTGTGGTTAGAGCTGTACCCCGCCGGCGGCAAGATCGATCTTGAGCTGGGCGGTCTCCTCGGGCGACAGGCCGACCATGGGCAGACGCAGCGGCCCGGCGGGCAGGCCCTGGAGGGCGAGCGCGGCCTTGGTCGTCATCACACCCTGGGTGCGGAACATGCCGGTGAAGACCGGAAGCAGCTTCTGGTGGATCTCGGTGGCCTTCTGGACGTCACCGCTGACGTACGCGTCGATCATGGCCCGCAGCTCGGGGGTGACGACGTGACCGACGACGGAGACGAAGCCGACCGCGCCCACGGAGAGCAGCGGGAGGTTCAGCATGTCGTCGCCGGAGTACCAGGCGAGGCCGGAGCTGGCGATGGCCCAGCTGGCACGGCCCAGGTCGCCCTTGGCGTCCTTGTTGGCGACGATACGCGGGTGCTCGGCCAGACGCACCAGCGTTTCCGTGTTGATCGGGACACCGCTGCGGCCGGGGATGTCGTAGAGCATCACCGGGAGTTCGGTCGCGTCGGCGATGACCTTGAAGTGCTGGTACAGGCCCTCCTGCGGGGGCTTGTTGTAGTACGGCGTGACGGTCAGGAGACCGTGTGCGCCGACCTTCTCGGCCGACCGGGCGAGCTCGACGCTGTGGCGCGTGTCGTTCGTTCCGACGCCCGCGACGACGTGGGCGCGGTCGCCGACCGCCTCCAGTACGGCTCGTACGAGATCCGCTTTCTCCGCGTTGCTCGTGGTCGGGGACTCGCCGGTGGTGCCGTTGACGATCAGGCCGTCGTTGCCTGCGTCCACCAGGTGGGTGGCGAGCCGCTGAGCGCCGTCGAGGTCGAGTGCGCCGTCCGCCGCGAAGGGCGTGACCATTGCGGTGAGGACCCGCCCGAAGGGGGTCTGCGGAGTGGAGGTCGGAGCCATGGGTAACACGCTACTCGCTGCTCAACGTGCGGTCTGCCCTCGGGGGCGGCGACAAGTCATGACAAAGGAGGAGCCCGGCACTGCCTGCTCGGGGGTTCAAGCAGTGCCGGGTCCGTTTGATCAGGCTAGATGAACTTCTCGAAATGCCGCAATACGGACACTTCGCATGGTTGACCCGTACACATGTGCCCGACCGGGTGACGGAGGTGCGTTACGGAGCCACGCGCCCGTTGGCATTGAAGGCGGCGTACGTGAGAGGCATGAGCCGGGCCCATTCGGCTTCCATCTTCTCGCCGACCATCTCGATCTCCCGCTGGGGGAAGGACGGGACCTTCGCCAGCTCGTGCTGGGTGCGCAGGCCGAGGAAGTGCATCAGCGAGCGGGCGTTGCACGTCGCGTACATCGACGAGAAGAGGCCGACCGGGAGGACAGCACGGGCGACCTCGCGGGCCACGCCGGCGGCGAGCATCTCCTGGTACGCCTCGTACGCCTGGCGGTAGGAGTCCTCCATGACGCGGCCCGTGAGCTCCTGCTGGGCCTGGGTGCCGTCCACGAAGACGTACTTGCCGGGGCGGCCCTCCTGGACCAGCTTGCGGGACTCCCCCGGGACGTAGAAGACCGGCTGGAGCTCCCTGTACCGGCCCGACTCCTCGTTGTACGACCAGCCCGCACGGTGACGCATGAACTCGCGGAAGACGAAGATCGGGGCGCTGATGAAGAACGTCATCGAGTTGTGCTCGAAGGGGCTGCCGTGCCGGTCCCGCATCAGGTAGTTGATCAGGCCCTTTGAGCGCTCCGGGTCCTTCTGCAGCTCGCCCAGGGACTGCTCCCCAGCGGTCGAGACGCGGGCGGCGAACAGCACGTCCGAGTCGGAGGCGGTGTGCTTGACCAGCTCGACGGTGACATCGCTGCGGAAGCTGGGCTTGAGGTCGTCGGCGGGTGTGTCGGTCACGGCTTGGAGGGTCCTTCCCATCACTGTCTCGGGCGGCGTCCACTCTACGGCCCGGCACTGACAACGGGGCGTTCGGTGCCGTGCCGCGACATCCATCGCCGAACTTCTGCGAAGTCGGTGAAACTGGGCACCAATTGGGGCTCTCGCTCGTCTGTATTGGTGACAGCGATTTGTTCGAGTCGTCTGTTCCGTCAGACCCCCTTCGAGTCTCCAGAGGAGAAGCGCACTTCATGTTTCGTCGGCGCGAGCCCGTTCCGTTCGCCTTCATCGCCGAAGCCGACAGGTTCCGCAGCAATGTCACTCCCCCACCGCGTCAGCGGGCCTCCGCCGGTGAGCTCGCGGGCCGATGGCTCATGGGCCTCACCGTGGTCGCGGGCCTCGTGGGCTCCCTGCTCATAGGGACGCCCGCCCTGTCGGCCGACAGCTCACCTGCGCATACGCAACAGTCGGACGCGTCGCAGGGCCGTTGACCCTCCTCCGGCCCGGATGGCCTGGGAGCACCCCCATGGACCCCCGAGGGTGGTGACCGGAGACCCCGCTAGGTAGCCTCACCGGGCATAGTCCATGCGTGGATTGAGTGAGGATCAGTCGTGCCCCTGCCCTTTCTGACCGCCGATCGCGCTTTCGACGAGGCGGGCGAGGATCTCGCGCTGCCGTTCGACGATCGCGACCAGTGGCGACGCCCCTACCGGCCCGGACCGTGGCGCGTCGCCGCGGCGGCACTTCTGCTGCTGCTCGCGTCGTACGTGCTGTTCGCGGCGGTCATCGTCGTGGCGGCCGGCAATCGGTCCGGTGGCGTGGTCTTCCTGGGGCTCGCGGCGCTCGTCATCGTGTGTGCCCTGCGGCTGCTGCGGATGGGCGCGTGGGTGAGCGCTTACGGGCTGCGCCGGGTCCGTTTCCTGATCACGAGCACGGCTCCCTGGGCGAAGGTCCAGACGGTGCGGACGGTCCAGCAGCCGGTGCGCTGGCTCGGGCTGCCGCGCACCGTGCAGGGGCAGGCGCTCGTCGTCATCAACGCCGACCGCTCCGGTGCCGAGCCGACACAGCTGCTGACCACGCACAACGCGGACTTCCTCGGGCGCCCCGACGCGTTCGACCGGGCCGCGGACGGCGTCGAGGTCTGGGCGGACGAGTACCGCGGGCACGCCTGACGATCGGCGCAGGCAACACAGACAGCATGGTGAAGGGGCCGGTCCGCGGGTGCGGACCGGCCCCTTCGCCGTGTCTGTGTGTCGGTGTCGGTGCCTCAGGCCCGTACAGGCTTCCCGTCGTGCAGCGCGATCGCGTGCTGCATCGCCTTGCGGGCCCGGGGAGTGTCGCGGGCGTCGTGGTAGGCGATGGCCAGCCGGAACCAGCTGCGCCAGTCGTCGGGGGCGTCCTCGGTCTCGGCCTTGCGCCTGGCGAAGACCTCGTCCGCCGAGTCGCGGTCGATCCGGCCGGCCGGGGTGCGCTTCAACTCGTCGACGGGCAGGCCGCCTTCGGCGTCGAGCTCGGCGGCGAGTCGGTTGGCCCTGCTGACGAACTGGGTGTTCTTCCAGAGGAACCAGATGCCGATCACCGGCAGGATGAGGACGGCGACGCCGAAGGTGACGGTGAGCAGGGTGCCGCTCTGTATGAGCATCACCCCCCGGCTGCCGACCAGGACGAAGTAGACGACCAGGACGGCCGCCGTGACGGCGTATGTGATCTTCGCGCCCATGGCGGTTACTTCAGATCCAGGAAGTGTTCCAGGCCGAAGGTGAGGCCCGGGGTGTCCACGACGCGGCGTACGCCGAGCAGGATGCCCGGCATGAAGCTGCTGTGGTGGAGGGAGTCGTGGCGGACGGTGAGCGTCTCGCCCTCGGCGCCGAGCAGCACCTCCTGGTGGGCCAGCAGACCGCGCAGGCGGACCGAGTGCACCGGGACGCCGTCGACGTCCGCGCCGCGGGCGCCGTCCAGGGCCGTGACCGTTGCATCGGGCTGCGCGGCACTGCCCGCCCGCTGACGGGCGGCGGCGATGAGCTGGGCCGTTCGGTGGGCGGTGCCGCTCGGGGCGTCCACCTTGTTCGGGTGGTGCAGCTCGATGACCTCGACGGACTCGAAGTACGGCGCGGCCACCTCCGCGAACTTCATCGTGAGGACGGCACCGATGGAGAAGTTCGGGGCGATGAGCACGCCCGTCTCCGGTGAGGCGGCGAGCGAGGTGTTCAGCTGCGCGAGGCGCTCGTCGGTCCAGCCCGTCGTCCCGACCACGGCGTGGATGCCGTGGCGGACGCAGAAGTCGAGGTTGCCCATGACCGAGGCGGGCGTGGTCAGTTCGACGACGACCTGGGCGCCGGCGTCCACCAGCGTCTCCAGCTTGTCGTCTCGGCCGAGGGCGGCCACCAGCTCCAGGTCCTCGGCCGCCTCGACAGCTCGTACCGCCTCGGAACCGATGCGGCCCTTGGCACCGAGGACCGCCACGCGCAGCTTGCTCATCTTCTTGCTTCCTTACCGGATTCGAGGGTTACGCGACCGCTTCGTGCAGACGGGAAGCCTGCTTGTCCTTCAGCGGGCCGATGACCGACAGCGAGGGCCGCTGCCCCAGGATCTCGCGCGCCACCTCCCGCACGTCGTCCGGGGTGACCGAGGCGATCCGGGTCAGCATGTCGTCGACGGACATCTGCTCGCCCCAGCACAGCTCGCTCTTGCCGATACGGTTCATCAGCGCGCCCGTGTCCTCCAGGCCGAGGACCGTGGAGCCGCGGAGCTGGCCGATGGCGCGGCCGATCTCGTCGTCCGACAGACCGTGCTCGGCGACCTGGTCGAGTTCGTCGCGGCAGATCTTCAGCACGTCGTGCACCTGGCTCGGGCGGCAGCCCGCGTACACGCCGAAGAGACCGCAGTCGGCGAAGCCCGAGGTGTACGAGTACACGCTGTAGGCGAGGCCGCGCTTCTCGCGGACCTCCTGGAAGAGGCGGGAGGACATGCCGCCGCCGAGCGCGGTGTTCAGGACGCCCAGGGCCCAGCGGCGCTCGTCCGTGCGGGCCAGTCCCGGCATGCCGAGGACGATGTGGGCCTGCTCGGTCTTGCGGCCGAGGAGCTCGACGCGGCCCGCCGTACGGATGGAGCGGGAGCCGTCGCGCGGGGCGATCGGCGTCGCGTCGGGCTGCTTGAGGGCGCCCGACTTCTCGAAGGCGGCCCGGACCTGGCGTACGACCTTGTTGTGGTCGACGTTTCCGGCGGCGGCGACCACGAGGTGGGTCGGGTCGTAGTGCTTCTTGTAGAAGCGGCGGATGCGGTCCGCGGTGAGGGCGTTGACGGTGTCGACCGTGCCGAGGACCGGGCGGCCGAGGGGGGTGTCGCCGAGCATGGTGTGCGCGAACAGGTCGTGCACGCAGTCGCCCGGGTCGTCCTCCGTCATGGCGATCTCTTCGAGGATCGCGCCCCGCTCGACGTTCACGTCCTCTTCGAGGATCAGCGAGCCCGTGAGCATGTCGCAGACGACGTCGATGGCGAGCGGGAGGTCGGTGTCGAGCACGCGTGCGTAGTAGCACGTGTACTCCTTCGCCGTGAACGCGTTCATCTCGCCGCCGACCGCGTCGATGGCGGAGGAGATGTCCAGGGCGCTGCGCTTCTGCGTGCCCTTGAAGAGGAGGTGTTCCAGGTAGTGCGTGGCGCCGTTCAGAGCCGGCGTCTCGTCGCGCGAGCCGACGTGCGCCCAGATACCGAAGGTGGCGGAGCGCACGGAGGGCAGGGTCTCGGTGACGATGCGCAGGCCGCCGGGGAGGGTGGTCTTGCGGACCGTACCGATGCCGTTCTCGCCCTTGATCAGGGTTTGGGTACGGGCGACGGCCCGCGCCTCCGAGGAGGTGCGGGCCGTCGCCGTGGAGCTACTCGACGTCACTTGTCGGTGTCGTCCTTCTTCTCATCGTCGCCTTCGCCCTCGATCACGGGGATCAGGGAGAGCTTGCCGCGGGAGTCGATCTCGGCGATCTCGACCTGGACCTTGGAGCCCACGCCGACGACGTCCTCGACGTTCTCCACGCGCTTGCCGCCGGCGAGCTTGCGGATCTGCGAGATGTGCAGCAGACCGTCCTTGCCCGGGAGCAGCGACACGAACGCACCGAAGGTCGTCGTCTTCACGACGGTGCCCAGGTAGCGCTCGCCGACCTCCGGCATGGTCGGGTTCGCGATGCCGTTGATCGTGGCGCGGGCGGCCTCGGCCTGCGAGCCCTGGGCGGCACCGATGTAGATGGTGCCGTCGTCCTCGATCGTGATGTCGGCGCCGGTGTCCTCCTGGATCTGGTTGATCATCTTGCCCTTCGGGCCGATGACCTCACCGATCTTGTCCACGGGGATCTTGACCGTGATGATCCGCGGGGCGTTCGGGGACATCTCGTCCGGCGTGTCGATCGCTTCCATCATCACGTCGAGGATGTGGAGGCGGGCGTCACGGGCCTGCTTGAGGGCCGCGGCCAGGACGGAGGCCGGGATGCCGTCCAGCTTGGTGTCGAGCTGGAGGGCGGTCACGAACTCCTTGGTGCCGGCGACCTTGAAGTCCATGTCGCCGAAGGCGTCCTCCGCACCGAGGATGTCGGTGAGGGCGACGTAGTGCGTCTCGCCGTTGATCTCCTGGGAGATCAGGCCCATGGCGATACCGGCGACGGGGGCCTTGAGCGGCACACCGGCGTTCAGCAGCGACATGGTGGAGGCGCAGACCGAGCCCATGGACGTCGAGCCGTTGGAGCCGAGGGCCTCGGACACCTGACGGATCGCGTACGGGAAGTCCTCGCGCGAGGGCAGGACCGGGACGATCGCGCGCTCGGCGAGCGCGCCGTGGCCGATCTCGCGGCGCTTCGGGGAGCCGACGCGGCCGGTCTCGCCCACGGAGTAGGGCGGGAAGTTGTAGTTGTGCATGTAGCGCTTGCGGGTCACCGGGGAAAGGGTGTCCAGCTGCTGCTCCATCCGGAGCATGTTGAGGGTGGTGACGCCCAGGATCTGGGTCTCGCCACGCTCGAACAGCGCCGAACCGTGCACGCGCGGGATGGCCTCGACCTCGGCGGCGAGCGTACGGATGTCCGTGACGCCTCGGCCGTCGATGCGGACCTTGTCCTTGATGACGCGCTCGCGCACCAGGGACTTGGTCAGCGAGCGGTACGCGGCGGAGATCTCCTTCTCGCGGCCCTCGAACTGCGGGAGCAGCTTCTCGGCGGCGATCTCCTTGATGCGGTCCAGCTCGGACTCGCGGTCCTGCTTGCCGGCGACGGTGAGCGCCTGGGAGAGCTCGCTCTTGACCGCGGCGGTCAGGGCCTCCAGGACGTCGTCCTGGTAGTCGAGGAAGACCGGGAACTCGCCGGTGGGCTTGGCGGCCTTGGCGGCGAGGTCGGCCTGGGCCTTGCAGAGCACCTTGATGAAGGGCTTCGCGGCGTCCAGACCGGAGGCGACGATCTCCTCGGTCGGCGCCTCGGCGCCGCCCGCGACCAGCGCGATGGTCTTCTCGGTGGCCTCGGCCTCGACCATCATGATCGCGACGTCGCCGTCCTCCAGGACGCGACCGGCGACGACCATGTCGAAGACGGCGTCCTCGAGCTCGGTGTGCGTCGGGAACGCGACCCACTGGCCGTTGATCAGCGCGACGCGGACGCCGCCGATCGGGCCGGAGAAGGGCAGACCGGCCAGCTGCGTGGACGCGGAGGCGGCGTTGATCGCCACGACGTCGTACAGGTGGTCGGGGTTGAGCGCCATGATCGTGGCGACGACCTGGATCTCGTTGCGCAGGCCCTTCTTGAAGGACGGGCGCAGCGGGCGGTCGATCAGGCGGCAGGTGAGGATCGCGTCCTCGGAGGGCCGGCCCTCACGACGGAAGAAGCTGCCGGGGATCTTGCCGGCGGCGTACATCCGCTCCTCGACGTCCACCGTGAGGGGGAAGAAGTCGAGGTTTTCCTTGGGCTTCTTGGAGGCTGTGGTGGCCGACAGCACCATGGTGTCGTCGTCCAGATACGCGACGGCGGAGCCGGCGGCCTGCTTGGCCAGGCGGCCCGTCTCGAAGCGGATGGTGCGGGTGCCGAAGGATCCGTTGTCGATAACGGCCTCGGCGTAGTGGGTCTCGTTCTCCACTAGCGTTTTCTCCGATACTTTTCGTCTTTTGTCCCGATCCGCCCGTGTGGCGGGGGGACGTGGGCGGAGAAGCGCGCCTTCTGGTGCGGGCCGGTCTTCGATCGAAGCACCCGGGGTTCGCATCGCCCGGGAGCCACTACCGAGGACCGGCGGCGGCGAGGTGCACTTCTCCTCGTGAAACTGCGTCGTGCTACCACACTACAAAGGTGCAGTGACACTCCGCACGTACAGCAAAGGGAGCGGCCCCCTAAGAGTGGGAACCGCTCCCTTCACGGCGTCTTACTTGGCGCCCGCCGCACCGCGGCGGATGCCCAGGCGGTCGACCAGCGCACGGAAGCGCTGGATGTCCTTCTTCGCCAGGTACTGCAGGAGGCGACGGCGCTGACCGACCAGGATGAGCAGACCACGACGGGAGTGGTGGTCGTGCTTGTGGGTCTTGAGGTGCTCGGTCAGGTCCGAGATACGGCGCGAGAGCATCGCGACCTGGACCTCGGGGGAGCCGGTGTCGCCCTCCTTCTGACCGAACTCGGTGATGAGCTGCTTCTTCGTAGCGGCGTCGAGCGACACGCGTACTCCTCGTAGTCTTTGAGTAGCCACCGAGTGCCCCTGGTCCACATCTCAGGGGAGCTTCCGTAACTCGGGAGGCGGGGATCCGCTGGGCGCGTCCTCCAGGGCCCTTGAGGGGCGGTCCGGGGGTGCGTACACATACGGCCGTCACACAGGGTACCAGGAGGTGGGGGTCCCACCGACCGGGGTTCCCGGAGTCCGGGGAGGCCAGGGGCGGTCCCAGTAGGGTGACGCGACAGTTCGTTCGTCAGGTCGGGGCCGTACGTCGGACGCGTACGCCGGGAAGGGGTCGCTTCGCCATGGCCGAGGCAGAGGACAAGGACGTCAAGGCGCGCAAGGAGCGGGAGAAGGACGAGCTCTACGCCCTCGACATCTCGGGCGTCGAATGGCAGAGCGCGCCGGGCACGGAGGAGCACGAGGAGCGGGTCGAGATCGCGTACCTGCTCGGGGGCGCGGTGGCCATGCGGTCGTCCCTCGACCCGGACACGGTCCTGCGGTACACGGAGGCGGAGTGGCGGGCCTTCGTGCTGGGGGCGCGCGACGGCGAGTTCGATCTGGAGCCTGCGCCGCACAATGGTGGGGTTTCGGCGGAGTAGCCGAGTAGGAGTAGCTGAGTAGCGGCGCAGTCGCCTTCGGGCGCACGAGGGGCCGGTGGCTTGTATGCCACCGGTCCCCTTTGTTGTGTCGGGGCAGCGCCTTGTTGTGTCGGAGTGCTGCACGGTGGGGTGGAGACGCGCTTCTTAAGCGCGCTTTTGTCCACTTTGCCGTCCGTACAAGGCCGTTCATACGTCACTTCTGGGCAGAGTGTGACGCAGTGGCTGGGACCGGAGGGGTGGACGGGCCTGCCGTGGGGGTGGTTGTGGTGATTAGGCTGGGGTGGGCGCGGCAGCAGAACCCGGGGACGGGGCCGCCGCGTCAGACAGGGGGATCCGGGGCGCGACGGACGGCCTCGGACGATCGGAACGGTCGCCCCAGCTCGGTATGAGGGTGCTCGACCACACCAGGAGGAATTGTGAACAGCGATCGGGACGGGATCCGCGGGGGCTGGGCCACACCCGGCGATGACCAGTCCGACGCGGAGTCCGCCGTCGAGACGACGGGCGAGTTCACCATCGACTACGCCCCTCCCGCCTGGTACACGCAGAACGCGTCGGGGAGTTCCTG
>NZ_LIQZ01000262.1 GCF_001418655.1 Streptomyces phaeochromogenes | reverse complement strand
GGCGGTGCGCCGGGCCGGACCCCCCCGGCGCACCGCCCGCTCCACCCGCCTCCTTCCGCAGGTCGGCCAGCTTGCTCATGCCGATCACCGTGGCGCCCACGGTGCCGAGGCCGATCCCCGACAGCACGAGGACCGCCCCGACGAACAGGCTGAACAGCAGGGTCATGAGCCGTCGCCCGCGTCGGCGTGCGGCGTGCGGGCGGCGGACCGTGCCGGGCGGACGGCCGCCGCCGGGCTCCCGGCCCGGCATCGGCTTGGGACGCAACGCGGTCTGTTCCATGGGTGATCGCCTCCGGCCAGAGCCCTACCCTCCGCACCGGCGCGCCACGATCCTCGAACGGGTGATGCGTTTCTTCCCTGCTCGACCGGCCTGTCCACCGACTTGCCCACCGGTCTGTCCACCCGTCCGTCGACCCGTCCGTCAGCTCTTCCGGCTCTCCCGGCCGTTCGCCTGAGCCTCTTCGACGGTGGCCAACAGGCGCGCAGTCCGGCCAGGTCGCCGATCCGGGGCCACAGTCCGCGACCGGGTGGGGTGCGCCGGCCGCGCGTTCGACGTCGCCGCCGGCACCGGTGGGCGTTCGGCACGACGCTCGTGATGACGGCCGCCGCGCCGAGCCTCGCTTTCTGAGCGCCCGCACCGGGCCGTACCGGGGTCGGCGCGAGGACGTGGAGTCAGCCCGTATGGCCCTCGTGGCCGCCGTGCCCCGCGCCGTGGTCGAACTTCAGCGCCTCCTTCGGCATGACGACGAAGGGCCGCATCATGCCCATGTCCTCGTGCTCAAGGAGATGGCAGTGATACATGAACCTGCCGTACGCCCCGTCGAACCGGCCCATCACCCGCAGGATCTGTCCGCCGGGCACCCGGAACACGTCCTTGTAGCCGCGCTCGTTGGGCGCGAGCGGCAGCTGCGTGCCGGGGTCGAACGCGATCGGCGCGCGTGTGCCGCCGATCGCGGGGTCGAAGCCCGACACGTCGTACGCGTCGCGGCCGAGCAACTGGAAGTCGGCCAGGTGGATGTGCATGGGATGGACGATCGGGAAGAGGTTGAGGTAGCTCCACTGCTCGTGGCTGCCCTCGGCGATGGTGAAGCCGAGCCCGTCGTTGAACGTCCGTGCCGTACGGCGGTACGTCTTCGTCTTCCCGTCCGGGCCGGTCAGCTGTATGACGCCCTCCGTGGGGACCTGGACGTCGCCCGGGTCCTCGACCTCGGCCATCTCCCAGATCTCCGGATGTCCGCCGCCGCCCTTGGTGGCCGGCGGGGTGAGCACGATGAGCCGGTGACCGTGCTCGACGGCGTGCGTCAGCCGGCGGAAGGACCCCGAGAGCACCGCGGGCAGTTCGAAGGTGTCCGCGCCGGTCTCGTCGGCGCACTCGCGCACCCGGAACTCCATGACCGCCGGATAGCGGACGCCGCCCTCCGGGTCCGGCACCCCGGGCGCCTGCCGGGGCCCCTTGTTGACCAGGCGAAGCTTCCGGCCCGCGAAGGCCCGGAAGTCGACGAGCAGATCGAACCGCTCGGCCGGAGCGGCGGTCAGCGTGGGCAGCGACTCGTCGAAGTCGACCGGCACGGGGCGCGGCAGCAGCCCGCCGTCGCTGCCGATCTGGTGCATGACGCCCGGTACCACGTTGTTGTCCTCGTCGACCAGGACGAGGTCGTAGATACGCGAGTTCGACGCGTTGACCAGGCGGAAGCGGTACCAGGCGGCGTCGACGTCCGCGTACGGCCAGATGCGGCCGTTGACCGTTGTGTACGGGCCGGAGAAGGGGATCGAGACCGGCTTGCCCGTCTCGGGGTTCTTCTCCTGGACGATCACGGTCTTGTGCAGCAGGCGGCCGTTGAGCCGGCCGTCCTCGTCCGTGTCGAGGTTGCGGTCCGCCAGCAGCAGCGGTATCTCCCGCTCCCCGGAGGGGAGATGGAGCGCGTCCTCCTCGTCGTCGCGGACGAGGTACGTGCCGTACAGCCCCGCGTAGACGTTCCACCGCGTGATGTTCATGGCGTGGTCGTGGTACCACCACTGGACCGCCTGGTGGTCGTTCGGGTACTCGGAGAGCTGGGCGTCTCCGTGGCCCACGGCGTTGTCCGCCCAGCCGTCGTTGCCGCCGCCCGTCTGTGCGCCGTGCAGGTGGGTCACCGACCAGGCGGGCAGTGCGGCGACGTCCTTGTTGGGCTCGACGCCCCCACGGCCCGGCTCGGTGGTGGCGGGCGGGGTGCCCGGCGGGCGGAGCGGCACCTCGACGGCCGTGACCGGGTACTCGCTCTCCCTGGGAATGCGGTTCGTCCAGGCGATCCGGACCCGCTGTCCCCTGCGGACCTCGATGGTCGGGCCCGGCACCGAACCGCCGTACCCCCACATCAGGGTCGGCGGCAGCTGCGGGTGCATGCGCACCCAGGTCGGCCTCAGCGCGATCTCGGTCTCCTGGAGGACGTCCCCCGAGCCGGGCCGCAGCACCGGCGGCACCGGCAACGGGCTTACGAACGGCTCCAGTTCCCCCGCGGCCCGTACCGCATCCCCCTCGCTCACGAGCTCCTCGGTGACCCTTTCAATGATGTCGGTCAACGTTCGAACACCCCCGTGTCCCGTGGTCTGTTCCCTCACCCCGGAAGACTCCCGGCATCACGCCGATAGTTGCCTGAATGCCCCATTCCGTACGAGAAGTTCCGGAAGCCCCGTACGGAAGGTGAAGTTTCTTTTGTGCCGTCACAGGACTGCCGTCGAGGCACGCTGCCAGGTGGTGGTGAACGGCGGGCTCGGCAGCCGGCCCGGTACGAAGCCATGGGCGCGGCGGGCCAGGTCCGCGGCCCCGTAACGGCGGCAGTCGTAGTGCCACTTGAGGATGCCGGCCATCCAGTTCTGCAGCTCGACCACATAGCCCTCCAGGATCTCGCGGGCCTCGTCGGAGAGTTGGAAGTCCTCGTAGAGCAGAGGGAACTCGTTGGCGGCGACGTGCTGGAACTGCTTCATGCGCTGGGTCATCAGGTCGTGGACGACGCCGAGGGCCGTCGGGTAGTCGCAGCCGAAGAAGTTCTGCACGACGAGGATCAGGTTGTGCACCTCTCCCTCGTACTCGATCTCCTTCTGGTACGAGAAGACGTCGTTGATGAGCATCCCGTAGTCGATCGCGGCGTTCTCCAGGGAACGGACCGGACCGCTGCGGTAGACCTCGGGCGGCACCGCCGGGCCGTGGCCCAGACGGCACAGACTCTTGGTGAGGTCGGAGCCGAAGGTGGCGCGACGCATCTCCAGGAAGTCGACGGGGTCGGGGATGCGGTTCTGAAGCTGGTTGGACAGCTCCCACACCCAGCTCTCGGTCATCACGTCCACCGAGGCCCGGAAGGTGCGGCGCGCGTCCAGGTCCATCGTGACCGTCGTGCGCTGCCACAGGTCGGCGAGGGAGCGCTCCATCGCGTTGGCCGGGGGCGGGATTTCCTCGCCCGCGAGGGGCATGCAGGCGGACAGCCGCTCGGTGCACAGCTTCGCCGCGGCCACGTCACGCCGGTGCCCGAACACCATCGGGTAGTAGTCGTCGCCGTACGTCCCCCACACGAGCCACTGCGCGCTGAGGTCCAGGGCCTCCGGCGTACCGTCCGGGTCGAGGCCCGCCGAGCACAGCGGCAGGTCGTAGGCGGCGAGCTTGTCCTCGTCCCAGACGCCCTCCTCCAGGATGCCCATGCTGTGGGCCCACGGTGTGATGCGCTGCCGGGCCCCGTCCAGATCGGCGTTCAGCCGGACCTGGAACGGCATGTAGAAATCGGGGAGTTGGGAGGGTCCCACCTTCTGGTACGGCACATGGGTGTACGCACGCAGCCGCTCGGCACCGGCGGCGGCGAGCAGCGCCCCGACGTCGGCGGCGGAGGTGCCCGGACCCGTGAGGCCGCTGAGTGGTGAGGTCGCGAGAGCCCCCTCGTTCATGTAGCGACTCGACCGCAGGTGCCACTCGTGGCCGCCCGACTGCCAGTCCTGCAGCCCCTGTGCGTACGCGCCGATCGCCCGGACCTCGTCCGGCGTGAGGCCCTTGTCCAGGGCCAGCGCGGGCACTTCGGTGAGCGCCGTGTGCTCGAACTGGTGCAGCCGCGAGGTGAGGATGTCGTTGACCGTGTCGGCGGCCTGCTGGGTGGTGCAGCCGAAGAAGGTCTCCAGGACGAGCACGCCGTTGCTCAACTCGCCCTCGTCCTCGACCTCCCGCTGGTACGAGAAGAGGTCGTTGCGCAGGTGCACCGCGTCGGAGAAGGTCTCCATGAGCACGCGCAACGGCCGTGAGCCGGCGACGGGTTCGGGCACCTCGGCCGTCGCGAACTCCACCAGCCCCGCGGACCAGGGGGCGCCGCCGACCTTGCGGCGCATCTCGATGTACTCGACGGGGTTGGCGATCCGCCCCTCGTTGATGTTGGACAGCTCCCACATCGACTCGTTGAGCAGATGCTCGGTGGACTCGGCGAACCGCTTGCGCCAGCCCAGGGACATCGAGGGGACCGTGCGCGCCCAGAGGTCGGCGAGTCCGGCCTCTACGGGATTCAGCGGCTCCGGCACCGGGGTCGACAGGTCGAGCGGCATGAAGAGCGGGAGCCGGTCCAGGTAGTCCTTTCCGCCGGAGCGGTCCTGGCTGCGCTTGAAGGTCTCCAGGAAGTGGTCGTCGAAGAAGAAGACCCACACGTACCAGTCGGTGATGAGCGAGAGGGCCGGTCCGTCGCACTCCGGATGCGTGTACGCGCACAACAGGCCGTAGTCGTGTGCGTCGAGGTCGGCCTGCTCCCAGATACCGGAGCCCTCCAGCATGCCCATTCCGCGCGCCCACTCGCTCGAATGGGCGCGTGCCTCGTCGAGATGCGGGTTCAGCCGCGCGGGGTACGGCATGTAGAAGTGCGGGAGTTCGAACGGCTGCGTCATGGACCGGCCCTACCCGCGGCCTTCCACGGGCATCCGTACGGCGGCACATGATCGCACCATCGCGTGAACGGATGAGTGTCTGGGGGCGGTTCGGGGAAAGGTGTGCTGTCCTGCGAGGCCCTTTCTCGCCCCCGCCGCCCCTACCCAATCCCGTCCCTTACTCAGGGGCT
>NZ_LIQZ01000261.1 GCF_001418655.1 Streptomyces phaeochromogenes | reverse complement strand
GCCTAGGACGCCCCCGGCCCCCGATGCTCCGCAGCGATCCCGAACCGCTGCCGTTCGCGAGGAGCGGAACCCACCTCCCGGACACTCGACACCGCACTGATCACCGGCTCCTCCACCCCCGCCTCGATCGCCGCGTCGAGTTTCTCGAGTCGCTCCAGGTCAGCCGCGGACACGAGAGCGACGAGCGGCTTCCCGTGACGCGTCACGACGACGCGCTCACCGCCGTACACCACCCGGTTGATCAGGTCGGCGAGCTCAGCCCTGGCTTGCGTCACCGGAATCTCGTAGGCCATGCTCCCCATCATAACGTCATGTACGTCCTGTACATTTTTTACAGGACCTCTCCCGGAGGAGCGTGTGTCATGACCCGACCGTCCGCCCGCTACGTGCTGCCCGAGTTCACCGAACGCACCAGTTCGGGGAGCCGGACCATGGACCCGTACTCGAAGCTGCTGGAGGAGCGGATCGTGTTCCTCGGGACGCCGATCGACGACGTGTCGGCGAACGACGTGATGGCGCAGTTCATGCACCTCGAGTACCAGGCGCCCGACAGGGACATCTCGCTCTACATCAATTCGCCCGGCGGCTCGTTCAGTGCGATGACGGCCGTCTACGACACGATGCAGTTCGTCAGCTGCGAGGTGGAGACCATCTGCCTGGGGCAGGCGGCGTCGGCCGCGGCGGTGCTGCTCGCGGCCGGCACACCGGGCAAGCGGTACGCGCTGCCGGGCGCCCGAGTGCTGATCCACCAGCCGTCGTTCGCCGAGCCCGTCCAGGGACAGGCGTCCGACCTGGCCATTCAGGCCGACGAGTTGATGCGTACCCGTGGGCAGTTGGAGGAGATGCTCGCCCTGCACACGAGCCAGAGCCGAGAGCGGATCGGTGCCGACATCGAGCGGGACAAGATCCTGGACGCGCGGGCGGCGCTGAAGTACGGACTGATCGACCGGATCGTCGCAAGCCGGAAGTCCACCCAGAGCGCACCCGGCGCGAGGTGAGCGGCCCGATGCTCCCACCCGAGTTGCCGCCGCTGCCGGCCCTGACCCGTGCCGAGGCCGAGCTGATCGACCGTTACCTTGAAGTGGTGGACCTGCTCGGCCGGATCAACCCGGCCCACTCCGGGGACACCTACCGGGGGCTGCGGGCCGCCCAGGCCCTGGTCGGCCGGGCCACCGCACTGCGTGACGCGCTGGCCCTGATGCACCAACGCGGCGAGCACGAGGTGCACGCGCCGACCCTGGCGCGGGCGCTGCGCGTCCTCGACGGTGAGCGCCGAGCGGGCCGGATCGCGCTACCACCGCGCTCCGACAGCTGACGTACCGCCACGGACCCGGCGTCACGCAGGCATCTGACGGGACGTCCGGGTCAGGGTTCAAACGGACCGAAAGGCGTACCACCGAACAGCGTAGCCAGAGCTGCTTTTACAGGCCCGTGGGAGTTGCGCAACACGCGTAGCCTCCGTACGGAATCAGACGTTCCGGTGCTGGTACGAGGGTCGTCGACCCCCTGGACGCCCTCCCGTTGGAATGGCTGTCCACCCGAACGGGTGAGTGGTGAGTAAGCCCACAAAACGCCGATTCCGCTCGGCTTTTGGGACATCCGTGCGTCAAGATCCCTTCCGACGACAAGCCCCCGCCACAAGCGGCGGGGCGATCCGGGCGGACGCCGAGTCCTGCCGCCGCCCGGATGACCGGTCGACAGAAGTGGATCGGCAGGAGTGGAGGACCCAGGCACGACGGGTCGCCGGAACGGTCACGCCATGACCGGGCCGAGCAGCCCTTGGGGTGAAGCCGCGTCAGCGGCCGGGCAACTTCGCCAGCCCGAATCCGACAGGTCATCCTTCACAGGCGGCTGACGAAGGGTTGCGCATGACTGCGCTCAATCGTGTCCCGTCGCTGTTCACCAGGGCCGGTACCGCATCGGCTCTCACCATCGCCGCTGTCAGCGGCGGCATCGTGGCCCCCGGACTCACGTCCGGCGCTGAAGCGGCCACACCCGCGACGAAGGCACTCCAGGTAGCGGCCTCCAAGAAGGGCTCCCCGTACAAGTACGGGGCCGTGGGGCCCAAGCGCTTCGACTGCTCCGGCCTCACGCTCTACTCGTTCAAGAAGGCGGGCAAGTCCCTGCCGCGTACGGCCGCCGCGCAGTACAACAAGACGAACCATGTCTCCGCTTCGAACCGCAAGCAGGGGGACCTGGTCTTCTTCCACTCGGGCCGGAACGTCTACCACGTCGGCATCTACGCCGGGAAGGGACGGATCTGGCACTCCCCGAAGACCGGGGAAGTGGTGAAGCTCCAGAAGATCTGGACGAAGAGCGTCTGGTACGGCCGGGTCAGGTGACCCGCCCGGGAGGTGGCCGCGGTGATCGCCGCGGCCACCTCTCGGGGCCCTGAGCGTGATTTTCGCTGCTGAGTGGTTACTCCTCACCCATGGGCGACCCGCATCACCACGAGGAGCGCGACGAGACCCGGCTCGAGCGCGCCGACCGCAACTTCAACGAACTGCTCCAGGAACTGCGGGTCACGCAGACCGGGGTGCAGATCCTCTTCGCCTTCCTGCTCACCCTCGCGTTCACCCCGCGCTTCCCGTCCCTGGACTCGTTCCAGCGCGTCACGTACGTCGTCACGCTGCTGCTGTCCGTACTGGCCGCCGCCCTCTTCACCGCCCCTGCCGCGCTGCATCGCAGGCTGTTCCAGCAGGGCGCCAAGCCGCAGGTCGTGAACGTCTCCTCGCATCTGGCCCAGATCGGGCTCGGCGTACTCGCCCTCGCCCTCTCCGGTTCGGTCCTGCTCGTCGTGGACGTGGCGACGGGCCGGGCGGGCGGCATCGCGGCCGGCGCGACCACCCTGGTCGTGTGCGCGGGCCTGTGGGCGCTGATCCCCCACTTGATGCAGAACTCCGCCGACGAGGACTAGCGGGCCCCTCCGTGCCGTCGTTGGGGCGAGACGCTCAGTCGGCTGTCACGGGCTGTACCGGTGCCGTCCAGGGCAGCATGATCGAGACCGTCTTGCCGCCCTCTCTGGTGGGCCGGACCGTCAGCTTGCCGCCGCATTCGACCGTCAGCCAGCGGACGATCACCATGCCGCGGCCGTTGTCCTGCTGAACGGCCGCGGGCAGACGTTTCGGGAAGCGCGGGTGACTGTCGGTCACACCGATGCGCAACTGTTCGTCGCGGTCGAGTTCGATGTCCACCGTGAAGGTGGGCGACTGCCCGAACGTGTGCTGTACGGCGTTGGTGGCGAGCTCCGAGACGATGAGCCGGACTGTGTCGGCGGCCTCCGTGTCGGATGGAAGTCCCCATTCGGCCAGCACGTTCATGACGTATGTGCGGGCGGCGTAGACCGAGGCGGGATCGCTCGGCAGAGTGACGGATGCTTCCTGGTGGTCTGCCATGGCGAGGTCGTCCCTTTCCCACGGGACCGGAGACCGGACACGAAGCGGATGACTTCGAGTACGGTCCCGGACTGGTGCTTGCGCCAGAGTGCCACTACCTCGGCGTTCACGGTGCCGATCCACCGAGATATGCATATATCTGTCGCTCGAAGCGGTGAACTCTGCGACGGCCGACCGTATTTGGGCGGGGCGCCGGTTTGTCCTCTACGGTCGGCGTGACGCCGGACGATATAGCGCCGGCGCGACGGTCGGAAGGAGACGGCCATGCAGTACGGTCCCGCTGTGCGCCGCCGGAAACTCGGCGCCGAACTGCGTGCCCTGCGTGCCCGTGCGGGCCTCAAGAGCGGCGAGGCGGCCCGGCTCGTCGGCTGGCACCAGTCGAAGGTGAGCCGGATCGAGACCGGCCGCAGCGGGGTGAAGCCGACGGACGTGGAGCTGCTGCTCGACGCCTACGACGTCCGGGACGCGGAACTGCGCGAGTTGCTCGTGGTGCTGGCGGGCTCCGACGACAACGGCCGGCACCACTGGTGGCACGCCTACCGGGGTCTTCTGCCGTCCACCTACAGCGACTTCATCAGCCTGGAGTCGCAGGCCAGCGTGATGCGCACACTGGAGAACTCCGTCGTGCCGGGGCTGCTCCAGACGCCGGAGTACGCCCGCGAGGTGACCCTGGCGGCCGTGGACGGGGCGCCGGACGACAAGGTCGACGCGCTGGTGGAGGTGCGCCTCGCCCGCCAGGACGTACTGCGTTCGAATCCACCGCTCCGACTGAGTGCGGTTCTCGACGAGGCGGCCCTACGACGGACGGTCGGCGGACCGGGCGTCATGGCACGGCAGTTGGAGCACCTCAGGGAGGCCGCGCAACTCCCTCACGTGCGGATTCAGGTGCTGCCGTTCGGAGTTGGAGCTCATGTCGGCGTGACAGGACCCTTTGTTATTTTTTCGTTTCCGAGCACATCTGATCTGGATGTGGTTGTTCTAGACCACTTGACGAGTAGCCTCTATCTCGAACGGAAAGAAGACCTTCAGGCCTACAGCGAGGCCTTCGACTCCCTTCAGGTCCACGCCCTTTCGCCCGAGGAAACGTTGGATTTCATCGCCGGTGTAGCTCACGGCGCATAAGGAGGCACCATGCCCGCCCCCCTGCCTCGGTCCCTACCTTCGAGCACCCGTCTGCACGGTGTGCGGTGGCAGCGCAGCAGCCGCAGCACGGGAATGAACAACTGCGTCGAGACGGCCCGTCCGGGATCCGGACCGTGGGCCGGACTGCTCGCGGTGCGCGACTCGAAGAACACGCCGGGACCCGCCCTGCTCTTCGCCCCCGCCGCCTGGGAGGGTTTTATCGCCGCGCTTCGATGATCAGGCGTACGGCACGGTCGAGTTGCCCGTCGGTGAGGTCCGCGCGGGCGGTGAGCCGCAGCCGTGAGATGCCGTCAGGCACCGACGGGGGACGGAAGCAGCCGACGGCGAGACCGGCCTCGCGGCAGTCCGCGGCCCAGCGCACGGCCCGCTCCGGGGAGGGTGCGCGCACGGAGACGACGGCGGCGTCCGGTCGTACGGCTTCGAGGCCCTCGGCCGTCAGCCGTTCGTGCAAGGTGGTCGCCACCGCACGCGCTCGCGTGGCCCGTTCCGGTTCCCTGCGCAGCAGACGCAGGGCCGCGAGGGCCGCTCCCACCGCCGCGGGCGCCAGACCGGTGTCGAAGATGAAGGTACGGGCCGCGTTGACCAGATGGTCGATGACGTGGGCCGGTCCGAGGACCGCGCCGCCCTGGCTGCCGAGCGACTTGGACAGCGTGACGGTGGTGACCACGTCCGGGGCGCCCGCGAGACCCACGGCGTGCGGAGCGCCGCGACCGCCTTCGCCGAGTACGCCGAGACCGTGCGCGTCGTCCACGAGCAGGGCGGCGCCGTACTCCCGGCAGGCGGCGGCGAGTCCGGTGAGCGGGGCCGCGTCGCCGTCGACCGAGAAGACCGTGTCGGATACGACGACGGCCACTCCTGCGTGCGTGCCCAGCGCCTTGCGCACGGCCTCGGGGTCGGCGTGCGCGACGACCTGGGTGGTGCCGCGCGCGAGACGGCAGCCGTCGATCAGCGAGGCGTGGTTGCCCGCGTCGGAGACGACGAGGGAGCCGTGCGGGGCCAGCGCGGTGACGGCGGCGAGGTTGGCCGCGTACCCCGAGGAGAAGACCAGCGCGGACTCGAACCCGCAGAATTCGGCCAGCTCGCGTTCGAGTTCCGCGTGCAGCTCCGTGGAGCCGCTGACGAGCCGGGAGCCGGTCGCTCCGGCGCCCCAGGCCCGCGCGGCGCTTGCGGCGGCCTCGGTGACCTCGGGGTGCCTCGCCAGGCCCAGATAGTCGTTGCCCGCGAGATCGAGGAGCGGGGAGTCGGCGGGGCGGGGACGCAGGGTGCGGACGAGTCCGGCCCGGTGGCGCGCCCGCGCCTGCTCGTCGATCCACTCGAAGGGCGATCCCGACATATGTCCTCCGGGCCATGAGGTGAGGGTGTTCCATGGGGCGCCAACACATGACATTTCGCCTGGGCCGTCCCCACCTGCCTTTTGTAGGCAACGCACAGACCCTAGCCGGACCACCAGCCGCCCATGATGTGGCAATACCCACACGTCGAGCGGCCTCTGTTGTCCGGTCCCTCCTTGGCCCGGCGCGGTCGGATAGGCGAGGATCGGACCTCATGGACCTGCTGAACACGCTGGTGGACAAGGGGCTTCGGCGAGAGCTGCCGACCCGCGAAGAGGCGCTGGCCGTACTGGCGACCTCGGACGACGAACTCCTCGATGTGGTGACCGCGGCCGGCAAGGTACGCCGGCAGTGGTTCGGCCGACGGGTGAAACTCAACTACCTGGTCAACCTGAAGTCGGGCCTGTGCCCGGAGGACTGCTCCTACTGCTCGCAGCGGCTCGGCTCCAAGGCCGGGATCCTGAAGTACACGTGGCTGAAACCCGACCAGGCCTCCGAGGCCGCGGCGGCCGGTCTCGCGGGCGGCGCCAAGCGGGTCTGCCTGGTGGCGAGCGGACGCGGTCCCACAGACCGTGACGTGGACCGGGTCTCGGACACCATCAAGGCGATCAAGGACCAGAACGAGGGCGTCGAGGTGTGCGCGTGCCTCGGGCTGCTCTCCGACGGTCAGGCCGAGCGGCTGCGCGAGGCGGGCGCGGACGCCTACAACCACAACCTCAACACGTCCGAGTCGACGTACGGGGACATCACGACCACCCACACGTACGCCGACCGCGTTGACACGGTCCAGAAGGCGCACGCCGCGGGCCTGTCCGCCTGCTCGGGGCTCAT
The DNA here is from genome assembly GCF_001418655.1 of Streptomyces phaeochromogenes. Taxonomy (GTDB): domain Bacteria; phylum Actinomycetota; class Actinomycetes; order Streptomycetales; family Streptomycetaceae; genus Streptomyces; species Streptomyces phaeochromogenes. The sequence goes on along the minus strand of NZ_LIQZ01000261.1, from coordinate 18,463 downwards.
CGCGGGCATGGGCGAGAGCGACGAGGACCTCGTCGACGTCGTCTACTCGCTGCGCGCGCTCGACCCGGACTCGGTGCCGGTCAACTTCCTGATCCCGGTCGAGGGCACCCCGCTCGCCAAGGAGTGGAACCTCACCCCGCAGCGGTGTCTGCGGATCCTCGCGATGGTCCGGTTCGTCTGCCCGGACGTCGAGGTGCGGATCGCGGGTGGCCGCGAGGTCCATCTGCGCACGATGCAGCCCCTCGCCCTGCACCTGGCCAACTCGATCTTCCTCGGCGACTACCTGACCACCGAGGGCCAGGCAGGCAAGGCCGACCTGGACATGATCGCGGACGCCGGGTTCGAGGTGGAGGGCACGGGCCAGGTGACGCTTCCGGAGCACCGGGTCACCGCCGGCACGGGCGGCGGCTGCGGTTCCCACGCCGAGGCCGGCTGCGGCTCGCACGCGGACGCCGGATGCGGCTCCCACGAGGGCGGTGGCTGCGGTCCCTGCGGCTCGGCCGCCGACGAGCAGGCCCCCGCGGCGGCGCGGGTCCCCGAGACGGCCCGCGCCTCCGAGGCGCGTACGGACCTGGTCGCGGTACGCCGCCGGGGTGCCGGAACGGACCTCGCGCCCAATGCCTGACCCGCACGTGTCCGGCCTCTCCGTGCCCGAGCTGCTGGAGCTCGACCGGCGGCACGTCTGGCATCCGTACGGGCCGATGCCGGGCCGGCAGGAACCGCTCGTCGTGGAGTCGGCGAGCGGGGTGCGGTTGCGGCTGGCCGGCACGGGCACCGAGCTGATCGACGGCATGTCGTCCTGGTGGTCGGCGATCCACGGCTACAACCACCCCGCGCTCAACGAGGCGGCCCGCGACCAGCTCGGCCGGATGAGCCACGTGATGTTCGGCGGGCTCACCCACGAGCCCGCCGTACGGCTGGCGAAGCGTCTTGTCGACATGTCGCCCGAGGGGCTTGAGCATGTCTTCCTGGCCGACTCCGGCTCGGTGTCCGTCGAGGTCGCGGTCAAGATGTGCCTCCAGCACTGGCGTTCCCTCGGCCGCCCGGGCAAGCAGCGCCTGCTGACCTGGCGCGGCGGCTACCACGGCGACACCTGGCAGCCGATGTCCGTGTGCGATCCCGAGGGCGGGATGCACGAGCTGTGGCAGGGCGTGCTCCAGCGCCAGGTGTTCGCGGACCCGCCGCCGGTCGCGTACGAGGAGTCGTACGCGGACCAGCTGCACGAACTGATCGAGCGGCACGCGGACGAGCTGGCCGCGGTGATCGTGGAGCCGGTGGTGCAGGGCGCGGGCGGGATGCGGTTCCACTCCCCCGCGTATCTGCGGGTGCTGCGCGAGGCGTGCGACGCGCACGACGTGCTGCTCGTGTTCGACGAGATCGCGACGGGCTTCGGCCGTACGGGCACCCTGTTCGCGGCCGAGCACGCAGGGGTGACGCCGGATGTGATGTGCGTCGGCAAGGCGCTGACCGGCGGTTATATGACGATGGCGGCCACGCTCTGCACCGCGCGGGTCGCCGACGGGATCTCACGGGGCGAGGTGCCGGTGCTCGCCCACGGCCCGACCTTCATGGGCAACCCGCTCGCCGCCGCGGTGGCCTGCGCCTCGATCGACCTGCTCCTCGGCCAGGACTGGCAGACCGAGGTCAAGCGCGTCGAGACCGGGCTGCGGGAGGGGCTGGCTCCGGCGGCGGAACTGCCCGGGGTCCGGGACGTACGCGTGCTCGGTGCCATCGGGGTCGTGCAACTGGACCACGAGATCGACATGGCGGCGGCGACCCGGGCCGCGGTCCGCGAGGGCGTGTGGCTGCGCCCGTTCCGGGACCTCGTGTACACGATGCCGCCGTACGTCACCGGGGACGCGGATCTGGCGCGGATCACGGCCGCGGTGTGCGCGGCGGCTGGGGAGGGCTGACATGTCTTCGGTACTGGTGATCACGGGGACGGGCACGGAGGTCGGCAAGACCGTGACGACCGCGGCCGTCGCCGCGGCGGCCCTCGCGGCCGGGCGCTCCGTGGCCGTGCTCAAGCCCGCGCAGACCGGTGTGCTGCCGGGCGAGCGCGGGGACGCCGACGAGGTGGTCCGGCTCGCGGGCGCGGTGACATCCGTCGAACTGGCCCGCTATCCCGAGCCGTTGGCTCCCGCCACGGCGGCCCGGCGGTCCGGTCTCGCGCCGGTGCGGCCGGTCGAAGTGGCGGAGGCGGCGGGCAAGTTGGCCGCCGGCCACGACCTCGTGCTGGTCGAGGGGGCGGGCGGCCTCCTCGTACGGTTCGACGACGAGGGCGGCACACTCGCGGACGCGGCGCGGTTGCTGGACGCGCCCGTCCTGGTGGTCGCCTCGGCCGGACTCGGCACGCTCAACACGACGGAGCTGACGGCCCGCGAACTGCGGGCCCGCCGCCTCGACCTGCTGGGTGTCGTACTGGGCAGCTGGCCGAACGACCCGGACCTCGCGTCACGTTGCAACCTCGCGGATCTGCCGGTGGTCGCCGGAGCTCCACTGTTGGGCGCGGTTCCCGAGGGTTCGGGCCGCCTCCCCGTCGCCGACTTCCGGGCCACGGCGGGCAGTTGGCTCGCGGCCCGGCTGGGTGGAACGTGGGACGCGGAGGCTTTCACAGACGGGCGCGCCCCGTAAGGGGCGCGGGGCTGTGACATTTTGCGGCTCCGCCGCGTGGGCGCGACCAGCCCGAACGACCCGCAGATACGGCATGCCGGGGACACGCTCACTCCTCCGACGCCAGCAACCTCACCAACTCGATCCGCGACCGAATACCGAGCCGGTTGAACACCCCCCGCAGATGGTGATCGATGGTGCGCGGGCTGAGCAGCAGACGGGACGCGATCTCCCGGTTGGTCGCCCCGTCGGCGGCCATCCGGGCCACCGTCAGCTGCTGGGCGGTGAGCAGGGCGGCCAAGTCGCGCTCCCCGCCCGACGGTTGGGCGGGCTCACCCAGGGCACGGAGTTCACCCCGAGCCTGCGCCGCACAGTGCGGCGCACCGAAGTGCTCGAACGCTTCGAGCGCGCTGTGCAGCCGGTCACGCGCCTCTGTGCGGTTGCGCTGCCGTCGTAGCGCGCCGCCGAACAGCAGCTCCGTACGGGCGCGTTCGAAGTCGCGGGTACCGCCGGCATGCAGGTCGAGGGCGGTCCGGTAGTGCTCGATGGCCTCGGGCCCGGTGGCCAGCAGGGCACGGCAACGGGCGCTGAGGGCAAGGTCGTCGGGGCTGCGGACGGCGCTCGCCCAGCGGTCGTAGTCGGCGTGGGCGGCCCGTGCGACGCGGGTGTCGCCGGTGCGGACGGCGGCTTCCACGTAGTGCGGGGTGGCGAGATGGCGTACGGCCCGGTGTCCGTGGCCGGGGCCGAATCCGGCGAGGGCGCGCAGCCGGGACGCGGAGGCCGCGTATCGGCCGGTGCTGAGGTCGAGGAAGGCGAGCGCCCAGAGGGCGAGGGCGGCGGCGAGGCCGAGACCGCGCGCCAGGGCGTAGGTGCGGGCCGCCTCGGCGCGGGCCCGGCAGACGTCCTCGTCGCCGGTGACGGCGGCGAACATGGCGAGGGCCGCCTGGAGATGGCAGGCCCCGTTGTCCTGCCCGGTGGCGTAGGCCTGGCGCAGGGCGTCCAGGGTGGCGGCGCCCGCGGCCCGTGGGCGGCCCGTCCAGAACTCGGCGTACGCCCGGAACTCCATGGCCTGCGGGACGGTCATCGACTCGCCCCTGGCACGGGCGGAGGCGGCGGCTCGTACGGCCGCGGAGGCGGCGAGGGTGTGGTCGCCGAGCAGCAGAGCGGCGATCGCGGAGTGGATCAGCGAGGTGGGATCACCGCCGGGCCCGCAGCGGCCGGCAGCGGCTTTCAGGAGATCGCGGGCATCCTCGTACCGCCCTTCGAACGCGGCGGCCAGTCCCCCGAGCGTGCCCGGTGGCACGATCCCGTACCGGTCGGCGACGGCCGCGGCCTCCAGGCATCGGCGCAGGTCACCGGTGTAGACGGCGGCTTCGGTGGCACGTGCCACCAGGTGCGCGGCAACGTCGGGAGCGGCGGGCACGACAGGGCGTACGACGTGAATGCCGCCCGCTCCCTCGATCAGCGCGCCGCCGACCGTGCTGTCACCGTCGGCGCCTCTGCCGGGCTCACCGCCGAGTGCCCGCTCCCCCGAATCCATGCCGCGCTCCGCCTCCGCGAGCAGCGCGTCGAACGACTCCGTGGCGTTCCCCGCGCGTAGAGCGAGCAGTCCGCTCAGCCCGTCGACGTCGCCGTCGGCGGCGAGGCGGCGGGCCCGGTCGGCGTCGCCGGAGCGCCAGGCGTCGGTGGCGGCCCGGGCCAGCAGGCGGGGGCGTTCCCGCGGGTCGGGGGTCAGTACGGCGGCCCGTTCGAGGAGGGCGCAGGCCAGCGCGTGTTCGCCCGCGGCCCGGGCCTCGTGCGCCGATGCGCGCAGCTCCCCCGCGAGCCGTCGGCTGGGCCCGAGTGTGGCGGCGGCGCGGTGCCAGGACCGGCGGGGCGCCTCACCCTCGCCGCGCAGGACGCGGGCGAGCAGCCGATGGGTTTCTCGCCGGTCCAGGGCCGACGCGGTCTCGTAGGCGGCGATACGGGTCCAGGGGTCCCGGAACACGACTCCGGCGGACGTCGGATGGGCGAATCCGGCGGCCTCGGCCTCGTCGAGGGGCCCGGTGTCCAGCCGGGCCGCGGTCACCGCGCGCTGGAAGGCGTGGGTGGCGAGTGGGTACTGGTCGGCGGCGGCGATCAGCAGGAGCCGCCGGGTGTCCGGCGGGAGGGTCCTGATCTCGCGCCGCTGGGACCGCAGCAGACCGGGTGCCACGGCGACGGGCTCGGCCGGAAGCGGTTCCAGACCGGCCAGTTGATGCTCGGTGAGGGCGGCGGCGAGTTCCACGGCCGCGCGCGGATCGCCGTGCACGGCACGCAGCACCCGGACCCTGACGCCTTCGGACATCGGGGTTCGCGGGTGCGTTCGCGGCGCGCCGCCCGGTTGTTCCGGGGCGTTCATCAGGGGCGGTGGCGAATGCTGCGGGAGAGGCGGGGGGTTCACCGAGGTCACCACGCCTCTCACGTTACTGGCGAGTTAAGTGGTGCGTAAAGACCGGCGATTTCACCGATGCGGCGCGCGTAGACCCCACCTGACACTCCTGACGAACCCACCCGCATCAGGAGGCACCATGACCCGCCGCACACGCACTGCCGGCACGGTCTTCGCAGCGGTCCTCGCGTCGCTGCTTCTGTCCCTGTCCCTGCCCGCGTCCACGGCGAACGCCGCCGCCCGCAATCCCGTCGTCTTCGTGCACGGTCTGAGCAGTTCGTCGAGCAGCTGGGACGACTGGACCGCCGACTTCAAGGCCGACGGCTACACCAGCTCCGAGCTGTTCGCCTGGTCCTACGACTGGGGCAAGTCGAACGTCACGACCGCCCAGCAGCTGTCCACCAAGATCCAGAGCGTGCTCTCCCAGACCGGTGCGTCCAAGGTCGACCTGGTCGTGCACTCGATGGGCGCCCTGAACTCCCGCTACTACCTCAAGAACCTCGGCGGGACCGCGTACGTCGACGACTTCGTCTCCACGGCCGGGACGAACCACGGGACCACGACCGCCGGCTGGTGCAGCTGGATCTACACGTCCTGCGCGGAGATGTACACCGGCAGTTCGTTCCTCACCTCGCTCAACTCGGGCGACGAGACACCGGGCAGCGTCTCCTACGCCAGCTACTGGTCGAACTGCGACGAGGCCCTGACCCCCGACACCACCGCAATCCTCAGCGGTGCCACGAACGTCGAGGTCGGGTGCGTCTCGCACACCGACATGAACAACGACCACGGTGTCTACGAGCAGGTGCGCGACTTCATCGCCTGACCCGCCCCTCGCGGCTCGCCCTGTGGTCCCCGCCCCGCCGGGGCCGCAGGGCGAGACCGTGCCCGCCGAACGGGACGACACCGTGCCCGCCAAAGCAGGACGACCCGCGAACGGGTGAGCGAGCCCGTCCCGGGGGACAATCGCGGTAGGCCCCGACCTTCAGGGGAGGTCCCCCATGCGACCGCGTGGCTCCAGCACCGCCAGGACGGGTCAGCCGGCCCCTGCCCAGGTTCACCACCCGCTGTTCGCCCGCTTCTACGCCAAGTGCAGCGTGGCGGCGGAGCCGGCCATCGGCGTCCACCGCGAGGAGCTGCTCGCCGGGCTCTCCGGCCGGGTCATCGAGATCGGCGCGGGCAACGGACTGAACTTCGCCCACTATCCGAGCACGGTCTCGGAGGTCGTCGCCATCGAACCGGAGCGCCGCCTGCGGACGTTGGCGGTGACCGCGGCCCTGCGCTCCGACGTGCCGGTCGACGTGGTCCCGGGCGTCGCGGAGGCGCTCCCGGTCAAGAGCGAGGCCTTCGACGGGGCCGTGGTGTCCCTGGTGTTGTGCAGCGTACGAGACCTGCCGCGGGCCCTCGCCGAGATCCGCCGTGTCCTGCGACCGGGCGGTGAGCTGCGGTTCTTCGAGCACGGGAGGGGCGGCGGCCGTGCGATGAACGCCGGTCAGCGTGCCCTGGACCGCACGGTGTGGCCGCTGCTCTTCGGCGGCTGTCATGTGAGCCGTGACCCCGTCGGCGCGATCAGGGACGCGGGGTACGAACTGGGCCCGTACCGGCAGCTGTTGGTGCCCGCGAAGGGGCCGCGGATGCCGAGTTCGTACTGCGTGCTGGGGACCGCGCGCCGTCCCGCGGCCGAGAGCCCGCCCGATTCCTGACGCCGACCCGATTCCTGACGCCGAGAGCGCGCCCGGTCCCTGAGGCCGGGACCGCCCGGCCTCAGGAAGCCGCATCGAGATCCCGGTCCCGGGTTCCGGCTCAGGAGTCCGACGGGCTCACAGACTCCACTGGCGCAGTTCGCGTGCGATGTCGTCCACCGTGGCTTCGCCGGTCTTGACCAGGCGGGCCAGTTCGCGGACCTGCTCGGGCGAGGTGACGACCTTCAGGCCGCTGGCGACGAGGTAGGCGTACGCGACGGCCATGGCGAACATCGCGTTGGAGCGTTCGAGGGCCGGGACGTGCAGCAGGAGCTGGAGCAGCGCGGCGGCGCGGGTGTGCGGGGTGTCGTAGACGGGGACGCCGAATATCTCGGCCTCGTGGCGGCTGACGGCGGCCACGAGTGCGCCGAAGTCGGTGACCTGGGGGTCGCCCGGCGTCTTGTGTTCCGCGACCATGAGGAGCCAGGCGAGGTCGACTCTGATGTTCAGGGGTTCGTTCAAGGGCTCAGCGACGGCCTTCTCGCTCCGCGCCGAACTCCTCGACGAAGACGGACTCGTACTGCTTCATGAAGTCGGCGGCGGCCTCGACGAAGGTGTGGCCGGCTTCTCCGGTGTCCTGTCTGACCAGTTCCTCGATGTAGCGGTTGACGCTCATCCCGCGGGCCAGTGCGCGTTCGCGCGCGGCGCGGGCGGTGCCCTCGTCCACGCGCACGTTCAGCTGGGTCTTAGCCATACCTCGAAGCTAGCGCTGATGTGCTAGCAGTGGCAAGAGGACCCGAATCTCCCCCTCCCCTAAGGGTGCCCCTTACATGGATCCCAGGGTCACCGACCTGCGGCGGAGAACGACCGGCACTTCGGGGGGATACCAAGTGTGCCGCGCATCACACTAGGCTCGCCCGCGGACACCGGAGTCCCACCTAGGAGGCGGCCTTGTCCACAGCAGCTGCGGAGCACGCCCTCGGGCGCACGGACGCCGAGGGGATCGCGGCCCGCGCCCGCGGCCTCACGAAGGCATACGGATCGGGTGAGACGACCGTGCTCGCCCTCGACTCGGTCGACGTGGACATCGCGCGAGGCCGCTTCACCGCGGTCATGGGGCCCTCGGGCTCCGGGAAGTCCACGCTGATGCACTGCCTGGCGGGTCTTGACACCGTTTCGGCCGGACAGGTGTGGCTGGGAGACACCGAGATCACGGGATTGAAGGACCGCGAGCTGACCCAGCTGCGCCGCGACCGGATCGGCTTCATGTTCCAGTCGTTCAACCTGATCCCGACCCTGAACGCGGCCGAGAACATCACGCTGCCCATGGACATCGCGGGCAAGAAGGCCGACGAGAAGTGGCTGAACCAGGTCATCGACCAGCTCGGCCTGCGTGACCGGCTCAAGCACCGGCCCGCGCAGCTGTCCGGCGGGCAGCAGCAGCGCGTCGCCTGCGCCCGCGCCCTCGCCTCGCGCCCCGAGCTGATCTTCGCGGACGAGCCGACGGGCAACCTCGACTCGCGGGCCGGCCTCGAAGTGCTCGGCTTCCTGCGCGACGCGGTCGACGAGCTGGGCCAGACCGTCGTCATGGTCACCCATGATCCGGGCGCCGCCGCCCACGCCGACCTGGTGCTCTTCCTCGGGGACGGACGGATCGTGGACGAGATGGCGCGGCCCACGGCGGAGGCGGTGCTGGAACGCATGAAGAGGTTCGACACGATTCGCGGGACGGTCGAGGGCGACGGCGCCACCGGCCAGGGCATCGTGCCCGATCAGGGCATCGCCCTCGACAAGGACTGAGGCAGGCCGTCGTGCTGAAGGCGACACTCCGGAGTTTCCTCGCGCACAAGGGCCGGCTGCTGCTCTCGGCGCTGGCCGTCGTCCTGTCCGTGGCGTTCGTCGCGGGCAGCCTGATCTTCTCGGACACGGTCACCCGCACCTTCGACCGGCTGTTCGCGTCCACGTCGGCCGACGTGACCGTGACGCCGAAGGAGGATCTCGACTCGCAGATCCCCTCCGGGGCCATCGCGACCGTGCCCACGAGCCTCGTGGCCCGCATCGACAAGGTCGACGGGGTCGCTCTCGCGCGTCCGGACGTGGCCGTCGAGAACATCACCGTCGTCGACAGCGAGAACGAGTCGGTGGGCCCGACCACGGGCGCGCCCACCATCGCGGGCGACTGGTACGTCACCGAGCGCAGCCCTGTGGAGCTGACCTCGGGGCACGCCCCGCGCGGGCCCGACGAGGCGCTCCTCGACGCGGACACGGCCGACAAGAAGCACGTCGGCATCGGTGACACGCTGACCGTCATCGCACAGCCCGGCTCGTTCAAGGTGAAGATCGTCGGCATCGCGACCTTCAGGACCACCAACCCGGGTGCCGCGCTGGTCTTCCTCGACCCGGCGGTCGCGCGGACCAAACTGCTGGGGAAGGCGGACGTCGCCACCAGCATCCAGGTGGATGCGGCGAAAGGCGTGAGCGACGAACAGCTCAAGCAGCGCGTCGCCGCCGCGATCGGCTCGGGCACCTACGAGCTGGAGACCGCCGACGAGCAGGCCGAGACCGCCGCCGCCCAACTGGGCGGATTCCTCGACGTGATCAAGTACGTGATGCTCGGCTTCGCCGGTATCGCGGTCCTGGTCGGGGTCTTCCTGATCGTCAACACCTTCTCCATGCTGATCGCCCAACGCACCCGTGAACTGGGCCTGTTGCGCGCGCTCGGGGCCGACCGGCGGCAGGTGCGCCGGTCCGTGCTCCTGGAGGCGACGCTGCTGGGCCTGGTCGGCTCGACGCTCGGCCTGGCCGCGGGCATCGGGCTCGCGATCGGGCTGATCGAGCTCATGGGCCTGTTGGGCATGAACCTGAAGACCGCCGAGATGGTCATCGGCTGGCCGACACCCGTCGCGGCGTACGTCGTCGGAGTGGGCGTCACCTTCGTCGCGGCGTATCTGCCGGCCCGCCGGGCGGCCGGTGTGTCGCCGATGGCCGCGCTGGCGGACGCCGAGATCGCCGGTGTGGGACGGCCGTTGCGGGTGCGGGCCGTGGTGGGACTGATCGTCGGCGCGCTGGGTGCCGCCGCGCTCGTGGGGTGCGTGACGGCCACGGAGACCGGGTCCGCCGCCTCCCTGCTGGGCCTCGGTGTCGTCCTCACCCTCATCGCGACGGTCATCGCCGGGCCGTTGCTCGTCCGGCCGGTGATCCGCGTCCTCGGCGGATTCTTCCCCGCCGTGTTCGGCTCGATCGGCCGGATGAGCCAGCGCAACGCGCTGCGCAACCCGCGCCGCACGGGCGCCACCGCCGCCGCCCTGATGGTGGGCCTCGCGCTGGTCGGCGGGATGTCCGTGGCGAGCGCCTCGATGTCCAAGTCCTTCGACGACCAGATCGACAAGACGCTGGGCGCCGACTTCGTGGTGCAGAACGCCAACTTCCTGCCGTTCCCGCAGGAGATCACCGAGAAGGTGCAGGACACGGAGGGCGCGGGACTCGTCGTACGGCAGCGGTTCACGCCGGTCGCCGTCCGGCTGCCGGACGGCAAGCGGGTCGAGACGACCGCTGCGGGCTACGAGTCGCAGCTCGACGAGGTCGCCCGCATCACGTACGCCGAGGGCGACACGGCCGCCGCGCTCGCGGACGGGAACATCGCCATGGACGCGGGTTTCGCCAAGGACCACGACGTACGCCTCGGCAGCACGATCCCCGTCGAGTTCCCCGCCGGTCAGAAGACCGAACTCAAGGTGGCGGCGCTGACCGACCAGGACGCTGCCGAGGGCTTCGGCACACAGGGCGGGCTGTTCTTCGGCCTCGGGACGATCGAGAAGTACGTGCCCGGCGGGCAGGACTCCGCGCTGTACGTGAACGCCGCCTCCGGCACCTCCGCCGACACCCTGCGCGCGAACCTCGACAAGACGCTGGACCCGTATCCGCAGGTGCAGGTGCGTGACCTGGCCGACTACAAGAAGCTGATCCACGATCAGATCGCCGTGCTGCTCTACCTGGTGTACGCGCTGCTCGGCCTCGCGATCGTCATCGCGGTGCTCGGAGTGGTCAACACCCTTGCCCTGTCGGTCGTGGAGCGCACCCGGGAGATCGGGCTGCTGCGTGCGATCGGGCTCGCCCGGCGGCAGTTGCGGCGGATGATCCGGCTGGAGTCGGTGGTGATCGCCGTGTTCGGCGCGGTCCTCGGGCTCGCGCTCGGGCTCGTGTGGGGCGTGTGCGTGCAGCAGGTCCTCGCCCTGCAGGGGATGAAGGCGCTGGCCATTCCGTGGACGACTCTCGTCGCGGTCGTCGTGGGATCGGCCGTCGTGGGCATCGTGGCGGCGCTGCTGCCGGCGTTGCGTGCCTCGCGCATGAACGTGCTGGCGGCCATCGCGCACGAGTGATCGACTCATGGAGCGCGCTCCCGTGCACGGCGCGCTCCACCTACACGGCGCGCTCCACGTATGGGCGCGCTCCACGTACGCGGGGCGACGTACACGGCACGCTCAAGTCCCTTACCGGTGAGGAGAGTTCATGGCCCGGCCGTTCCGTTTCGGTGTCAATCTGATGAGCCCCGCACCAGCCGGCGAATGGCGCGCGAAGTGCCGTCGGGCCGAGGAACTCGGCTACGACGTGATCCTGGCCCCGGACCATCTCGGTATGCCCGCTCCCTTCCCGGCGCTGGTCGCCGCCGCCGAGGCGACGGAGCGGCCACGTCTGGGCACGTTCGTGCTCAACGCCGGGTTCTGGAACCCGGCGTTGCTGGCCCGCGAGGTGGCCACGACGGACGCGCTGACGGACGGCCGCCTGGAACTCGGGCTCGGCACCGGGTACGTACAGGCGGAGCACGAGACGGCGGGTCTCCCCTGGGGTTCGCCGGGTGAGCGCGTGGACCATCTTCGGCGTACGGTCGAGGAGTTGGAGCGGCTCCTCGGCTCGGAGGACCAGCAGCCGCAGCCCGTGCAGAAGCGTGTGCCCCTGTTGATCGGCGGCAACGGCGACCGGATGCTGCGGCTGACCGCCGAGCACGCGGACATCGCGGCGTTCACCGGGGCGCGCGCCCGGGACGGCGGTGTGCTGGAGCCGCTCGCGGCGGAGGAGCTCGACGAACGGGTCGCCCTGTACCGGAAGTTGGCCGCCGGGCGTGCGGAGCCGGCCGAGCTGAACCTGCTGGTCCAGATCGTCATCGTCACCGACGACCCCGGTGCCGCGATCCAGCCCTGGCTGTCCCGCATCCCCCACCTGACCGAGCAGCAGGTCCTTGAGCTGCCGATCGTCCTCGTGGGGACCCTGGACGACATCGTCGAGCAAGTGCGGGCGCAGCGGGACCGGTTCGGGTTCTCGTATCTGACGGTTCTGGAGCCGAACATGGAGGTGTTCGCCCCGGTGGTCGCGCGGCTGCGCGAGACCTAGGCCGACGGGATCCGGCGGACCCGGCAGGACCTGTCGGTACCTGTCGGGCAGAGCCCGGCAGTTCAGGATGCTCGATCGCCGGAAACTGTCAGTGGGTGCCTCTAATCTTTCGCGGAAGTCACAGTGGGGTGGGCCGATTCGGACCGCCGGCCGCGCTGTGCCGGTATCCGAACGGCGAAAGAGGCAGAGAAGACCAATGGGTTGGCTGACAGTGGGCGACACCTATGAGATCGCTCTGGTGGAAGGCCGGGTAGTGGCCCGGTCCTCGTCGGAGACGTCCCCGGCAAGGCAATTGAGAACGCTGCCGGGAGAGTTACGGGACCGCCCCGAAGTGATCGAGCTGCAGCGGTTCGCCGAGTGGCTGGACCGGCACGCGGCGGAGTGCGCGGCGCAGGTCGACAACTGGATGGTGTCCTCGCTGCCGGTGCCGACCGGCCTGCTGGCCCGGGTCTGGCCCGACGAGGCGTGGCGGTCGGCACTGCGTGACCTGGTCGTGGTCGGCGAAGGGCCGGACGAGGTCGGTTTCCTGCGGGACGCCGACGACTCGGGTGAGCTTCGGGTGGTGAACCTGGACGGCGAGACCGTCCGCCTCTCCTCCCGTACGGTGACCATGCCCCACCCGGTCCTGCTCCCGGAGCTCGACGAACTCCGCGTGTTCGCGGCCGAGTTGGGCGTGGTGCAGGGCGTCGAACAGATCCACCGCGCCACCTGGCACAAGCCGGGTGACATCGACGGCGACGCCGAGACGGTCACCGAGTTCTCCGGCGCCGAGTACAGCTCGTGGTTCCACCTCTCCGCCCGCGCCGCTTCGCTCGGCTACAAGGTCTCCGACGGCCGCGTCACCGGCCGGATCCGGGACGCCGGGCGGGTCTTCACCGCGTCGGTCGACATCGGCAACCCGTACTACGAGGAAGAGGGCCACACCGGCGATCTGAGCTGGCGCCATGGTCGGGACCCCCGGCTCCGGCTCTCCGAGGTCGGCCCCGTGGCGTGGTCCGAGGGCATGCGCATGGCCGCGGCCCTGCACGCGGGCCGCACCGTGGCCGCGGACCGCACCGCGTGAGCGACACGGCGGCACGGACGACGGCACGCACGGCGACACACCTCGGGAGCACGGCCGTGGCCGGGGCACCTCAGACGACAGAGACCGACGGGCGCACACGGATGAGCAGGGCCCCGGGGACCGGCCGCACGGCCACGAAAGGCACGGAATCATGAGCGACACGGTGGCCGACGACTCGGTGGCCCGAGGCGATGCGACGGCGGTGGCGGAGGCACAGTCTGAGGCAGAGGCCCAGAGTGAAGCCCGGGCCGAGGCTCAGGAACTGCTGCGAGCCGGCGCCGTACTGCCCCCGGGAACGACCGGGGGCGGCGACCGGGCCGTGCCCATGTTCACGCAGGCCTACCGGCATCCCGGCCTGGACGACCGGATCGTCGTACGGCTGGTCGCGGCCCAGCAGGGAGAGGGCCTGGGCACCGGTTTCCTCGGCCTCGAACCCGAGGGCGAGCCGACGGAAGTCGGTCTCGGACAGCCGCGGGCACTGGGTTTCCCGGAATGGGTGCTGGTTCATCACCCCTCGGACGGCCATCTGGCCATGTCCCTGGTCGAGGAGATGAACAAGGTGGCGCGGACGGCGAAGTCCAGACCGAAGAAGGCGCGGGCCACCTACGAGTCGATCGGCGAGCGGCTCGCGGGTTCCGTTCCGCATTTCCTGCCGACCTTCTACGAGCAGGCGGGCCGGGTGTTCCTGGCGGCCGACGAGACGACGTACGCGTCCCAGATGTTCGTCAACGCGCGCAAGGCCGAGACGGCGCACGCGCTGCCGTTCGACGAGGAGCGCATGGACGCGGTCTTCCTTGAGTTCGCCCTCGCCGAGGCCGTGCCGACGAAGATGCTCTCCAGCTACGCCAAGGGGCTGTCGTCCCGGGTTCCGGCCGCCACGGCGTTCCGACACCTTCGCGGACTCTTCGTGCGCCTGGCCGCGCACGGGCTGCCTCCGTCGAGTCCGGGTGCGGGTGATCTGCGCAGACTGGCGAAGGCGGTCGCGGGCAGGAACGCGCTCGTGGAGGAGGTCTCCTATCTGCACGAGATGCTGACGCTGCCCGGCACGGTCAAGGCACCGCCCGGCTGGTGGAAGACGCACCGGCCGGCCCTGCTGGAGCTGACCCGGCAGGAGCCCGCCTTCCGCGGCACCCTGCTGGAGCTGATGCCCTCAGGGTGGGAGCGGGAAGAACTGCCCCAGTGGCTGGACCTGTTGGAGAAGTCCGGTGCCACCGCCGGGCTCTGCGACGCCGCCCTGCCCGCCGAGGTGCGTCCCGCCGACGGTACGGCCGGATGGACTCGCAGATTCCTGGAGCTGTGGCGGGCCGACTACCGCCTCGCTCCGGCAGAGCTCTATCCACTCGTCGACCGCATGGCCGACACGCTGCGCACCGAACTGGAGTCCTCCGGCGGCCTGTTGACGCCCCCGGTCGGCGATGTGAACCTCCTCGACCAGCTGCTGTCCCTGGGCATACCGGTGGCGGAGCCCGAGGAGCGTCACCGCCTCGCCCTGGTGGCGTGGGCAGCCTGTGAACACCGGCGCGATCTCGTCGCCCTGGAAGCCGACCACCGCTTCCACCGGGCGTTCCGGCTCGGCTGCCCCGAGGACGACCGGGCGGGCCACCCGCAGACCGTCGTCACCTTGGCCGGGTCCCCCGGTGGACGGCCGATGCTCGCCGAATGGGTGGGCGAGGTCAGCCGGAAGTACGTCACGGCGGAGCTGCCCGCGTTCGACGGGTGGCGCGGTGTTCTCCAGACGCTGAGCTGGTTGCCGGGAGAAGTGCTCGCGATTGCCGAGAAGGCGGTTCGAGAAGCGCTGAGCACCGGCATCGCTCCCGCGCTCGCCCGTGCCCTGCGGTCCGGACTCCTCGACGAACTGGGCTGGCCCGCCTGGGAAGAGGCGCTCGAAGCACACGAATCGGGGAATCTGCAGCGGGAGGTCCTCGTCACCGACGCCTGGCCGCACCTCATCGTCCTGGCCGGCATGCACCTCCGGGTGATCGGTTCGGAGGGCACGGTACTCGCGCACGAACTGTCCGTCCCCGACCAGGCGGCGCGCTACCGCAGGTATGTCGACTATCACTATGTGGACGGCGAGTTGTTCGTCTGGTGGCGTTCGGTCGATACGAACGGCAGCCAGGGTTACTGGCACCACAACCCCTCCCAGTGGGTGACGGTCGACGGGTCCGGCTACTCCCGCACCAGCACTGTGGACGGGCGCGACGGGATGGGCGGGAAAATGGCCCCCGTCTCGCTCCCACTTCCCGGCGGCGGCCGGACCACCGGTCACGGGGTGCTGCGCCGCGGGGACACGGTCGTTCCAGGAGCGCGGCAGATGATCGGCGACGGCACGTCGTACTGGGTGTGGTCCATGGTGGGCACCGACTACAAGAACAAGACCTGGCACGCGTACGACCCGGTGAGCAACACCCAGGGCGAACCGGGACAGCCGGACTGGTTCGGCGAGGGTCTGCGTGCCGCGCCGGAGGGAAGCACCTTCGAGGCGGGCTGGCTGCTGCCCGCCCCCTCCGTCGCGCCGGGTCCGATGTGCGCCCCGGTGGACGGGGTGCTCGGCTGGCGGGTGGTGACACTGCCCGACGGCTCGCGGCGAGGCGAGGACCTGGCCGGGCGCTCGGTCGTCGTACCGCCCGGCAGGGGCCGCAGCCGCAGCCCGCGCTGGGTGCTGGAGTTCCCGGGCGCCGACCGGCCGCTGGCCGTGATCCAGGAGTACGACGGGATCAGGCTGCTCGACGACAACGGCACGGTGATGGCCGAGATCCCCCGGGACCACACCGCCGGAACCTTCACCGCGGGAACCCCGCTCCTGCCGCCCCTGCGCTACTGGCACCTGCTCCGGCCCCGCGACCCGCAGGGCTCGGCGGCGCTCCGCCAGGTCGACGAGAACACCGCGGCGGCGCTTCTGGCGGCCGTTGTGACGGAGCGGCCCGAGGGCACGGAGGGCCAGGACGGTCCGGGGCGGAAGCAGGCAGGCGCGGACACGCTGCCCGGGCTGATCCGCAGCCTGCTGCCACAGGTCGGCCACCAGGCGCTGCTCACAGGCATCGCCGCGGTCCTGCGGTTCGCAGCCCAGCAGCAGCGCGTCCTCGACGCGGCACGCACCCGGCTCGACACGGCGGTCAAGGGCGGCGTCCGGGAGGAGCAACGGACCGAGCTCAGCGACGGCGCGCTCACCGCGGCGCTGCAGGGACTCGGCCTCAACGGCCGCCGGTACCTGGTGCAGGGCAGGGCGTACTACTACCACGATGGTTCCGGCAAGATCGTCCAGCTGCTGCGGCTGCTCGGGAAGGCGCAGCGGGGCCTCAACGAACCGGCCCCGGCTGGCACTCCGCACCCCGCCCTGCCCGAGCAGGGTGCCTTGAGCGACATGGACTGGCTGACCCTGCCCACGCTGCCGTCCCTGTTGGCTCTGCGGTCCGGCTCGACGGCCACCACCGAGGATCACCGGAAGGTACTGGATACCTTCCTCGCCGAACTGGACGCCCAGGACCTCGCGGTGCTGGACCCCGGCCACTGGCGCCTTGTCCGGCTGCGTCTGGACCGGAGTCTGTTCCGGGGGCCCGGCTCCATGAGCAGCAATGTGGCGACGGTGCTGCAGTTGGACGGCGGCGCGTTCCTCGTCTTCGTCAACGAATGGAGCCGAAGCGACGCCGAAGGCGAGCTGTTCAGGGCGGTCTTCCATGATCCGGGCGGTCGATTCGAGGCACCCGCTCCGTACACGCTGTTGTCCGCCGAGCCCTTCGCCCCGGAGCCGGCACGTGCGCCCGGCTGGTTCACGGCCTTCCGGTCCGAGCTCGCGGCACGTGGTCCGGCGCCCTGGTACCCGGCCGCCGCCGAGGAGTTCGCCCGGCTCACCGGAGTCTCCCCGACCATGGCCCGGCTGACGATCGCCGGAGTGCCGCTGCCCGACGACGCACGGAGGCCCGTGCCCGCCGAGACGCTGAAGGCCATCGGTGTGAAGTCGGCCGACGTGGCCGTCGCCAGAGAGGCCGTGGGGTGCCGGGACGCCGGTGTCTGGCAGGCCGTCATGGCGGCGCTGCTGCCCGCCGAGCCGTCCGCGCTGTGGACGGAGGGCCCGGACGTGGTCGCGGCGGCGGAGGTCTGGAACCAGCGGGTGGGCCGGCGGGCGCCCCTCTCCGAGGAGGTGCTCCACGACGCGGTCCGCACCGTGCGGACCACGTCGTGGTGGGCGCCGTCCGACGCACTGCGCGGGTTCGTCGACGGGGCGGCCGAACCGCGGCTGAACCACGACCTGACCTGGACGACCAGAGGCCGCTACCTGGGCGCCGACGAGAACACGCCCGGCTTCGGCACGGGCACTCTGACCGGCTCGGTGGCCCTGGCCGCATGGCTCGCCCACCGTCTCCCGTCCGGCGACCCGATCCGCGCTGTCCTCCCCGGGGTGCTGTCCTCGGTACGCGCCCGGCTGGCCCACCCGGGTCTGCTGATCAGCCTCGGCAGGGAGGTCGATCTGGAGGCCTTTCGCCGGGGTGCGGGGGACCCCGCGGAGACCGGCGACGGCTTCGTGCGTTACGGGGCGGTCGTGCTGAGCACCACGGTCCCCGACCCCGTCGCCGCCGTCCGCCCCGCGCTGCTGGACGCTGCCGGGAACGATCCCCACCTGTCGGCGGTGGTCCCCGGTGAACGGCCGACCGCCGAGGACGTCGCCCTCCGGCTGGTCCACGACCGGCGGTTCGCGGAGCTGCTCGCCGATCCCGGGGAGCCGGTGGCGGGCGAGCGCGACACGGACGGTCTGTGGTGGCCGCAGGATCCCACCCGGTCCGTGCCCGACCTCGTCGGTGAGGTGGCGAAGCGGTACGGCATCGGTGAGGACGCCGCCGTCATCTATCTGATGCTGCTCGCCATGCCGGATCCCACCGACCACCACACCGCCCGCTGGACCGGCTGGGCGACACAGCGGGGTGGAACGGCCCGGCTCCGCGCCGCCCGCGCCGAGCTCGCCGCGACCGACCTCGTACTCGAAGGCAGCCGCACCCGAGCGGGACGCTCACTGTTCCTGCCCGGCGGCTGGACCCAGCTCGCGAAGCCGTACGTTCCGCTGGAGCGGTGGAAGGTTCCGATGTTCGACCTGCTCCACGGCGAGGAGCCCGTCCTGGGCGTCGTCGTGCCCACCGGTCCCGTCGCCGATCTCTACCGGACGGCCTGGCAACGGGTTCTGGACGGTGACGAGCCTCGCCTGGAGGAACTTGAGGTACCTCGGCCGCAAGCGCGAAGGGGGCGCCGCTGATCCCTGGCGCGGGGCGGGGAGGGAGCCCCGGAGGCCCCGAAGCCCCGGGGCGCCGAGGCTCC
>NZ_LIQZ01000260.1 GCF_001418655.1 Streptomyces phaeochromogenes | reverse complement strand
CGCCCCCTCCGCGGAGCGGAACTGGCGGAACTAGCCCTCGGCCCCCGAGCCGGACGACCCCCCGGCCCGCTCCACCGGCAGGTGAATCACCACCAGCACAACCCCGCTCAACAAGAAGACCCGCATGGCCGCATCGAGCCCGTTCCAGTCCTCCGACTGCCACATCGCGAACCACTCGCCACCGATGGCGAGAAACCCCGCACCGAAGAGCAGCATCAGCATCAACAGCCCGAGCGTGGACGTCCGCCGCGCCCGGAGATGATCGTGGCGGAGCCACTGGAACGTGCCCAGGATCAGGACGAGCGCGGCGATCGTCTCCCACACGATGATCGCTATGTACGCGGCGTCCTGGAGCCCCTTGGACTCGACGGCCCGCCACATCAGGTCGTCGTCCTTGAAGGTGGTGTCCATGGCCAGGACGTGCTGGACGAACTGCTGGTTGGTGCCGAAGTCGGTGATGTTCCCGAACGCCACGAGCGTGATGTAGAGCGCGACCGTGCCGGTGAGCAGGGTCGCGGTGAGCGGAAGCGCGCGTGCTGCGGCCATTCTTCAAGTCCCCTTTCGCGTAGGTGTGTTGCTCAACCGCGAGGGACCTGCAGGTATGCCGCGCGGCGGGTCACCGCAAGCGGTCGACGTACCGGTCCGTACCCGGCACCGTCGGGATGAAAGGTGCCACCAACTCGACTCGCCCCAGGCCTGTTTCGGACACCGGAGCGTCCAACCCCGTGAAGTACGGCTCCCAGCACTCCCGCGGATCCGCCTCCAGGAACCACAGCAGCGTCAGCCGCGTGTCGACGCCCTCGACCTGCTTCACGTACGTCATGCGGTCGCCGGGGAGCGGGGTCGGGCGGAAGACCGTGACCATGGCGGCCGGGGAGCCCGCGAGGAGCTTGGGGAGGTGGCGGGAGCGGAGCCACTCCAGCAACTCGGCCCGCTGGGAGGGTGATTCGGCGTCGATGACCTCCACCACCAGACCCGCGTACGGGTGGTCCAGCGCGTGGAAGTCGCGCGGCCCGGCCGCCCCGTCCCGGTAGACCGTCGCCTCGTGGTCCTGGAACGCGGTGAAGACGTGCGTGCGGTCCTGGTAGACGCGGCCGTCCCGATTCAGCCGTTTGTTGATGCCGACGGTCCACTTCATGTGGTCGTCGTAGCGGCCGTCGGTGACCCAGTACGTCGAGATGTAGCAGCCGGCGGTGACCGGCTGGGCGACGGCCGACTTCTCGGGGTAGCGCAGGAGTTGGAGGTCACGGGTGGCGACCCAGCGGCGGCCCGTGTACATCCACGGCATCGCCATCGCGCCCGCGTAGTAGTGGTCGTCCTCGTACCAGCGGTTGTACGCGTACTCGTGGCCCGGATGCGGCTCCACCATCGTGATCAGGGCGTGGCCGGGGTGGACGCCGTACGGGCCGACGGCGGCCAGTTCCGCGTACACCTCGCTACGGGTGTCGTTCGGCGTGTCGTCGAGCATGGCACTCCCCTTCCTTCCTCCGGCCTTCCTTCCTCGTCCGGGCTTCCTTCCTCCTCCGGACGGACCTACTCTGACGGACCGTCAGATCAACCGCCAGAGCCGGGAGGCCTGCAATGTCACTGCTCCAGGGCAAGACCGTCGTCGTCTCGGGGGTCGGGGCCGGGCTCGGTCACCAGGTCGCGGCGGCCGTCGTGCGGGACGGCGGGAACGCCGTGCTCGGCGCCCGCACCGAGGCCAACCTCGCCAAGTCGGCCGCCGAACTCGACCCGGACGGCGCGCACACGGCGTTCCGGGCCACCGACATCACCGACGAGGGCCAGTGCGAGGCGCTCGCCGCGCTCGCGAAGGAGCGGTTCGGGCGGGTCGACGCCGTCGTCCATGTGGCCGCCTGGGACAGCTACTTCGGCGGTCTGGAGGACGCCGACTTCGCGACCTGGCAGTCCGTCCTCGACGTGAACCTGCTCGGCACCCTGCGGATGACCCGCGCCTGTCTGCCCGCGCTGAAGGAGCGCGGCGGGTCCGTGGTCGTGATCGGCACGCAGTCGTCCGTCGCCGCCCCCTCCCAGGTGCGACAGGCGGCGTACGCGGCCTCGAAGGGCGCGCTGACCAGCGCGATGTACTCCATGGCCCGGGAGCTGGGCCCGCACCGGATCCGGGTGAACACCGTGCTGCCGGGCTGGATGTGGGGGCCGCCCGTGGAGGCGTACGTGAAGTTCACCGCGCACACCGAGAGCGTGCCTGAGGCCGAGGTGCTGGAGCGGCTCACCTCGCGGATGGCGCTGCCGGAGCTGGCCACGGACTCGGACGTGGCGGACGCGGCGGCGTTCCTGGCGTCGGACCGGGCGCGCGCGATCACCGGGCAGTCGTTGCTGGTCAATGCGGGGGAGCTGATGCGGTAGGCCTATCAGGCCTCGTTCATGGACATGAACCGAGGTCAGTGAGCAGAACTATTTTACCTCCTCTTGATAGTACGGGCTGTTGTCGGAGTCATGCCATCGAACCCACGATGAGCGGGCGTCACACGACCCTGGGAGGGGGCATATGAACGGTCTCGACTGGGCCGTGCTCATCGGCTACTTCGGTGTGATGGTCGCGATCGGTGTCTGGTCCCACAAACGGGTCGACAACGTCAGCGACTTCTTCACGGCCGGCGGCAAGATGCCGTGGTGGCTGTCGGGCATCTCCCATCACATGTCCGGCTACAGCGCGGTGATGTTCACCGGCTACGCCGCCATCGCCTACACGTACGGCGTCACGTCCTATGTCACCTGGTCCTTCCCCATCGCCATCGGCATCGCGATCGGCGCGAAGCTGTTCGCGCCCCGGCTCAACCGGGTGCGCTCACGACTGCACGTGGCCTCGCCGCTGGAGTATCTGAAGAACCGCTACAACCTGCCCACCCAGCAGGCGCTCGCCTGGTCCGGTGTGCTGCTGAAGATCGTGGACGTGGGCGCCAAGTGGGCCGCCATCGCGACCCTGTTGTCCGTCTTCACCGGTGTCTCGCTCAACATGGGCATCCTGATCACCGGTGCCGTCACGGCCGTCTACTGCACGGTCGGCGGGCTCTGGGCCGACGCGCTCACCGAACTGGGCCAGTTCGTCATCCAGTTCATCGCCGGTATCGCGATGCTCGTCGCGGTCATGGCCGAGCTGAACGGCTTCAGCACGCTGTGGAGCGTCTGGGACGAGCCCGCGCTCGACGGCCACACCAAGCCGCTGGCCGGCCCGTACATGATGGTATTCCTGATCGCCTATCTCTTCATCAAGACCTTCGAGTACAACGGCGGCATGTGGAACCAGGCCCAGCGCTACATGGCCACGGACTCCGCGAAGTCCGCCACGCGGTCGGCCACCCTGTCCGCCGCGCTGTGGCTGGTCTGGCCGCTCGTGCTGTTCTTCCCCATGTGGGTCGCACCGCTGATCATCAAGACGGACGTGCCGGCCGACTCGTACGCGCTGATGGCCGAACAGCTGCTGCCGCACGGGCTGTTGGGGCTGGTCATCGTCGGGTTCTTCTCCCACACGATGGCGATGTGCTCGTCCGACGCCAACGCCATCGCGGCCGTCGTGACCCGCGACATCATGCCCGCCGTCTCGCACAAGGTGCGCGAGTGGGACACCCGGATGGGGCTGCTGGCCGCGCGTTGGGCCACGCTGCTCTTCCTCGGCCTTTCGATGGCCATCGCGACGCAGGTCAACTCCGGCTTCTTCGACGACATCATCACCGTCGTCATCAAGTGGGTCGCCGGTCTGATGGGTCCGATCGCGATCCCGCTGATGCTGGGCCTGCTGCCCTGGTTCCGCAAGAGCGGTCCCACGGCCGCGCTGATCAGCTGGGGACTCGGCCTGTTCACCTTCTGGCTGGTCAACTACCCGATCAGCTGGAACGTCGACGGCGGCGTACCCCTCCAGTACCAGGTGTCGATCCCGCTCGCGGTCTCCCTCGTCCTCTACATCTTCATCGGATACGTGAAGCCGGAGGATACCCCCGAACGCGACGCCCTCATCGCGAAGATCAACAACGACGACGACGGCCTGGGCTCGGCTGCCGCGGCGGTCCCGGCTCCCGCGGGAGCGGCGGACGGAGTGGTGGGCGCACCGGTCAAGGACTGACCGGCCCGTACGACCCTGCCCGCCCGTACGACTGCGAGGGTGGCCGCTTCCTGACGAGCGGCCACCCTTCGCGTCTGCCGACCTCTGCGGTCAGCCCGCCGGGACCGGGGTGGCGCCGGCCAGGGCCGCGTAGCCGCGCGGGTAGCGGGCCAGCCAGCCCGGGGAGGAGCCCGCCGGGCCGTGCAGGGCCGGGCCCTGGGTCATCTCCATCGCGAAGTCGTCCGCGAGGACGAGCATGGTCGGGCGGCCCTCCAGCTCGGCCAGCCAGGACGGCGGCAGGGCCGTCTCGCCGTGGAGCGAGCCGAGCAGGGCGCCCGTGAGCGCGCCGGTGGCCGCCGAGTCGCCGCCGTGGTTCACCGACAGGCAGAGACCGTGCCGGGTGTCCTCGCCCACCAGGGCGCAGTAGACGGCGACCGAGAGCAGCCCCTCCGCCGTACCGCCCCCGGCCAGGTCCTCGACCCTGGCCGGAGTGGGCATGCCCTGCCGTACGGCCCCCAGCGCCTGCTGCAGCGCGTCCGAGACAG
The DNA here is from genome assembly GCF_001418655.1 of Streptomyces phaeochromogenes. Classification (GTDB taxonomy): domain Bacteria; phylum Actinomycetota; class Actinomycetes; order Streptomycetales; family Streptomycetaceae; genus Streptomyces; species Streptomyces phaeochromogenes. The sequence goes on along the minus strand of NZ_LIQZ01000260.1, from coordinate 21,858 downwards.
GCTGGTGCCCCGGGCGCCCGGCCAGCAGCTGCAGGGCCCGCTGGACGGCCGCGTCGAGGCTCTCACCGCGCGCCAGACCGTGCACGACGACGGCGTACGCCCCCGCCGACAGGTAGGCCGTCGGATGACCGTGGGTCTGTGCCGCGCACTCCACCGCGAGCTGCATCACCAGCTGCGGCTCCCACCCGACGAGCAGCCCGAAGGGCGCGGAGCGGACCGCTGCCTCGGGGCCCCGCTCGTCAGGGTTCTTGGGGGCGTCCAGCGTCCCCATCATCTCGTCGCCGAGCCCTACCAGGCAGGCGCGCGCGGGCTCACGCCGGGCGTACAGCCACTCCTCGCGGGCCAGCCAGCCGTCCTCCTTGCGCCGCTCGTCGGGACCCCAGTCGCGCTGGGTGGCGGCCCACCGCAGATATGCCCGGTGCAGGTCCGTCGGCGGGTGCCAGGCTCCTGTGTCGCGGCGCACCTGGGCCCGTATCAAGCCGTCCATCGAGAACAGCGTCAGCTGGGTGAGATGGGAGACGGCCCCGCGTCTGCCGTGGCCGAAGGCCAGATCGGTGATCCCCTGAGCCCCGTGCGCCGCACGGATCCCCTCCATCGGGAGGCCCGCGACGGGCGAGCCCAGCGCGTCCCCGACGGCCGCGCCGAGGAGCGTGCCACGCACCCGGCTGCGGAAGTCCTGCTGTTCGGCACGGCCCCAGACGGCACCGGCTGTCGCACCCACCGAGGCCTCCTACAGATCCCGATCCGATCCCGTGCCGATACCGTCGGTACGGCCGACAGTCCAGCACTGTAATCGAACGGGAACGGTCGGTTGAAGGTCGGAGCGGTTTGCGAACAGTGCGGGAGCTGATCACATTTGGAGGTCTTGAAGGACGGGAAGTCCGGAAAAAGGCCGAGCCCCCTCGGCCAGGACGGCGGGCCGGACGAGAGGGCTCTTACGTGGTGCTTGTGCAGTTGTTGACGCGGTTGTGGTCGGGTCAGACGGTGCCCCGGCTCACCTCTGCCACGAAGGCGTTCCACGAGCCGGCCGCGAAGGCCAGCGTCGGGCCCTCGTGGACCTTGGAGTCGCGGACGGCCAGCGCCGTCAGGACGGGGGACTTGACCTCGACGCACGCGCCGTTGCCCTGGGAGTACGAGGACTTCGTCCACGTATCCGTGGCGCCTTGCTTGATTGCCATTTTCGCTCCGGTAGCCAGTTGCTGAGTTGCTGTCACCGCACTGCGGGTTCGTTCCGGAACCCACGGTTCGGATTGCGCCAAGGTTGTTGCTCCTTGGCGTGATCGACGCTACTCGCCAACATCGGCGTACGAAGCGACTATTCACCCGTCTGGGTGGCATATACCAGCGGAGTCTTCCGTCGAGATACCACGAGGGTGTATTCTCCGGCGCCCTCTCGCCGGGGGTGGTGGAATTCGGCCCAACACCGCCTCGCGCGCCGCCCGGTGACGCGCCGTCCCACCGGTGCCGCCCTGCCTCAGGCCCTGACTCAGGACACCGCCTCGGTGGCGTAGTCCTTGGCGACGTCCGCGATGAACTCCCGGGACTGGTCCGCGTTCAGGGCCTGCGCCCGCAGATGCTCGTACATGACGCTGTACTTCTGGACGTCGTTCGCCTTCTCCAGATACAGGTCGCTGGTGACGCCCTCGATGTAGACCACGCTGGAGTCGGCCGCGTCCGGGAACTCCAGGATCGCGTACTGTCCGCTGACCCCGGGGTGGGCGCCCATCGTGAACGGAATGACCTGCACCGTCACATGCGGCACGTGGGACATCTCGACGAGATGCTCCAACTGCTCGATCATCACCTGCTTGTTGCCGACGGTCCGGCGCAGCGCGGCCTCGTCGAGCACGGCCCACAGCCGCAGCGGGTTCTCCAGGTCGGAGATACGTTCCTGTCGTCGCAGTCGTACCTGTACGCGCTTCTCGATGTCGCCGGGCGCCGCCTCCGGGAGTGCGCCCTGGATCAGGGACTCGGCGTACGGACGGGTCTGGAGCAGGCCCGGGACGACCAGCGGGTCGTACACGCGCAGGCTCGCCGCGTCCGTCTCCAGACCGATGTAGACGCTGTACGGGATGTCGCCGAAGGAGTGCCACCAGCCCTGCTGGCGCGAGTCCTTGGCCATCTGCATCAGCGAATCGACGATCCGGACGTCCTCGACCTCGTACACCCCGCACAGATCGCGGACGTCACGCTGGCTGATGCTGCGCCGCCCGTTCTCCAGGCGGCTGATCTTCGACTGCGAGACAAGCAGCCGCTCGGCCACTTCTTCTGCCGTCATGCCCTTGAGCTCGCGGAGCCGGCGCAGCTCCTGGCCCAACCGGCGTCGCCTGACGGTGGGATTGACATTGGACGCCACGGGACGTGCACCTCCGGCTGCGTACTGTCTGTACTTTGCGTATCTGCTGTTGAGCAGATTGCCACCAAGGTGCTTGCTACCGCTGGGAAACAGCGGATATGCCGTGCGTACGCGCCACTTGTCGCCACCTCACGCCACCTTGCGTGGAAGAGTGGTGAGAAGTGTGATGAGACGCGCGGTCGTACGTGGAGATACGGGACGTTGCGATACATGCGACTTGGTGGCACAAGGGATGACATGACGACGACATGCGGACGCGCGGGGCGGCGGGCCGTGTCGTCGTCCGGACGTACGGCCCACCGCCCCGCGCGGCCCAGCGGCTCCCGGACCGGGTCTTGGGGACGTCGGTGCGGCGCTGACGTGCGTGACGCGCGATACGGGCCGCGTGCTGCACGGTGGGTGCTGCGGTTGTCGGATCCTGCTGGTCCTGCTGGTCCTTCGGGTCCTGCTGTGCTGCGGTCGTGCCGGCGGGTGCCGTGGGACTGCGGCTCAGTGAGCCACGGCACGCGCCATCGAACCGCGGCGCGGTTGCATCGGGACGCCCCTGGCGGGCTCCGGTGCGGGCCTGGCTCCGGGGGCGGCCTGACGGCCGGCCGGTGCCGGGCTGCGGCGCGGCTGAGCAGCCACACCGTTCTGGACGTCCATCACGGCGTGCGCCACGAGACCGCCCATGGGGTCGTGCCTGATCAGGTCCCGGAGACGGGAGCGAGACGAACGCCCTTCGTTCCCCGGGTAGAGGTGCTTGCCCAGGCCGACGGCGTGCGCCAGCGCGGCCAGCGCGGCGGTCCGCGGGTCCGGCGGTACGCCGGTGCGGATCGCGCTGTCCAGCCGGGCCCTGATCTCCCGGCTGATCTCCGTGTCCGTCGCCTGATAGCGAGTCGTCGGAAGCACCCCGCACATCTGTCCCGCCACGGCATGCACCATGCCGCACCGCTCCAGATGCGAGAGATAGGTCTGGCGCAGCCCCAGTCGGGGTCCGCCGATCCAGTTCACAGCGCGTACTGGAGCACCCCGCCTGCGGAGTAGTTCCAGCGCACAGTCCAAGGTCGGATCTCCGGTCGGCCGTGGTGCCACCACGGCGATACGATCCCCGTCTGGGGCTATCCGTCCGGCCAGCGCCAGCTCCACTAGCTGCGCTCCGGCCAGACCTAGGTCGAGCGACTGCGGCTGTGCGGTGGTACCCGTGGTCGGGTCCAGCGCCAGCAGCAGAAGCTCCTCCGGAAGTGTTCTGCGGCTCCTGCCCATCCATGCCTCCCCGCGTGGATGAATGACAGGGTGACCCCTCTCACATTGGTCTGTCGAGAGTGCGTGACCGGAATGTAGTGGAACCGATAGGTATGTCGTTCTCGTCTACCACGGGGGTTAAGCCCGCACACAGGACACTGGTACATGGTTCGGACACGGGATGTCCGGGCGTGTGTGCACTGCTTGGCGGGTTCATGGTTCGGTTGGCCGCACGGAGTTGTGGCACATGGAGGAGGCACCGGTGGCGGGCGAGTCCCCCGACAGGTCGAAGCAGCACGAGTCGTCGGCAGAACCGACGTCGGGGAGCAGGGCTCCGGTTCCGGATCCGCGGCTGGCGGTCGCCAGGGAGGCCGTGACGGCGGCTGCCCGGGTGGACACGGCCACGGCGGTGTTCTCGACGAAGCGCTCCGCGGGTTCGGCGGGGTCGGACGGCTCGGAGGGGTCCGCCGCCGGTAGTTCCCAGGGGAGTGACGGTTCTGCGGACCGGGAGTCCGCCGGGAAGGGCCCCGCCAAGGGCACCGAGGGCGGTGACGCGCGTCTGCGGGACGTGGTGGCCGCGTGGGTCGCGACCGCGGACGACGAGGCGCCTGAGGGCGCCTCTGGCGCCGATGACGCCGCCGGCTCCGATGACGCTGAAGTTTCCGGTGCGGCGGAGGGGGCGGACGGTCCGGATTCGGCCACGTCGAGTTCGGCCGGTTCGGCCGGGGGCGACGCGGAGGTTCCGGACGGAGCTTCGGGTGCCGCTGGTGGCGGTGACTCGAATGGCGAAGGCGAGTCCGGGGCGGGGGGCGGGTCGGCTGAGGCCGAGCCCGATGCCGACGAGGACGCCGAGTCGGAGGGTGCCGCTGCCGCGGAGGCCCCGGCTGCGGATGATGCCTCCGCCGCCGAGACCGACGGTGACGACGCGGGGCCCGCTGGTGGCGCCGACGCCGACGCCGACGACGAGATCGACTCGCAGAGCGGGACGACCGGCGAGGCGAAGGATCAGCCGGAGGCTGACACCGACGCGAAGCCGGACGCGAAGGCCGTCGGCGGTTCCGAGGCCGGTGCCGCTCGTGATGCGGGCGAGCCCGCTGACGAAGTCCCCGCCGAAGGCAAGGCTGAGGCTGCGAAGGCGGACGCGGTGCCTGAGGACGCGGTGCCTGAGACCGGCGCTGCTCCCGATGCGGGCGAACCCGCTGATGAAGCTCCCGCTGAGGCCAAGACTGACGCCGCGAAGGCTGACGCCGTGCCTGAGACCGGCGCTGCTCGCGATGCGGGCGAACCCGCTGATGAAGCTCCCGCTGAGGCGAAGGCCGACGACGTGAAGGCCGACGCTGTGCCCGCGGCCGGCGCTGTCGCCCCTGCGGGCGAACCCGCAGATGAAGCCCCCGGCGGGGGCAACACCGACGACGACGCGAAGCCCGATATCGAAGCCGAAGCCGAGTCCGACGTGGACTCCGGCTCAGGCGACGACCCCAAGCCCCCGGTCGACCAGCCCACCGCCATCTTCAAGATGCCGAAGCGGGCCGTGGACCAGCCCACCACCATGCTCAAGCTGGGCGGCGCCAAGCCGGGCGCCGGGACCGACGAGAAGCCCAAGACGGGAGCCGAGTCCGGAGCCGAGTCCGGAGCGGACAAGGGCACGGCGACCGAGCCCGGCAAGGGCGCCGAGCCCGGCAAGGGCGCCGACTCCGGCAAGGGTGCCGAGCATGCCGACGAAGGCAAGCCCGCTCCGGCCTGGGCCGCCAAGGCATCCGCGCCCCCCGCCGAGGCGGAGGCCGAGCGCACCAGCAAATTCGTGGCCCTCAAGCCGCTCGACGAGCCCGCGCCGCCGAAGGCGCGGCCCCTCGCGCCGCCGCCGGTTCCGCCGGCCGCCGAGACGGCCGCCATCCCGCAGGTCGGCCCCGAGCGGACGACCCAGCAACCCCTGCCGCCGAAGCCCCCGTTGGACCTGCTGGCGGAGCTGACGAACACGCCGGAGCCCCGGCAGACCCCCGTGCGGACGATCGTGCGGCGGGTCAAGATCTGGACCCCGCTGGTGCTGCTGCTGGCCGTGGTGTTTGCAGTCGTACAGGCCGTACGCCCGCTGCCCACCCCCACGCTCGCGCTGACGGCCGACGAGTCGTACGCCTTCGAGGGGAACAAGGTCTCCCTCCCGTGGCCCGGCGAGGGCCAGGGCTGGATGGACGTGAACGGCATCGGCACGGTCGACAAGTTCGGTGAGCAGAAGCCGGTCGCCATCGGCTCGGTCGCCAAGGCCATGACGGCGTACGTGATCCTCAAGGAGCACCCGCTGAAGCCCGGCGAGGACGGCGCGAAGATCCCCGTCGACGCGAAGGCGGAGACGGAGGGCGGCTACGACGCGCAGAACGAGTCGACGCTCAACACCGTCAAGGAGGGTGACGTCCTCACCGAGAAGGACGCCCTCGCGGCCATCATGATCCCCTCCGCGAACAACATCGCGCGGCTGCTGGCCCGTTGGGACACGGGCGGTTCCGAGGCGGAGTTCGTCGAGAAGATGAACGCCGCCGCCAAGGACCTCGGGATGACCAACACCACGTACACCGACCCCTCGGGGCTGAAGGAGACCACCGTCTCCACCGCCGAGGACCAGGTGAAGCTCGGCAACCAGCTGGTGCGGATCCAGGCGCTGGTGGACATCACCAAGCTGCCGACCTGGGTGGACCCGTCGGGCAAGAAGTGGGACAACTACAACCGCCTCGTGCCGTACAACAACGCCATCGGCATCAAGACCGGCTCCACCACCAAGGCCGGCGGCAACCTGCTGTTCGCCGCCACCCAGGAGGTCGGCGGCGAGAACGTCATCGTCGTCGGCGCGGTCCTCGGCCAGCACCAGCCGCCGATCATCGACACGGTCAACGCGGTCAGCAAGGAGGCGATGATCGCCGCCCAGGAGGCGCTGACCTCGCGGAAGATCCTGAAGAAGGGTGACGTCGTGGGGTACGTGGACGACGGGCTCGGCGGTCACACGGCGGTCGTCGCCACGAAGGACGTCTCCGCGGTGGGCTGGGCCGGACAGACCGTCAAGCTGAAGCTGGGCGAGGACGGCACGACCATCCCGAACGAGGCCAAGGCGGGAACCAAGGTCGGCTCCCTGAGCGTCGGTGACGGCACGAGCGGCAACGCCGTCGAGGTGCCGGTCGCGCTCAAGTCGGACCTCGTCGAACCGGGCTACGGGTCCAAGCTCACCCGCGTGAGCTGACGGACGGGCGGACGGACGGACGTACAGACGTCCGTACGAACTGAGCCGCGGCGGCTTGGGGGCTAACGCTCCCAAGCCGTGCCGAATCGGTCGTACGTCGCCGACGGAGCACCGCCCCGGCGCTCCGGGCCGGGGTGCGTGCTAGCGTCGCGAGAAGGGCAAGGTCGCCCGCCGCGGGGCCCGGCCGAGCAGCGAGACAACGGGACACGGGAGTGCCTTCACGTGGCGACAGCGGAGCCGACGCACGCCGACGACGCCGAGCCGGGCCAAGAAGCCGGCCAGCGAATACGCCTGCGTACACGGAACGTTGAACGCCCCGAACCGGACGAAGCCTCTGACGCCTCTGACGCTTCTGACTCCTCCGAGTCGGCCGAGGGCCCCGAGAACGACTCGGACTCCGAGGACGGCGAGCACCGCGCGGACCCCGACGGCGTTCACGAGGCCACTCGTCTCCACCGCTTCCTGCGGCACCCCGCGACCCTCGCCACCGCACTCTCCGGCATCCTCCACGTCATCTGGTTCTTCACGTTCGCGAACAGCGGGGGCGACCTCGCGGCGCAGGACGCGTGGGCCGAGTTCGTCGGGCGGAACCCGGGTTCGGCGTACAACCTGGCCTGGTACGGCGGGATGCACCCGGTCTCGTACAGCGTGGTGTCGCCGTATCTGATGGCCGTGCTCGGCGTGCGTACGACGCTGATGATCGCGGGGACGATCTCCGCCGGGCTGCTCACGCTGATCCTGATGCGCACCAGGGCCGTACGGAACCCGGTGTGGCCGTCGCTCGCCGGAGTGTTCGCGCTGCTGTGCAACGCGGCCTCGGGACGCGTGACCTTCGGCCTCGGCATGGTCTTCGCGCTCGGCGCGACCGCCGTCGTCTTCTGCTGGCCGTACCGCTGGCGCTACAAACGCTGGGCCAAGGCCCTGTGCGCCGCGCCTCTCGCCGCGCTCGCGACCGCCGCGTCACCCGTCGCCGGACTCTTCGTGGGCTTCGTCGCGGTGGCGCTCTTCCTGCAGAAGCGCCGCCCGGGCGCGTACGCGCTGGGCCTCGCGCCCGCCGCCGTCGTGGGCGTCTCCGCGTGGCTGTTCCCCTTCTCCGGTACGCAGCCGATGCTGTGGGCTTCGGTCCTGCTGCCGTTCTCGTACTCGGTGTTCGTCTTCCTCCTCGTCCCCAAGGAGTGGAAGACGGTCCGGATCACGGCCGCGGTGTACGGACTCTCCGTCCTCCTGGTCTGGCTGATCAGCTCGCAGATCGGCTCCAACATCAGCCGCCTGCCCATGCTCCTGGCGGGGGTCGTGCTGATCGCCGCGCTGCCCTTCACGGTGCCGCGCTCGCGCAAGTGGTACGCGATCGTCGTGACCTTCATCGGCATGAACGCCTGGATCGGCTTCAAGGCCGTCGACGACATAGTGCATACGACGCCCGCGGCCTCCTGGGCCCGCGAACTGGCCCCGCTGGTCAACGAGCTCCAGGTCGCCGGCGCCGAGAAGGGCCGCGTCGAGGTCGTACCGGCCCGCTCCCACCGGGAGGCGTCCGCCCTCGCCCCGTACGTCAACCTCGCCCGGGGCTGGAACCGCCAGGCGGACATGGAGCGCAACCCCCTCTTCTACGACGACACCCTCAACTCCGCGAACTACCACGAGTGGCTGCGGCGCTGGGCCGTCCACTTCGTCGTCGTCCCCAAGGGCGAGCCCGACGGCGACGGCGGTGAGCGCGAGCGGGAGCTCGTGCAGCGCGGCATGCCGTATCTGAAGCAGGTCTGGGGCGACGCCAACTGGCAGCTCTTCCAGGTCACCGACCCCACCCCGATGGCCGACCCGCCCGCCGTCGTCGACCGGGCCGAGCAGGGTGAGCTGACCATCGAGGTGAAGCGGGCGGGGCGGGTGCTCATCCGGATCCCGTACTCGCCGTGGCTCGGGCTCGTCGACGCGGAGGGCAAGAGCGTGAAGCCGCCGCAGGAGACCGAGGAGTCGAAGCGGCTGCGGGAGGAGGACGACGAGACGCCCAAGACGTACGAGAACGTCAACGGGTGTCTGATGGAGACGGAGGAGGACGTCAACGGGGACAAGTGGACGGAGCTGCTCGCTCCGCGGGCCGGCACGTATCGACTGGCTGCGCCTTATCAGTTGCCCCGGGGGACGGGGTGTCCTGAGGAGATGAGGGAGGCTGTGCGGGGGACCGGGTGATGCTTGCGCGGGGGTTTGTTGTCGGGTGCGGGTCGGTCAGGTGCTGGTTGCGCAGTTCCCCGCGCCCCTAGGTGGGTGGGGTGGCGGATGTCGTGGGTTCGGCGCGGGCCGGTGCGGGACTCGCGCAGTTCCCCGCGCCCCTAGAAGCGAAAAGCCTGCGCCGTTCCCCGCGCCCCTGAAGTCGAAGGGCCGCGTCGTTCCCTGTGGCCCTAAAACGGGAACGCCACGTCGCAGACCTCGTCCTCTGGGCCCGCCTCGTCCCAGTCGGTGAAGTAGATCTCTCGGCAGGGGCCCGCGTAGGGGAGTCCCTCTTTGGTCAGCCAGGCTTCTACCGCCTCGTAGGCGGCGTGGATCTGGGGGTTGGCGACCTGGGCCTTGGTGATGCGGGTGTAGGCGAGGCGGTGGGCGGGTTCCAGGCGGGCCGTTGTGTTCCAGGCGCGGGCGTGCTGGGCGGCCCAGGTGCGGGCGGCCTCCGGGTCGGCCACGGGGACGCAGGACTCCACGGGGCCGTCGCTCTCCTGGGAGACCTCGGAGTGGTAGACGACGAAGGGCGCGCCCGTCGTGCCGCCGCACTCCTTCGCCGCCGCCTCCAGCCGGCCCAGTGACGCCGGGATCCAGACGGGCAGCTCCTCCACGAGGGTGTGCCGCTTCTCGGTGATGACCCACTGCTCCGGTACGTCCACGGTGTGGACCTCGAATGTCGCGTACAACTCGGAACTCCTTCCGGAAAGGCGTCCACGGAGGTAGTGCGCGAGTGTCCGCTGACCGGCGAGGCGTTCCTCGACGTCCGCCCAGTAGGCGGTCACGAGGTCCGCGGCGGCCTGCCCGTCGGTCTCCTGCCGCTCCACGACCTCGGCGATCCGGGCGAGCGGCATGTCGAGTCCGCGCAGCAGGAAGACCAGGCGGGCGCGTTCGACCTGGGCGGCTTGGTAGTAGCGGTAGCCGGTCGTGTCGTCGACGTGCGCGGGGCGCAGCAGGCCCAGCCGGTCGTACAGCCGCAGCGCCTTCGGCGAGAGCCGCGCACGGGCGGCGAACGCGCCGATCGTGAGCAGGCCCTCGGCCGGGGGCAACGCGTCGGTCGTGTCGGTCACGGGTTCCACGGGCCCATCCTCCGTCACCGGGCGACTGCCGCCCGGCGGGGAGAACGGTGCTCCTTGCCCCAGGGGCAAGGTCAACCGACGGGAGCCGCCGGGTCGGGCGACGGCAACCGGTGGGAGCCGCCGCGTCAGGCGACGAGTGCCTCCACGGCCGCCACTACCTCGGCCGACTCCGGCTCGGTCTGCGGCGAGAAGCGGGCGACCACCGTGCCGTCCCGGCCGATCAGGAACTTCTCGAAGTTCCAGCGGATGTCACCACTGTGCCCCTCGCCGTCCGCGAAACCGGTGAGCCGCTCGTACAGCGCGTGCCGTGCGTCCCCGTTCACGTCGACCTTCTCGGTCATCGGGAAGGTCACGCCGTACGTCGCCGAGCAGAACTCGGCGATCTCCTCGGACGTGCCGGGCTCCTGGCCCATGAACTGGTTGCAGGGCACGCCGAGCACGGTGAAGCCCTGTGCCGCGTACCGCTCCTGCAGTCGCTCCAGGCCCCCGTACTGGGGGGTGAGCCCGCACTTGGAGGCCACGTTGACGATGAGCACGGCCTGGCCCTTGTACTGGCCGAGGTCCGCGGAACCGCCCTGCAGGGCATCGATGTCGACGTCGAGAACTGAGTCAGTAGTCATAAACGGATGCTAACTCCGGTCCGAAGGGGCACGGGCGGCGCCCCGGTCGCCCCGGTCCCCCTGGGCCGCGACGAGAACCTCGCCCGCGGGGGTGCGGTAGTAGAGGACCGACCGTCCGGAGCGCCGCCGCTCGACGAGCCGGGCGTCGAGCAGGACCTTGAGGTGGCGGCCGACCGAGCCGAGCCCCTGGCCGGTGACGGCCACCACCTGGCTCGTACTCATCGGGGAGTCGAGCAGAACGAGGACGCCCGCCCGCCCCGCCCCGAGCAGCCGGCTGAGGCTCTCGGGGGCGCCCGCGGCCGTCGGCCCGGTGTCCGCGAGCGCGCCCGAGCACGGGTACACGACCGCGTACCGGTCGGGCTCCTCCCACGACACCCAGCCCTGCCGCTGCGGTGTCACGGGTACGAAGAGGAGCTCGGCGCCGGAGATCTCGCGGGGCGGGTACTCGTGGAGGTTGATCTGCAGCCGGTTCTCGCCGAGCCAGCGCATGCCCGGCCGCATCGCGTCGAGGGCCGCCGCCCAGCCGCCCTGGCTCAGCTGGGCGGTGCGGGCGACGACATCGGCTTCGAGCACGCGACGGCGCCGGGGCCAGTAGGGGCGTACGGCCTCGGTCCAGACGTGGGTGAGCAGGTCGGCGGCGCGTTCGGGGAGGTCGTCGCGGTCCTGGAGGATGCGGGGGAGCGGGCCGCGCAGGGCCATGGAGAGGTGGGCTCGGGCGGCCTCGGGGGAGGTGCCGCGTACGCGGGCGACCTCGGTTTCGAAGTCCTCCTCGCCGCGCGGGGTGGGCGTGAGGAAGTCGGCGATCCACTCCGGCCCGAGCCCGGCCCGGACAAGGGCGGCGGTCACGGGATCGGCGGCCAGTTGTTGTCCGTAGCCCGGCAGATGGGCCTCCAGCCAGGTCCGCTCGCCCGGGTGCGCGGCAGTTCCCGCCCGCAGCGCCTTCAGAGAGGCGAAGGTCTCGGCCAGCGGCGAGAGCACGAACCGGCTGCCCGCGAGGGTGTCGGCGTTGACCTGCCACCAGCCCATGTCGGCGGCCTCCCCGGCAGCTGTCCGATTGTCCGGTGCGCTGTCTGTTTCGCGCAGACGCGAAACTCTACCTGCCGCTCCGGCGCCGGTCCGAGACTCCGGGCATGCCCATGACCTCGTACCGATCCCTCTTCCGCACCCCGGAGTTCACCCCTCTCTTCCTGGCCTCCTCGGCGCAGGTGGCCGCCCAGACGATGAGCGGGCTCGCGCTCGGCACGCTGGTCTACCGGGCCACGGACTCGCCGCTGCTGTCGGCCCTGAGCATGTTCGGCCCGTCGCTGGCCCAGGTGCTGGGCGCGACCACGCTCCTGTCGGCGGCCGACCGGCTGCCGCCCCGCGCCACGCTGACGGGGACCGCGCTGGCGTTCGCGGCGGGTACGGCGGCACTGGCGGCCCCGCCGCCCCTGTGGGGGATCTTCGCCCTGATCCTCGTACTGGGCCTGGTCGCGTCCCTCGGTGGCGGGGTCCGCTGGGGCCTGCTGAACGAGATCCTGCGCGAGGACGCCCACATCAAGGACGGCTACATTCTCGGCCGCTCGGTCTTCAACATGGCGAACGGGGTCACCCAGGTCGTGGGGTTCGCGACGGGAGGCGTACTCATCGCGTTTCTGTCCCCGCGCGGCACGCTCCTCACGGCGGCTGCCCTGTACGTGACCGCCGCCGCGGTGTCCCGCTTCAGCCTGACCGCCCGCCCGCCGAGAGCCACGGGCCGCCCGTCGGTGCGCGAGACCCGGCGCACGAACGCGGCCCTGCTCGCCGCCCGCCCCCGCCGCCACCTGTTCCTGGCCCTGTGGATCCCCAACGGTCTGATCGTCGGCTGCGAGTCCCTCTATGTCTCGTACGCTCCCGACCACGCGGGGCTGCTCTTCGCCTGCGCGGCCCTGGGCATGCTGGCGGGCGATGTCACGGTGGCCCGGTTCGTGCCGCCGCGCCTGCGCCCGCGACTGGGCGTACCGCTGCTTCTGCTGCTGGCGGCCCCGTACGTCTTCTTCGTTCTGCGCCCGGGGCCGTTCCCGGCGGCGGGCCTCGCCACTCTGGCGTCGGCCGGATTCGCGGCGAGCCTTCTGCAGCAGGAGCGCCTCATGGCGGTGACCCCGCCCGAACTGTCCGGCCACGCACTGGGGTTGCACTCGTCCGGAATGCTGACGATGCAGGGGGTGGGAGCGGCCCTGGCGGGCGCGACGGCCCAACTGACGTCACCGGGCACGGCGATGACGGTGATCGCGCTGGCGTCGATCGCCGTGACGGTGAGCCTGGCGCCGGGGCTGCGCCCCGCACCCCGCGCGGCTAGCGCGCCACGAACTGCGTGAGGATCGCCTGCACTTCGTAGATGTCCACGCCCTTGGTGAAGGTCTTCTCGATCGGCGCGGGGGTGCCGGAGATCCAGATCTTCAGCTCGGCGTCGAGGTCGAAGTGGCCCGCGGTCTCGACGGAGAAGTGGGTGATGCTGCGGTAGGGGACGGAGTGGTACTCCGTCTTCTTGCCGGTGATGCCCTGCTTGTCGACCAGGATGAGACGGCGGTCGGTGAAGAGGATGGTGTCGCGTATCAGCAGGTACGCCGCGTACACCTGCTCGTCCTGCCCGAGCAGCCGCGCGTAGTCGTGCTGGGCCTTCGCCGGATCGATGGTGTGCGCGTTTCCGAACAGCGCCATGGTGTGCCCCCGTTGTCGACATCACAAGATCCTCACACTGTAGGGCAATCAGGGCACCGATTCACCTGAGGCGGACGGTGGCCGGCGGGGGCTCGTTCCGCGTGCGGACCGGGCAGTCCGATCCGTGACGCTTCCATTACTCACACCACCCTTGACAGCGTGCGTACTGTTTCGCGACGTTTGAGCCCCGCCGAACAGTTCGAGGCGGGGGCGGGACGCGGAGAGCGCGTCATGGGGGAATGGGGGGCTGCCCGTGCGATCCATGAGCACCATCACGATCCACAGACCCGAGGAACTGAGCCTGCCACTGCGCAGGGCCTGGCACCGCGCGATGGACGAGTCACCGGACTACGCGAACCCCTTCCTGGCACCGGAGTTCGCGGCGGGGATCGGCCGGCACCGCGGCGGGGCGCGGGTGGCGGTCCTGCACGAGGACGGAGAGGCCGTCGGCTTCCTCCCGTACGAGCGCAACGCCTTAGGGGTCGGCCGGGCCATCGGACTCGGTCTCTCCGACGCCCAGGCCCTCGTGCACCGGCCCGGCGTCACCTGGGACACCCGGGAACTGCTGCGGGCCTGCGGGCTCTCGGTCTTCGAGTTCGACCACCTCGTCGAGGAGCAGAAGCCCTTCGGGGCGTACGTCACGGGGACGTTCGCCTCACCGGCCATCGACCTGAAGGACGGCGACGACGCGGGCTACGCGGAGTGGCTGCGCGGCGCGTACCCGGGGCTGGCCAAGACGACGCTGAAGAAGGAACGCCGGCTGGCGCGCGACCTTGGCGAGATGCGGTTCGTCTTCGACGAGCGTGATCCGGCGGCGCTGCGCACGCTCATGCGGTGGAAGTCCGCCCAGTACCGCAGGACCGGGCGGATGGACCGGTTCGCGCGGCCGTGGATCGTGGAGCTCGTGGAGCAGCTGTTCCAGGTCCGCGAGGAGCACTTCACCGGGGTGCTGTCCGTGGTGTACGCGGGGGACCGGCCGGTGGCCGCGCACTTCGGGCCGCGGTCGCGCACGGTGTTCGCGCCGTGGTTCACCGCGTACGACCCCGACCTCCAGTACTACTCGCCCGGCCTGATCATGCATCTGCGCATGGCCGAGGCCGCCGGCCGGGACGGTGTGCGGCTCATGGACCTGGGGCGCGGCGACAAGGAGTGGAAGGACTGGCTCAAGACCCGCGAACTGCGCGTCGGCGAGGGCTTCGCGGTCCGCCCCCACCCGGTGGCCACGGCACACCGGCTGTGGCGCAGGCCGGTGCGCGGGCTGCGGAACACGGTCCTGGCCCACCCGCGGCTGCGGGAACCGGCCGACCGGCTGCTGAAGACGGTCGGCACGCTGCGCACGACGGGCCGTATGGGCTCCGGCACGGGTACGGGATCCGGTGCGGGTACGGGATCCGGCGCTGCCCCGCGACGGAACGCGGGCGGGCAGCGGGGCGCGAGCGGTCAGGGCGCCGCGAACCAGCCGGGCAACCCGAACCAGCCGGGCAACGCGAACGCCGGCTCACAGCGGAACCCGAACGCGCGGGGCAACGCGGCCCCGCGGCGGGAGAGGTGACGATGCCGTACGGATCGCGGCTCGCCGCGACGATGGCACGCCGGCTCGGACGGGAGTGCGTCTACACGCCCTCGGCACGCCTGGCCCTGTACCTGGCACTGCGGCGCTGGTGCCGGCCGGGCGGACGGGTGCTGATGTCACCGGTGAACGACGACGTGATCCTCTTCGTCGTCCTCGCGGCCGGACTGCGCCCGGTGCTCGCCCCCGTGTCGGTCTGGGACGGCAACATCGACCCGGCCGCCGTACCGGAGTCGACCTGGCGCGGTGTGGACGCCGTCCTCACCACGAACCTGTACGGCATGCCGGACCGGGTCGTCGAACTGCGCCTGCGCTGCGAGGAGTTGGGGATACCCCTGATCGAGGACGCCGCGCACGCGATCGGCACGCACCTGGACGGGCAGCCGATCGGGACGTTCGGAACGGCGGCGGCCTTCAGCCTCTCCAAGCACGTGGCGGCGATGGCGGGCGGCTTCCTGGCCGTGGAGGACGCGCGCACCCGCCGGGAGCTGGAGCTGCTGCGGGACGACCTCCTGGTGCCGGGCCGCCTGGCAGGCGACCTGGCCACGGCCCTGCGCCCACTGGCCCGTTCGGCCGTCCGCACCCTGCACCTGGTGCGCCCGGCCTGGCGGACGATGCAACGCCTCGGCCTCCTCGAACGCGACGACTTCCGCATGGCCCTGCACGCGCCCCGGCTAGCCGTCAGCGCACTTCAGGCGCCGAGCCTGACCGCGTACGAGCCATGGATACGTGTCGACCTCCACGACTTCCGGACGCGCCACGGAACCCTGGTCCGCGGGCAGTTGAAGCTCCGCATGGCGCTGCTCGACGAGAACCTCACCCGCCGGCGAGCGGGCGTCAGTGTCCTCTCCGGCACGGCCTGGGCCTCGCCGGCACTCCGCGACCGCGCGGCACGGGGCGGCCCGCTTCCGCTCTTCCGGGTCCCGCTCCTGGTCCACGACCGCGACGCCCTCGTGCGGCGCCTGGTGAGGCACGGAGTGGTCGCGGGCTACATCTACGATCCGCCGCTCGACGACTACGCGGGCGCGGAGTTCGTCGAACCGTCCCCCGACCCGTCGTCCGCCCGCTGGTTCGCCTCCCACGTCCTGCCGGCCGATCCCCTCCAAGCCCGCACCCTCACCGCCGCCCTCACGAAGGAACGGACGAAAACCGCGCACCCACCGGCCCCGACCGCCGCCGTCCCGGACGCCACACCACCGGCGCCGTTGGGGCAGTGAACGGTTTTCAGTCGCCCGAGTGACCCCGACCCACCGCGACCGGGGTCTCAGGGACGCTCCGTGTCGTACGCCGTCTGGTTCCGTTCGATGTCGGGGTTGTTGTCGACGGCCCACTCGGCCAGTGCCACGGCGGGCTCGATCAAGGTCCGGCCCATCGCGGTGAGTTCGTACTCGACGCGCGGCGGGACCTCCGCGAACGCCGTGCGGGTCACGAGGCCGTCGCGCTCCAGGTGCCGGACCGTGCGGGTGAGCATGCGCTGCGAGATGCCGGGGATGCGCTGCTGCAGCTCGGTGAAGCGCAGGCGTTCGCCGTCGAGGGTGGCCACCACCAGCAGCGTCCACTTGTCGCCGACGCGGTCCAGGATGCCCCGGATCGCACGGCCGCCGTCGCCGCGGATGAGACAGGTCCTGCGGTACTTCGACATCGGCGTCCCCTGTTCGCAACGCACACCGGTGTGCCTTTTGTAAGGGTCTCGATAGTCACCGACCATGTGCCTACTTACAAGTGGTAACCATGACGGAGGACGCAGAACATGGAGATCGCCTACTGGATCGTCGCCGGACTCCTCGCCGCCTTCTACCTGTACGCGGGTGGCAAGAAGGTCGCGCAGAGCAAGGAGCGACTCGCGCCCATGATGGGCTGGGTGGACACGGTTCCGATGGGTGCGGTCCGGGCCATCGGAACCATCGAGATCCTCGGCGCCGCCGGCCTCGTACTGCCGCCGCTCACGGGGACGGCCCCCGCCCTCGCGATATTCGCCGCACTCGGCTTCCTCGTACTCCAGATCCTGGCGACCGCCCTGCACCTGTCCCGGGGAGAGACCAAGGAGACCGGCCTCAACGTCACCCTCATCGCCCTCGCGGGGGTGGCCGCGTGGCTGGCCACGGCGTGGTGAGGCGTCGGGCTGCCGGTCAGTGGGCCCTCGGCGCGCACCGCCTGCAACAGATATGACGCCCGGCGTCAGCGGGCCGGAGACGCGGTGGCCGGAGAGGAGTTGGCCTGCGAGGAATTGGCCGGTGACGCGGTGGCCTTCCCTCGCTGAGGCCGTGTGCTGACATCCATGCTGAAGACGTCGGTGGTGTCCCATCCGTACACCACATACAGGGCGTCGCCGATGATCGCCAGGTCGGCCTGGACGCCTCCGGGATCGGTGCGCGGCTTCTCCTGCCACAGCACCCGGCCGTCGGTGAGGTCCAGGGCGACCACCCGGCCGCCGGGGGTGGCGAGGTACAGCGCGCCGCGGCGGGCCGAGACGGTGGGTGTACTCAGCCGCTCCACCCCCGTTGCCTTCGTCCACAGCAGCTTGCCGCCGGTGGTGACGTCGGTGACCTCGCCGTTCTGCCGTACGAAGTACACCGTGTCGCCCACCAGCGAGGGCTCCACCGCCTCGCTGGGGATCGCCCGGCGCAGTGCCACCCGACGCTTCGCCCCGCTGTCCGGATCGATGAACACGAGGGCCGTGTAGGCGGAGCTGTCCTCTCCGCTGTCCTTCCCGCCGCCCGATCGCCAGCCGCCGCAGTTCCGCACGGCTCAGCGGACCGTCCGCCGCGACCCGCTCGGCGAGCGTGGGGCCGGGCACGTACGAGGTCGCCATCCAGGGGAGCGAGGCGTCCGGGTCCGCGTCCACGACCGGGGCGGTGAACGCCCCGCTCACCCGCCGGGCCGCCGCGACCTCCTGCTGGAACCGCACCCGGAATTCTTCGTCGTCGGCCAACTGCTGATGTACGACCTTCAGCGCGGTCCTGCGCCCGGATTCCGAGCGGGCCAGATACACCGTGCCCATTCCGCCGGAGCCGAGCCGGTCCTCCAGCGTGTATCCGCCGATGGTGTGCGGGTCCCCTGCGCGCAACACCATTCGCATTCCCCTGCCCGACACCAGATGCGAAATCACTTCAGTGGCAGGCCCTGGGCGGGGTCGTTTGCGGGTGGCCGGAACCCGGACCGTAATCTTTCCGTCTTCCTCCGTCGGGCGGCTGTTCTCCATCAGGGAGGGAACGGCCACGAGTGGAAGGCGGCGAGCGAAACCACTCCGATCCTTGACCAAAATCTATTAAATCGGCTGAAACTTGAGATACATAACATCGCGGGACTTCTCGCGAATAAGACGCGGAATTACGTTCTCCGCGGGGCGCCGGTCACGGGCGGGACTCTGGGCCGTGGCGGCTGCCGTGGGCCTCGGATTCCTTGTCGTGCTGGAGATCGCCGCACGTCACTACGGTGAGCCGGGGCCGATCACCAACCAGGCGCGAGAAGCGATATTCGCCCCCAAATCCGGCTTTCTGTTGTATGCCGGTATGGCGTTGATGATGGTGGTACTCACCTGGCGCCAACGGTTCATCGCGCTTGGCGCCGCGATCGGTATCGACGTCGTCTTCTTGGCGGTCCGCTGGGTGGCGGACGCCAAGGTGACCGACGGCCATCCCTTCGGCAACGGCGCGCTGTGGGTGATCCTGGGCTGCGCGGTCGTCGCCGTCACCCGCCGTACCGGCCGGGAACGTGTCCTGCTGCTGAAGGGCGTCGGGCTGGGCCTGCTGCTGGTGGCCGGCCGCAAAACCGGCGACACCTGGCTGCTCATCACCGCCAGGACCCGCCCAGGGGTGCTCGACCAGTACGTGGCAACCGCCGATCACGCGCTGGGCAACCCGTCGTGGCTGGTGGGCCGGATGGTCGCGGCCACCGGCCCGATCGGCTCGAATCTTCTCAACATCGTCTACGGCCAGCTCGCGGTGGCCGCGGTCGTCGTCGCGCTGTACCAACTGCGCAACGTGGCGGCCGAGCGCCGCTTTCCGCGCCACCATCTGGTGCGTACGTTCCTGGTGATCGGCCTCCTCGGGCCCTCCATCTACATGATCTTCCCGGTGGTCGGACCGGTCTTCGCCTACGGCACCGGCGTCGAGCACTGGTCGTCGGTCGGCCTGTGGCCGGAAGCGCCGCCCAGCGGGCAATGGGCGGTGGCCGACCTGTGGCCGCAGACGCTGCCGCCGATCAGCACCCCGCACCCCATGCCGTTCGACGAGATCACCCCACGCAACTGCATGCCCAGCCTGCACACGGCATGGGCCACCGCGATCTTCATCCACTCCCGGAAGGCCCCGCGGATCCTGCGATTCGCAGGCACGTTCTGGCTGCTGGCCACCCTCGGCGCAACCCTGGGATTCGGCTACCACTACGGCGTGGACCTCATCGCCGGCGTGGTGTTCACCCTGACGATCGAGGCGGCTCTGCGCTCGTTCGACCGAGGCTGGGACCGCCCGGGCCTCCAACTGGTCGCCTACGGCACCACCGTCTTCGCCGCACTCCTGGTGTCCTACCGCTACCTGCCCCTGGAAATGGCCAGGCACCCGTGGCTGTACGGACCACTCCTCATCCTGGCGATGACGTCGGTGATCTACGGCTACGCGAGGACCGTCGCGCTGTGGGAGCCGAGGGCTGCACCGGTGCGACAGCAGGAACCACAACCTGAGCTGGTCTGAGCCGTGTTGCACCTGGTCGCGGGTCGCGGGTCGCGGGTCGCGGGTTGTGGGTTGAAGGTCGAGGGTCGAGGGCGGAGGAAGCTCGATGGGGAGGTGGCGGCCGAGGCGGTGTCAGTGCCTCGTGCCACCATCCTCGCGTGCTGAAGATCCCCGGATACGAACATGGCCATCTGGTCGAGGGCGGCGCCTACCTGGACGATCCGCTGTTCTGGCCGGTGCACCTCGGTTCCTGCCTGCGTGGGGAGGACGCGCAACGGGCAGCGTTCGGCGCCGACTGGGACGCGGCCGTCGAGCTCAACCGCAGGCTCTCCGCCGCGCATGAGTGGCCGGTGTTCAGGCTGCCCCTGAGCTCCGGTCACACCATCCACGTCGTCTACCGCAACTTCGAGGGCGACCAGGGGGTGGACTACCTCATTCACCACCCGACCTGGTCCGCGGCGGAAATCCTCGCCGTGGACGACGGCCACTTCATGGGACCCGGCACGGCATGGCCGGAACTGCTGTCCGCTGCTCGACAGCCGGCAGCGGAGGGCGTTGACGATTCCGACGCGCGCCTCCTGCTCCTCTTCCCGACTCTCGGGGATGCGCTGCTCCCCGACGACGCGGCCGTCGCCCTGACAGCCGCTCTGGCTGCTCTCACCGTGATCGAGGAGCCCGCCGAAGTGGCGAGGACGCTTCTTGAGAAGCAGGGGCAATGGGCGCCCGCGCACTGGCGGTCGGCAGACGGCATCTGGATCAACGACGGCGGGCATTCCTACCGGAACCCCGGCAACTCCTTCGCCATACCCGAGAGCCGCCTGCTGGAGATCAGCAACGCACTGAACGCCGAGAGGCGCAGGTCGCACCAGACATCCGACTGAAGCACCGAGCGTCCGTACCGCTGAAATCCACTTCTGCGGTTGGGCTCGGCTGCGTCAGCATGTGCGGCAGTGATTGATGATCCCGAGGCGCTGTGGAGGAACCTGGTGGACGCGGGACACGAGCCGAGCCTGATCCTGCTGTGCGGACTCCCGGGCTCCGGAAAGACAACACTGGCCAAGCACCTGGCGGATGCGATTCCGGCCGTACGCCTCTGCCCGGACGAATGGCTGGCGGACCTCGGCATCGACCTGTTCGACGTACAGGCACGCGACCGCCTTGAGAGGCGGTTCTCCCAGCACGCCCAGGACCTGTTGAAGCTCGGACAGAGCGTCATCCTGGAGTTCGGCTTCTGGTCCCGCTCCGAGCGGGACGACCAGCGTCTCCGCGCCCGCGCACTCGGCGTACCCGTCGAACTGCACTACCTCACGGCGCCGCTCGACGAACTGTGCCGCCGCCTCGACGCCCGCAACGAGAAGGGCGAGCGGGGGACGGCCCAGATCACCCGCGAGATGCTCGAACCGTACGCAGACCTCTTCGAGGCCCCGACCGGCGACGAACTCGCCCTGTTCGACGAACCTACTTTGGGGCGGAGGGGGTGACGGGGGCCGCCCGGTGCCGGGTGCAGCGAGCTTGATCTTCACTTGGAGGTTGGCCAACGTCGCCCGACACCGCACAAAGGCACAAAGGCACAAAGGCATAGAGGCAGAGAAGATGACCCCACAGACCGACCGCGTCGACCACGAACTGATCCGGGCAGCGGCACACATCGCGGCCACCCGCTGCCGGGGCGACAACCACACCATGGCCGCCGCGGCCCGCGCCCGGGACGGCCGGATCGTCACCGCGGTGAACGCCTACCACTTCACCGGAGGCCCCTGCGCGGAGCTGGTCCTGATCGGCACCGCTGCCGCCCAGGGTGCCTATGACCTGGACACCATCGTCGCGGTGGGCGACCGCGACCGAGGCGTCGTGCCCCCATGCGGTCGCTGCCGCCAGGTCCTTCTCGACTACTTCCCAGCCCTCAAGGTCATCATCGGAACAAACGACGGCCTCCGGACGGTCCCCATCACTGACCTCCTCCCCGAAAGCTACATCTGGGCGAACCACCAGCTCGACGCCGAGGAGAACACACCACTGAGCACGAGCTGACACACCAGGCGGTTACGGGGCAGGCGTCGCCCGATGCGGCGACGTCGGCGTACGCGGCCAACTCGCCTGCCGCGACGACCAACCCGGCCCTGCGGACGGGGCCCAGGCAAGGGCAGGTACTCGATGATCTGGCCCTGGCGCGCACACCTCCCCAACCGCGCCTCCCCGCCACGCCTCCACCCCCTGTCTCTGATACAC